>CAVFXW010000018.1:0-48492 GCA_963626675.1 Clostridium sp. CAG:452 | reverse complement strand
CATATCACTTTTTGCTCTTTATGCTCAATACCCTTTTTAAAGTTTTTTATTTTTTTCACACTTTCCTTTTCTACTTTATATATTATCTTTGGTTATGGAGTATAAAAATGAAGACTTTAATTGTTGCATCAAGTCCGCGTAAGGACATGTATTCAGATAGAATTGCTTCCCTTATAAAGGATGAAACAAATGGACTCATCATCCATCTCAGAGAAAAAAGAATTGGATACTGTTCAGCTTGCGGATACTGCCATGAAGTAAGAAAGGGAGAATGTATCCAAAAGGATGATATGATCGACATTCTCCAATTGTTCAAAAATGCAGATAGGATATATCTTGTTTCACCGATATATTGGTGGCAGGTTACAGCACAGATGAAGACATTCATTGATAGGCTCTATGCATTAGAAAAGGACGACTGGAGAGATAAGAAAATCTCAGTCATACTTAACGCAGGAGCCGAAGACGATGATGTAGAGTTCTCCATTCTAAAGAAAGCATTCACGGAGATGTTCAATTATCTTGGAGTGGAATACTCATTCCTCGGAGTCGGCACATCGAGTGAAGAGGACTGGATAAAAAAGAAAGATAAAATACAATCCTTCATTAAAGAAACTATATAAACTATATCACCTAACAGTCGACCCAAAAGGAAGTAGAGAGAGAGATGCTAGTTTAAAGAATTGCTTTCCAAATGGTATTCCAATAATAGTAATAGAAAGGAGAAGGCCTAGAATTACATCAACGAGAGCCATTTCGATACCTGTGAATATCATCCAAATTATATTTACAATCGTTTTGAAAGTTCCTCCTGAGTAATCCACCTCTCGACCAAATGGCCAAAGAGTAAGGGAAGCAAACTTAAAACATTGTAGTCCTAAGGGTATTCCAACAATCGTAACGCACCAAAGAACGCCATAAAAGGCCCATGCAATGGATGATAAAAGACCACCGAATATAAGCCAAATTATATTTCCTAGAAATTTCATTCGGCCTTTATCCCTTTATACTCCGTTTTGATCTTCTCATACCCCTCAATTGAGCCCACGTCGTAGCGTTTCCCCTTCATGAGAAACGCGTGAACAGAACTCACTGATGATAGATATGAAACGAATGACCCGGGAGCATCTGTACTAATTCCGCTCGAAACAGCTTTATTTAAATAAGGTAGATCATTCTTTACATAATAATAAAACGGAGGAACTGCCCAATTAGAGCGTGGATTAGATGGTTTTTCCTCCATAGATATTATTCTTTCATCATTATCTATAGTACATACTCCAGTTTTTTTGAGTTTTTCATTATCGCTCTCAAAATGTCTCATAACCGCACTTGTATTTTTATTCTGTGCATATAAGACAAAATCCTTAAATGAGAAGTCTACTAGGTTATCTCCTGCAAGAACGAATATATCTTCTCTAACTTTTTCCGTTTCAAGGACAAATAGTATATCCTTCAATGCTCCAAGCCTTGTTTCATTAGTAGATGTTCCATCACTAAGAACAATTACATTCTTCTTTCCTCTAGCCCACTCTTGGAACCTACTATAGAAACGCTCATTCGTCACACAATATATCTTATCGTCAGAGAACGAAGTAATATCATAATAGAGATAGTCGATGATGGTTTTCTCTCCGACAGATAAAAGGGGCTTTGGGAAATTTAAAGTAAGGGGATACATTCTTGTTGCATAACCGGCTGCAAGTATTATTGTCTTCACTTTACATCTCCTTTCCTTTTACGCCATCAGAGGACGAGGATGTATACCCGTGGTATTTACCCGCGAGTAATGGATACTCTTTAAGGTATGCCTTCTCTGTATTATATAGAACCCTCTCTTCCATACCTTCTTTGATCAAGGCGAGAACAAACCCCTTAAAACCAGCACCGGAGAAACGTGCGCCTAAGACGCCGTCTGTATTACGCAATATATTATATAGTGTAATAAGTTCATCCGACCCACACTCATAATTCTCTATCGACGACAAGCCACTCTCGAAAACAAGTTTTCCATATGATTCTATATCACCTTTAAGCCAATAATCACGGCCCTTTATTACACGGTCCATCTCAGTGTAAAAATGCTGGGCTCTACGTCTCCATGGAAGAGGAAGCCTATCTTTATATTCTTCAAAGATCTCTTTAGGGACATCTCTCAGAACAGAATCCTTGAATTGTCCGTATTCCATCCCGGCGTATGAAAGAAGTGCGTAGGATGCAGCCTTGCACTCATCCTGTCTTAAGTTATAACTGTTATTGCTCTTCAAATTACGCTCAAGGCCTGAAAAGAGCATAGCTATCTTAAAGCGAGGCATATTGTCGCTCATAGGATAATTGATGAAGGAAGAATCAAGCGTATCAAGAGAAAAAAGATGGTTTTTACGGCTGAGAACTTCCGTACTTTGGTCCAAGAGCCCACAATTCACACCAACATATTCGTTCTCCGCTTTCTTTGCAATTTTAATTATGTCCCAGCCGGATAGATGTATGCCGTTTACATCAGCTAATGCGTTAAGAAATGAAATCGTGACAGCTGATGAGCTACTGAGTCCTCCTATCGGAAGAGAGCCCTCTATAACAGCCTTAATACCGTACGAGAGTTTATATTTCTCGCCAAGCACTTTGGTCGCACCCCTTAAATAATCAGCCCAATCTCCAACTTTCTCATCTTCGACAGCGGAAACAAAGAACTGTGCTCGCTTATCATACGACAAGGACATGAGCTCAACAACGCCATTTTGTTTACGGCCGTAATAAACGGTAATACCCTTATCGATCGCAAACCCATTAACAATTCCCTTTTGATGATCTATATGCGCTCCAAGTGGACTTACACGATAGGGACAGAATGAAACACCCTCAGGATCTTTATTATACAATTCGTAGTATTTCTCGTTTCCTCTCATGCTAAATCACCTTTACTCTTTAAGGCAATTACAAGTTTTACTATCTGAAGAATAACCATTATTCCAAGTGGAACCAAAATCGCTCTGAGTGCTATTCCAATATTAAAATTATCAGCAAGATATCCCACAATACTTGGCATTACGACTGCACCAATTGTTGCCACTGCGATACATACACCGGTTGCAATCGTCGACTTATTATATTTCTTATCGTTTGTTGAAAGCACCGTTGGGTATATACCTCCCATACTCAATCCAATTGCAAGAACACTTACAGCTGCAAGAATAGTATTTCTCGTATTGACTAGAAGGAATGTGAATAAGAACATTGAAGAACCCAAAAATAGAATAATTGACTCCTTTCTTACTTTTCTTGAAAGAGATGCTGTAATTAAACGAGAAAGAAGTATCATGAGCCATAGTAGAGATGCCATTGCGTTTGCAAGTGCGGATGGGAATATACCTTCTCCCATGAGATATGTAACAAGCCACCCCATGAATGTCGATTCTCCACATAGATAACAGAAAAGAATCATGGTATTAAGCCAGAAAGAAAACTGACGTGGGATTGCATCATCTGACTTGGCTTTCACTTCTTTTTTATTGTTAAGAGGAGAAAAAGAAAAGAAAATAAGCGCACTCGACATACCTAATGCAATAACAAGAGCAGGAATACGCCATCTTTCATCACCAGAGAGGACGACAATAAATGGAGAAATAAATGCACCTATTGCAAATGATGCATGTAGTAAGTTGAGTCCTGCAGCCTTATTGCCTGCATTTTCGCCGACAAGAACATTAGTTATATTGCTCATTGTTCCTCTTCCAACGCCAAGTGCGACAAAGGCAAGAAGCAATAGATACTTATTACCGCTTAGTACCATAATCAGAAAACCGATTACTATTCCGGAGCCAAGAAAAACTGTGCTCTTTTTTCTACCTATAGCGTATGGAATAAAGCCGGAAAGCCAAACTGCAAGAAGATTTCCGATTTGATTTATTGAAAGGAGCGTTCCTTGAAATGAAAGAGAAAGCCCACTTTCATTTATTATGCATGGAAGAATAGACCCCAATACATTAGCCATCATACCTGAAAAGAAGAATGCATAATATGCTCTATAAAGTAATCCTTCCTTTCCTTTTTCACAATCGAGAAACTTACCCAAACTCATTCTATCCCTCCCTTTTTCAACTTCTTTATATTAGCCCTAGAGAGACTTCTTGTCGACAGAAAAAGTGCACAGAAAAAATATATGAAAAGTAATGCTCTTTATCCTATAATTATCAAGAGGACTATAATGAAGGTACTTGTATTTGGTTCAATTAACATAGATAGAACATTCACTCTCCCGCGTTTTTTAATTCAAGGAGAGACTATTTGCTCTTCATCTCTCTCCATCTCAGCAGGTGGAAAAGGTGCCAACCAAGCTGTAGCAATTAGGAAGGCTGGTGTAGAGACTCAATTAGCCGCCACAATCGGAGAAGACGGAATATGGATAAAAGATATACTTTCTTCTTTTCTGGTTGACACTTCACTCATAAATGTAAAGAAGGATACATATACCGGCTCAGCTACCATTCTACTGGACGAAAAGAAATGCTCTTCAATCATTCTCTATGGAGGCGCCAACAGAGAAAACAGCACTGATTACATTATGAGTGTCCTCTCTCAATACGAAAAGGGAGACTGGATTGTACTTGAAAATGAAATAAATAATTTGGATATAATAATTAATGAGGCCTCTGATCGCGGGATCAAAATATGTCTCAATCCCTCTCCTTTTGAAGACAACCTATTTTCTCTTCCTTTAGAGAAAATAGACCTATTGATTCTAAATGAAGTTGAAATGTCTCTTCTTTTGAAAAGAGAAATTCTTGACAATATTCCAAGCTATAAAGAGAGCATAATACAAGCAGGAGAGAAATTCCCCTCCGCAGATATCCTCCTCACTCTTGGAGATAAGGGCTCTATCTATAAAGAAAAAAGAAGCGAGAAGACAATATATACTCCCGCGCTAAAGACAAATTGTGTCGATACAACAGCTTGTGGAGATACATTTTTGGGCTATTTTCTAGCCTTATCAATAAAAAATGTAGATCTCAATAAAAGATTAGAATTGGCTACAAAGGCCTCTTCTTTCACCGCCACTCGCCCTGGCGCCATGGAATCTATACCAGTTATCAATGAACTTGATTTTTAAATATATATTAGCTCTCATCATTAATAATTACGATTTGGCGTATATCAAGAAAATAAATAACAGGTCCGTTTTCCATAGTAAGAAAGCCTTGTTGTATATTCTTCTTCATGACAACGCCTGATAGAATACGATATCTTGTGCCGTCATAATACGTTACTTCTACTTTACTTCCTTTTCTTATTTTAACCAATGCCTCACTAATATCTCTCTCCCCGTCTTCCGAGAGTATGATCCTATCTTCTCTGAGCCTCTCTTCCCTCTTTCTCAAGAGGGCTTCCTCGAGTCCTCTTACTCCGCTGAAGGGAAGAAAAATCTTTGCTCTCTGCTCTATCGGCATCTTCATACGCCTAGACTCCACTCTTATGTCCCCCTATTTGCATGTTTCTCTCCCTCTGTGTAGAACAGGTCTCGTAGTTCATACCTTTGAGTATGCTGTTTTTTCCATACAAGCTTTTGATGTTCTGGACAGCTCTGTAAATCAATCTCTTCTTCTCTTCGCCTTCCAAATCAAGAAAGAGATCTCCCTCTTTAGATTCATCATCGCTCACGAAAGAAGACGCTGTAAGATAGAATCTTCTAATTTTCTTCGTCTTATCGCAAATACGGAAAAATATTTCCAGGAATACTCTACGTATTACGCTGTCGTCTGACGAAGCTCTTATTATCGTTCCACTTCCGTTAGATATTCCACCGCCGTCTTTTGATGAATAGCCTATCGCAAGTGAAAACGATGATGCTTTCTCTTTTCTATTTGTGAGCATGAGCGCAATATCATCAGCCATTTCTTTGAGGATGAGTTCACCCTCTTGGGTAGAATAATCCCTCATCAATACCTGTCCCGAGTTTATACTCTTTTCTTTCGGTTTATAGCAGAGTATGTCAGCAATTGTGACACTCTCTCTTCCCCAGGCATGATCAAACAATATCTCGGCATCTATTCCAAATTCATTGTAGAGGATATCTAGGGGAGTATGTGCAATCTGTCTCATGGTATAAAGCCCGAGTCTATTGAGACGCTTTTCTATCCCCTTTCCTATTCGCCAGAAGTCAGATAGTGGTGTGTGATCCCAAAGTTTCTCTTTATAGCTTGTCTCATCAAGAATACCTATATAATCAGAAGCATGTTTTGCTGTTATATCGAGAGCAATTTTACATAGATAGAGGTTACTTCCTATCCCACATGTGGCCCTAACCCCGACATCCTTTCTAACCTCTTCCATCAAGAAAAAGGCCATATCTTTTGCTGATAGATTATATCTTTCTAGATAACCTGTAATATCCATAAAGACTTCATCTATCGAATAAACATATATGTCCTCTGGAGCAATATACTTTAAATATACTCCGTAGATTGATGCCGCATAATCGATATATTTCTGCATCCTCGGGGGTGCCGTTATATACTTTATATTCCGTGGTATTTCAAAGACTCGGCAGCGATTTTTAACTCCTAATGCCTTCATAGAAGGAGATACAGCAAGACAAATTGTTTTGTCACTGCGCTCTGGATCTGCAACTACGAGGTTGGTATTCATAGGATCTAAGCCTCTCTCAACACACTCGACAGAGGCGTAGAAACTCTTGAGATCAATACAAATGTAAACCCTCTCAGACATATAAATATCATAGCTCAAAATCAGAAAAAAGTTAAAACCCCCACATTTCTGTGAGGGTTCGTTTTAACTGAGTTCCGTGCTTCCTGTATAGAGCGAATAGTAGACTCCCTTAGCTCGTATTAAGTCATCATGGTCTCCACGCTCTATTATGCGTCCATTTTCAAGCACCATGATAGCGTTACTGTTACGTACCGTACTTAAGCGATGTGCTATGACAAATACAGTTCTATTCTCCATAAGTTTATCCATACCTGACTGTACAAGAGCTTCGGTATGTGTATCGATACTGCTTGTAGCCTCATCCATAATTAGAATAGGAGGATTACCTACAGCACAACGAGCTATAGATAAGAGCTGTCGCTGCCCCTGGGAGAGATTCTCTCCATTATTAGTAATTACAGTATCATAACCATTAGGCATCATCATGATAAAGTCGTGAGCATTAGCAAGTTTTGCAGCTTTTATAATATCCTCGTCACTCGCATCAAGTCGTCCATATCTAATATTATCCTTGATCGTACCTGTGAAAAGTGAAGTATCCTGCAGCACCATCGCCATACTACGTCTCAAAGACGAGAGAGACATATCCATTATGTTAATACCGTCGATTGTAATCTCGCCCTTCTCTATATTATAGAAACGGTTTAATAGATTAGTAATCGTTGTCTTACCAGCTCCAGTTGCACCGACAAATGCTATCTTCTGTCCGGGCTTTGCATAGAGCGATATATCATGAAGTACAGTTTTACCAGGAACATAAGCAAAATCCACGCCCTCAATTACGACGCTTCCCTTAAAAGGAATGAGCTTTCCATCCTTTCTCCAGGCCCACTTACCGGTACTTTTCTGAGATTCGTGCATATCCGAACCATGATCATTTACTCTAACAAGTGTTACTTTTCCATTATCTACCTCACTCTTTTGATCCAGTAGAGCAAAGACTCTCTCGGCTCCTGCGAGCGCTACAAGAACATTGTTCGATTGCTGAGAGATTTGAGAGACATTGTTTGTAAAGGATTTACTCAATTGTAAGAATGCTGCAAGGCCACCGATTGTATAGATAGTAGGGTTATTTATGATTGCAACAGCACCAAAGAGAACCAGTACCACATATTGTAAATGTCCCAGGTTATTATTAAGTGGTCCCATACTCCCGGCCCAGGATGAAGCATCCGCCATCGAATGATTGAGCTTCTCATTGATTAAGGCAAAGTCTTTGCGGCTCTCATCTTCATGAGTAAACACCTTGATTACTCTTTGGCCGTTTATCATCTCTTCGATAAAACCGTTTACATCGGCTAGATCCTTCTGCTGAGAGGCATAATAGCGACCACTTTTAGAACCAACTTTTGATGTAGCAAGAAATGTTATAACAATGAATACAAAGACCACAAGTGTTAAGATTACACTGTTCGAAAACATCGAAAAGAGTACCATTATAAGGGTAATTCCAGCTGTCAGGAGTTGTACTAGTCCGTTCGATACAAGCTGATTGATTGTGTCTGTATCGTTACTGAAGGTACTCATGATGGTTCCTCTCGCATTCTGATCAAAATATGAGAGAGGAAGACTCTCGAGCTTATCGAACATCTGGGTTCTCATTTTATATATCGCACCTTGTGATATACCAACCATGATCCATGACGATAGATAGGAACTTAATATTGCAACACAAATCACTATTGCAAATTTCCCTAGGCTCTGTAAAGCTGCACTGAAAGAAGGGTTCTCCACACCTTTGAGAGGAATTACAATTTCATCAATAAAAGTTCCAATGAACGATGCAGAGTAAGTCGTTGCAAGGCTCGATACGATGATACAAAGTAAAATTACTATGATATAGACCCACTTACCTTCAAATACAAAGCCCATGAGACGCAAAAATGATTTAAGTGGGTTCTTTGCCTTCGGCATATTTCTCATTGCCTGTGGATTAGGTTTACCAGCCATTATGCATCCCTCCTTGTCTGTGTTTCGTAGAGGTTTTTATAGCCTTCATTACGCACTAAGAGCTCATCGTGAGTCCCTATATCTTCAATTCTACCGTTATTCATGATAATAATTTTGTCGGCATCCTCGATTGAGGAGATGCGCTGGCTGATTATTATCCTCGTCATTTTAGAAACATTGTTTCTCAATGCCTTTCTTATCTCCATATCTGTTGCAGTATCGACAGCAGATGTCGAATCATCCATGATTAATATTTTAGGATTCTTCAAGAGAGCACGGGCAATACATAGCCTCTGTCTCTGTCCTCCCGAGAAGTTTGTTCCTCCCTGCTCTACCAGGGCATCAAAACCACCTTCCTTCTCTTTTATGAAAGGAAGAGCAGAAGCAATTTGTGCCGCCTTTTCCATCTCAGATACTGTTGCTTCCTTATTTCCCCATCTTAAGTTCTCTGCAATTGTACCCGAGAAAAGAGTATTCTTCTGGAGAACAACAGAAACACTGTCACGAAGTGCTTTGAGATTATATTCATCAGTTCTATGACCACCGACTCTTACTTCTCCTTTCGATGGGTCGTAAAGACGTGCGATAAGAGAAACAAGTGTCGTTTTACCACTTCCTGTTGTCCCTATAATACCGACCATCTCTCCACTCTTTATTTCAAGATTAATATCCTTGAGGACAAGAGAAGAATTATTGTAGCCGAACGAAACACCATCGAAGGAAATCGAACCATCCTCTACAGTTTTGAGTCCGTTTTCATTACTATCCATTGAAGGAGAATAAGAAAGAACCTCACTCACTCTTTCCATGCTCGGTTTACTCATCGTATACATGATGATGATCATTCCTGTCATCATCAGCGAAGAGAGAATTTGTGTTGAATATGTATAGATACTCATTAAGGCACCCGTATCCATACTGCCTTTATTTACGAGCTTTGCTCCAAAATACGATATAGCTATCATACAGCCATAGGAGACGAACATAACAAGAGGATTCATCATTGCCATCATCTTTTCGGCTTTTTCAAAGTTTTCTCTTATATACTCTGCACTCTCATCAAATTTTTCCTTTTCTTTCTCTTCTCTTACAAAGGCTTTAACTGTTCTTATCCCTGATAGATTTTCTCCTACAACTTGGTTAAATCTATCAAAGCCTTTAAAAGCCGCTGTGAAATAACGGTGTGTCTTATGGGTCATGAGATATACACCGATTGCTGCAACAGGTATGACAGCAAGGAATATAATTGAGAGCGAGCCTCCGTTTCTAAGCGCCATAATCGATGCAAAGATAAGCATCATCGGAGATCTTACAAACATTCTTATCGACATTGAAAATAGCATTTGTATTCTTTGAACATCTGTCGTAAGACGAGTAATGAGACTTGATTGGCTGAATTTGTCGATATCTGAAAAGGACAAATCCTGGATTTTGTCATAGAGATCATGTCTCAAATTAGTCGCAAAACCTGCAGCAGCGACAGACCCAAATCGGGCACCGAGAATACCAAAAGAAAGAGAAAGAAGTGCAGAAGCAACAAGAAGTGCCGAGAGCTTCAATATTATCGCTATATCCATTTGGGCAACACCGACGTCTATAATCTGCGCCATAATTGCAGGAATAAGAACCTCCATCAGTACTTCGAGCACCATGAATAAAGGCGTAATCATTGCCTTACCTTTATACTCCCTCACTCGGGAAAAAAGTTCCTTAATCAATTTATAATCACCTCTGATATACTAAGTGAAATAGATAATGAAGAATTATCTAAACATATATTTAAGTAATTAAATAACAACAAATAGTCAACTGAAAAATATTAAAATTGAGAGGTAAACAACATTGCTTTGTCATTCTTCACATAATCTACTTATTCATTAACTTTTGGATCTAATTTTGTCGTAACAAAAAATGATATGAGACTGCTTTTTCCGTTAAAAACCCTCCTATTAGATAACAATAAGAGGGTTATATTCAAAATAAATATAATTAGCCTATCGTACTGAAATGGCTTACCGGGAGGGAGAATATGACAGCCTTTCCTTTCTGTTTAAGGAACGGAAGAGAATTAATTGCCTCGATGATTTTTTCCGCCTTAGTCTTTTCCTCAACTATTACGAGGACTTCTTTTTCCGCTGTAATCGGATAACCGAAGAACTGCGTGTCGCCCTCTTTAGCCGTACCATGGCCCTTAAGAATAGTGCCTCCCTTTGCACCTTCTTTTCTCGCTGCATCCATGATATCATCTGCATAGCCTTTTTCACATATAACTTGAATCATCAATAAATCATTCTTATCCATATCATTTTCTCCTTTCTCGCCTAGTAGAGCGACAATACCTTTACACTTAACACTTTTTAGACTCTCAATGCATCCCTTCTCTATTTCTTCGTTGAGCATAGAAAGAAGAACCTCCTTCTTTGAATCTCCCAGTCCAAGCATCGAAAGTATCGACGAAGGTGCAGTACCATGGGCATACATTATTGTGCCACCATATGCACCTTCCTTACGAAGTGCATCCATGAGGCGTCCGCCTTCCCCTTTATTCACTACTCCAAAGAGCATCTTACCACTACTCATCATTTCTCCTCCTCTACATTTTCGGTCTTTTTCACTTTAAGCGAGAAGACAAGGCCGAGTATCTCAATTGCGATGATAGGCATCATTGCAATTAGCCCTATCATTCCAAATGCCATGCTAGAAGGATCCTCTGAAAGAACAGATGCAGCTCCAGAGACAAATGGAAGCAGGAAGGTTGAACTCATAGGACCGGTTGCAACACCTCCTGAATCAAAACCTATACCTACAAAAAGTGTAGGCACAAACGGCATAAGAGCAAGAATAATCGCATATCCAGGAAGCAGGAAATACCATATCGAGGTACCGTTAATGATACGAATCATGCTCAGCATTACTGCTGCGGCAACACCTATTGCTATAAAAGCAAGAAGAACAAAACGCTTGATCCTACCTTCACTAACCTCTTCAACCTGCTCTGTCAAAACCCATATAGCAGGCTCAGCAAGAACAACGCACGCCCCAAGAAGAAGTCCAATCGGAATGAGAGCGCCAGGAGCACTATGAGCCATCGTGTTTCCCAAAAGGCGCGCAACACTCATAAAAGATGATTCAACAGCAAAAAGAAAAACTGTTATCCCGATATATGAGTAAAAAATACCCATATACATTCTAGTTGCACTAATTCTAGGAAGCTTCATAAAGAAAACCTGCACAAGAATACATATGACAACAAGAGGAAGAAGAGACTTTGTAACAGATAGAGCGACTTCTCCAAAAAGTTCAAGCATTCCTACTGATGCACTTTCTTCTGAGACTATACTCGAACCACTCCCCATGAATGCGCCAAAAAGAAGTATCGCAAGAACAGGTCCTATCGAGGCTATCCCAGTAAAACCGAAGGAATCCTCTTCATGGTGACCGTGAACCGAAGCAACTCCCATTCCCAATGCCATTATAAAAGGAACAGCCATAGGCCCTGTTGTTGCGCCTCCTGCATCAAAACCAACGGAGACAAAAAACTCAGAGCAGAAAGAAGCGGCAATAAACATCAATGAGACTCCAATTGCCATTGTAATCTTGAGAGAGAATCTCGTGAGTGCCCTTACATAGCTTATCGCCATGAATATTCCGACGCCTATAGCAATTATTAAAACCAGAAGCGATGAACTGAGACCACTTTTCATCGATGCAACCTGATCAGATAGAACTTTAACATCAGGTTCTGCAAGCGTAATTAATATTCCGAGTCCTATTCCAGAAAATACCAATAAAGGCACATTCTTCTTTTGAGTAATCATTGCACCGAGATGGTTTCCAACCGGCAAAAATCCCACGTTTACACCAAGCAAAAATAGCGTGAGTCCAAATACGACCAAAAGAGAAGAGAATAAGAATTGGACAAATAAAGTTGTTGTGAATATGCCGAAAATCCACCCAAGAATAGTTGCAATTACAACTATCGGAAGGACAGATACGGCCACTTCTTTCAGCTGTTTGCCAAAACCCATGACCACCTCCATGAAAATATAATTTTATTTTTAAAATATAATGGAATAAGAGTTTAAACGGCAACTCTAAAGAGAAAAAATAGTTTCATCTTTTACATTGCTTTACATATATGGCTAAAATTGAACAGAAATTAATGAAATTTTCTTATTCGAAAATGAATTGTATTAGAGTTTGCATCATGAGCGAGAAACGAATAATAATTAAACGCGGCCACAAGAATATTGCGATAATAACCCTTGAAGGAGATATCGTTGCACCGGGAAAAGCAAATTTCAGAAGTATAGGATACAAAATAGCACTCGATGAATATGGAGTAACAACTCCTATAGGCAATACCCTGAAAACTTATCTCTAGAAGGCAGGCGCAAATCTTGCTCCAAGATCATAAAAGACTCTCTTCCAAGTGCAATAGTTACCATGTCGACACCCTAGCCCTCGAATGATAAAGGAACTTGAAAAGAGAGGCTACAAAGTACCGAGAGGCGTTTTTGTTCTAGGCTTTGACGGTATTTCTTCCATTAGTCAAAGCATACATACTCTTACCCGATAGACCAAAATGAATATCTCAAAGGAGAAGAAGTAGAAGATGCTTTTTAAAATCATCAATGGAGAGAAGATTGAAAACAAAAACATCCTCATTCCTTTCTATTTTATCGAGGGAGAGATTCTAAAAAGCGTTTAAACTCTTAATAACACCTAGCGCTATATCGGGAGAGTTAGTAATGATGCCATCAACTTTCCATTCGTCAAGGCGCCTTATTTCTTCGTCGCTCTTGATAGTCCATGCGTTGATGCCGATTTTTTCTTTTCGGCTTTCACTTATCATTTCATCGGTTATACAGGAGTAATCCGGATGAAGATATTCAAAGCCACATTCTCGGGCAAGATACGAAATATGTTTTATTGAATCTTTTGAATCAAATAAAAGGCCAACGGGAACAGAGGGAAGAAGACGCTTACAAATAACAAGACTTAGCCAATTAAACGAGGAAAAGAGCACTTTATCCTCGATTTTGTATCTCTTCACCATTTCAATAACCTTCTCTTCAAGATGAGGATAATAAACAACCCCAGTCTTTAGCTCTATATTAGCCATTATTGGGTTCTTTTTTATAAATGAGCAAAACTCTTCAAAGGAAGGAATGGTCGAATTAAATCTATCGCCTTGTGTAGTGGATGCCCTTGTGTTAATAAGCTCCTCGAAAGTACACTCCTCTACTCTTTTGTCCACTCCACAAGTACGTAATAGACTTTCGTCATGAATTATTACAATCTCTCCATCTCGCGAGAGATGACAATCCATTTCAATACCATACGAGCCGCATTCAAGAGCCTTTTCAAACGCCAGCATTGTATTTTCAGGATAGATGCTGGAAAATCCTCTGTGTGCCCAAACTTTCATACAAAGAAAATAGCTTGAAGAAAGAAAACTTTCAATTCTTTCCAACCCTCAACGGATCAATCTTATATGCATCAACAAGAGATAATAGCTTATCATAACTCGTCATTCTTAGAGGGAATATACTGTAATTGATTAGTTTTTCATTTGAAAGAATGATTTGTAAAATCATAGTGCGGTGGCTCTTCTCATTTCCGTCAAGAAAAACATGATCAATAAGTTTTCTATTCTCCTGTGCTCGCTCATAAGAATAACCTATTAGATACAGTACAGAAGAAAAGCTATCCTCTTTTATGCCGTATTGAGCACAAAGATCCTTTTTGATTTTATCAGGATAGAATGTATTAAAGTCGTACCATATATCCTCTAGGCTTTTCTTTCCAAGAGCTGGATCATAAGTTCCACTTAAACAATTCAGCTTCTTTACGATATCGACCTTCAAAATAGAGGCAGATGAGATAACAAGCATTTGTATCTCCTTATCGAAAAGAACATCTCTTTTAATCATACTGAACTTTGTTCCTGGGACAAAGGAAAGTTCACCTCCTGTTGTTACGACTCCATAGCGTGAAAAATATTGTTTCAAATCCTCCATGCTGTAGATTGAGAGAAAAGAAAGAGCTTCCTTCTCTCCTAGGTCGTCAAAAAGACCATTGGCGATAAGCTCTACATAGTTCTGTCTTTCGCTTTTCATAACCATAACTCCATAAATTGTTAAAAATTTGAAAGGGCATGGTCGTTAGGATATTAAAGTAAATGAACACCACTGGTTATTCTGCCCACAAAAGTTTCCAGCGAAATCGAATTATAGGATTGCTCCTTTCTACATTATATTAAAAAAAGCAAATTTGTTAAGAGTTAATCTATTGCAAGAGTTAATCAATATAGATATTTTTTAGTCTTATGAAACTACAAGAAATGCCAAACATGTTATTCACAAAGAAAGACTTATGGAAGATATATTATCCTCTTTTATTGGAGACTCTCCTTTCCGTTACAGTAGGAATCGCAGATACAATTATGGTTGCACAGGCAGGAGAGGCATCCGTGAGCGGTGTCAGCTGTTTCAACACTATACAAAATTTTCTCATAGCGCTCTTTTCGGCTTTCGGCACGGGAGGAAGCGTCGTTTGTAGTCAACTTATCGGAATGGGAAATGAAAAGAGAGCCCGTTTCGCCTCAAAGGAACTTTTGTACCTTTCTCTCGCTGTTGCCCTCGTTGTAGGTGGCCTCTTCTTCGCTTTCAAAGAAGATATACTACGCCTCATATACGGCACAGTCGAAGACGATGTCTTCTCGGCAGCACTCGATTATTCCATCCCAATCATTCTCTCACTGCCATTTATGGCTCTCACATCATCTCTTACTGCCATATTTAGAGCCCAGGGAAAGACTCAAAGCACCTTTATCGTCTCGACAATCGGGAATATCGTAAACATAATAGGTAACGCCATATGCCTCTTCATTCTCAACATGGGAGCTTTCGGAGTTGGACTAAGCACACTCTTCTCTCGTATTGTTATGGCTGTAATTCTTCTTGTTTTAATCCACTCACGTAAACTCAAGGTTTATATAGATAACCTCTTTAAGTTCGAGTTCGATTTCTCTGTAGCTAAGACTATATTCTCGATAGCACTTCCGTCTGGAGCTGAAAGCTCTATATTCCAGCTGGGAAAAATCGTTACAATCTCAACTATAGCTCAATGCGGCACAGCATCAATTGCGTCCTTTGCCTTTCTAGACAACATGGGAACGTTTGCCAATGTCACAGGAAGTGCCGCAGGACTAGCGCTTATGGTATGTGGGGGACAAAGCTGTGGCGCCGGGCGATATGATGAGGCAGAATGGTACACAAGATATTTTGTGCGCTTAGCATATCTTTTGATATTTCTCACCTCTATTGTCGTACTATCACTACTACCAGTTATTCTCAATGCTTATAACTATTCAGAAGAAACAGTCTCTCTCTCGCTTACCGTCACAATCGAAAATCTCATAATGCAAATGCTAATCTGGCCTATATCATTTACACTTCCTCAAGCACTAAAGAGCGCTGGAGATGTTACATTCACAATGGTGGTGGCGGTTTCCTCAATGTGGTTCTTCCGTGTTATTTCAGCGCGACTCTTGGGCCTAAGTCTTGGTTTTGGACTGAGAGGTGTAATGTGGGGTATGTACATAGACTGGATTGTCAGAGCTATCCTCTTTACTCTGCGATACAAAAGCAGGAAGTGGACAGAAAAGGGAATAAAAGAGGAAAAACTAGCTTGATAGAATTAAAGTGAGTATCATTCTCAATATGGAAAAAGAAAAAATTGAAGAAATACTCAATAGACAAAAAGAATATTTTGCATCAGGTGTAACACTCAAAAAAGAGCATAGAATCAAATCATTAGATAATCTCTATAAGGCAATAGAAAAATATAGCCCCGCGCTAAGGGATAGTCTTTGCTTAGACCTTGGAAAAAGCGAAAGTGAGAGTGATATGTGCGAAATACGCCTCACTCTCAGTGAGATCACTTATTTAAAAAAGCACCTGGGAAAATGGATGAAGGAAAAGAGGGTTAAAACTCCACTCTCACAATTTCCATCCCACTCGTTTACACGTCCTCTTCCATACGGAAATACACTCATTATGAGTCCATGGAACTATCCTGTATTACTTTCTCTCGAGCCTCTATCTGATGCTCTTGCAGCGGGAAATACTGCCATAATCAAACCTTCTCTATATTCTGCTAATACTTCACACATACTAAAGGAAATGATAGAGAATACATTTGATAAAGGACTAGTTGCTGTAATAGAAGGAGGAAGAGAAGAGAACCAAAGCCTTCTTGACGAGAACTTCGACTACATATTCTTCACAGGAAGTAAGAGTGTAGGAAAGACAGTAATGGAGAAAGCTTCAGCGCATCTTACACCAATTACTCTTGAACTCGGAGGAAAGAGCCCGTGTATAGTTACAAGTAATGCAGATATCCCTCTCGCGGCAAGACGTATTGCTTTCGGTAAACTCATAAATTGTGGACAGACCTGTGTCGCCCCCGACTATTGTTTAGTAGACAAAAAGGTGCAAAAGCGCTTTGAAGAATCCCTCATAAATGAAATAAAGAAAATGGTTACAGAAAACCCACTCGAGTCTTCTCAATGGGGAAAAATAATCAACGAAAAGCACTTTGACCGCCTACTCAATCTCATAGACGAGAAGAGCGTCATATATGGAGGAAAATATAATAGGAGTACACTCAAGATAGAGCCGACTGTAATGACTAATGTTGATTACTCCAGCCCAATAATGAAAGAGGAGATCTTTGGTCCGATATTACCTATAATCACCTACTCAGAGATAAATGAATGCATAGCCCACATAAATCTTAGTGATCATCCCCTCGCCCTCTACATCTTTACTAATAAAAAAAGTGAAAAAGACTATGTAATGACCCACACACTCTTTGGAGGTGGGTGTATAAACGACACATTGATTCATATTGCTACATCTGAGATGGCATTCGGTGGAGTTAAGGAAAGTGGAATGGGAGGTTACCACGGTAAAAGTGGATTCGACACTTTCTCACACTACACTTCAATAGTCGACAAGAAGACATGGCTCGACCTACCAATGAGGTACAGGCCATATACGGAGAAAAATAGAAGGCTTATCAACTTTTTCCTTAAATGAACTAGACACATTTTCCCGTTTAGTTTATCCTTCCTCTAGATTGGGCGGTTAACTCAGCGGGAGAGTGCCACCTTGACGTGGTGGAAGTCATAAGTTCAATCCTTATACCGCCCATAGGACTCTTTAATGAGTCCTTTTTCTTTGTATTTATCTTCTCAAGAAAAAGAAAAACCACGATAATCTAATCATGAAAGTACTAATCGCATCAGATATCCATGGCTCGGAATATAGGGCAAAACAATTATACGATATATGGAAAGAAGGTTCCTTTGATCTTGTAATACTTCTTGGAGATTTACTCTATCATGGTCCGAGAAACGATCTTCCACCTTACTACTCACCAAAGGGTGTTATACCGCTACTGAGTGCAATGAAGGACAGTATAATTGCAGTGAGAGGAAATTGTGATGCTGAAGTTGATCAAATGGTACTGCCGTTTTCCATTATGGATGATTCGAAGGAACTTGAAATTAACGGAAAAAAAGTCTTTCTAATGCATGGTCACCACGATTTAGATTATTCAGGCAGAGAAGTCGTGATGAGCGGTCACACACACGTACCTGTTCTTGAAGAAAGAAATGGAGTCTTATTTCTTAACCCTGGCTCTACTACAATTCCTAAGAGTCAATCTTCTTGCAGCTTTGCGTCCTGGGATAAAGGAAAAATTGAAATACTTTCTCTAGACGACGCTCACCCAATCAAGACATGGGAATACTAAGGTTAGGTATACTCTTCCATCCTTTTCAGATATCTCAACACTTCCGTTATGGAGCTCCATAATCTGATAAACAATACTCAGTCCGAGTCCGGAACCCGAGGAGCCACTTCTAGACTTATCTCCCCTACTCCATGGTTCAAAGAATTGTGGGAGAGGATGAGGTAGTAAGCCGTCATTTGAAATAGTGATGAAGAGACTACCGCTCATCTCTTTCGCTTCAATTTTTGGTGGATTATCACCTCTTCTATATTCAAATGCGTTTGTAATAACTTCCTCAAGAGAGCGCGATATAAGAGCATCGTCTGCATACACAATTGCATCAGGCGCGAAATCAATCTCAACTTTTCCGTCTATTTTGCATAGTGCTGATTCAACCTCATCTAATAATACAAGCTCTCTCTTTTCACACTTTGCATCGGGAGAAAGAAGATAAGAGTAATATGATACGCTTCCAATCCTCTCCTTGAGAGTATCGTTCTCTTTTTTCAGCGTCTTGATCATCTCCTCATTCAATGGAAATAATCCATCCAGTACTCCCTCTAGTATCATATTCATGCTAGTCACGGGAGTATTAAGATCGTGGGAGATATTTCTTATCCATTCCTTACGGGATGCAGAATGCCTCCTCAAATCTCGTCCTAGCGCCTCAATTGAAGACCCGATCTGATTATATTCCGTAACCTTTGTCTTAGGCACAGCTACATCAAAGTGTCCAGACGAGAGTAATGAGAGAGCCTTTTCTATATTCTTTACATTTCTCTCCGTACGTTTTGAAACAACATACGCGAGAATAAAACCGACAACAAGAATAATCGGAATTGTGAAAGCTAGAACCTTATAAACTTCCTGCAATATAAATTGGGTTGGAGTATAGTAATCAACAGAATAGACTAGAACATCTAGGTATGCTGCATTCTCACCATTGATTACAACACTTATTGTTCCCGCTATATCTCCCTTACGGATTGAAGAAGGATATGAAATGCTCTCTTTGCCTCTTTTATCTGTTTCATGGAAGCTCACACTCTCTATCTCATCTCCAAGTGGATTTTTCATCGTAATATCTAGTTCATACTTAGGTTCGTCTAATAGATATGTGGTTGTTTTATTAATAGAAGTCGTAGGAGCCGTTTTATTTGATACATCCTCAATGTACGTAAAGTTGTTATCAACAAATGACGCTATTTGCGCAATGAATGTTCCGTTCCCCGATTGCCCGAAAGTTAGCATTTGAGCGCCGTTTGCACTTCGAAGCACAAACCCACTTATACGCTCGGAGACATTCGAGAAGACATAGTCATAAATATTATCAGCATTCTCCAAATCCGCATTATCTAAAGAGCTCTCTACATTAGACGCAAACTCATCAAAAACCCTACTCGACCAGGAATATATAAGCCTCTTTGAAAATACCGTTATACAGGCTATTTGAAGAAGTGTTATTGCAATAAGTATGAGAACAATCGCGAAGAATAATCTTGCCAGCTGTCTATGCATTAAGCTTTCTTTCCCGAGAACCTATAACCATATCCACGAACAGTATCAATCCAATTGCCGGGTCTTAGTTTGGTTCTTATATTCTTTATATGAGTATCGACAACTCTCTCATAACTTTCGAATGAATAATCAAAACATTCTTCAAGAATCTGTGCTCTTGTAATGAGATTAGGCTCATTTTGAACAAGGTGAAGAACAATCCTCCACTCAGCTGCAGTGAGATTGATCGGAACATCATTAACCCTTATTTCGTGTATATCCTCATCAATGTAAAGAGTGTTTTCACCGTCTACATAAGTATATTTGTTTTTGTCTGAAGAGGAGGCCTCATCGAGCCGCCTAAAGAGCGCTTGAATACGAAGCACGAGCTCCTTCGGGCTGAATGGTTTTGTTATATAGTCATCAGCCCCGAGTTCGAAGCCGAGTATTCTATCACTCTCATCCACACGTGCTGTGAGAAATATGACAGGAAGATGCTGGTTTTTCTCCTTCATCTCCTTTACAAATGCAAAGCCATCTCCGTCTGGAAGCATGACATCCTGGATAAGCAAATCCGGAACTTTCTTACTAAAAGTGAGGCGTGCTTCCTCTATCGACTTACAACCCACCGCCTCATATCCAGAGAGAGATAAATATTGAACAACACCACTTCTTATGACCTCGTGGTCTTCTACTACATAAATAAGTTTCATGGACTTATTTTTAGTGCTTAAAGCACAAAGAGCAAGTTTTTTATCTCTAAATATACAAAAACTACAATTTCTCTATATCTTATACAGCGTAAAATAAGCCCCACCGTCCTGTATGAATGGATTGAGACCTATCGAAGACTCATCATTAGATAGATATCCGAAATGTATGCATTCATCATCACTCTCATAGGAATAATTAGTGCCGAATACTTCATTAGAATCCTTTCGTGTAATAAGAACTCTCTTCTGTGAGACGTAATAAGAAATAATATAAACCTCTGTATAGTTATCGTTTGCAACAAGAAGCTTTCCATCAGGATAGAAGGTAAGTGTTCTCAGCGTTGTTCTTAGTACACTATCTTTTCCTCTTCCTAAGAATTCCATTGCTAAGCTATCAGCAACACCTTCCTTTGTGTTAGTGTATTTTACAAAGTTATCCCAAGTCTTATCAGTTGCTTTGTATGTAACACCATTCTCCAAAGAAGAAGCAACAAGGGTCGTAAGGGTTAAGAGAAAAACACAGTAAGTAATTGCTTTTTTCATTATCTTTCCTCCAATATTTTATCTATATAAGAAATTAAATCATCATTTCTCTCGCTCTTATAAAGAAATGTATTAATCCCGAGGAGTGAAGCGCTCTCTATATTCTCTTCTCTATCGTCAATAAAGAGGGTATTTTCCGCTTTTACACCTTCTTTTTCGATTATATACCTATAAAAAGAAAGAGAGGGCTTTGAAAGATTCATTTCATGTGAAAAATAGAGCTTATCAAAACAAGAAAGAGGCCTCTCGGGTAGTTTTTCTATCACTTCCACATGGGGACGGAATGTATTGGAGCCTATTACAACACGTTTTCCTTCTTCTTTGATTTTATTTACCACAGGCATAATAAGAGTATTCGTTCTCGGAGAATAGACACTACTGAATATATTTCCTTTTGTATCGACTCCAAATTCGCTCTTAAGATGAAGCATATAGAGAGAGGTATCCATAAAACCTTCCATCATAGGATAGTCATATTTAGCATAATCTAATTCAAATGCTCTTTTCTCTATACCGAGAGAGGATGCGATCTCTATAGTATTCATCCCATCAAGAATTACAACTTCCCCCATATCGAAAATGTAGAGATCAATTTTCATTCTCTTTCTCCACCTTTTTATTTTTGTTTATAATCTTTTTGTAAAGAATAATTCCAATACAAGTTCCAAGTAGAATTGAAGCCACTATAAAAAGAGCTAGTGTGTAACTTTTATCACCAAGCGCAGAGCCTCCGAATGAGCTAAGCCAAGCGGCAGGAATACGTGCAAATACACTAATGAGAAAGAAAATCCAAAGCGGCATATCTGTCAAACCGCAAAAGTAGCACAATAGATCTTTAGGTGTACCCGGAATAAGAAAAAGAAATAGTATGATAAGATCCCTTCCCTTATTTGTTTTTAGAAATCCAAGATCCTCTATTTTCTTTTTATCGAAAAAAACCTCAAGAAGCTTCACTCCAAACTTTCTTACAAGAAGAAAGACAGCTATCGACCCCGCTCCAAGCCCAATAGTAGACAATACTACAGCGTCAAGATGGCCAAATGCGTAGCCTCCTGCAACCTCAATGGGACCACCGGGAATGATAGCAACCAAAACCTGTAGAAAACATATTCCTACATATCCGAGTTTTCCCCATACTCCCATACTTAATATCCAGGCTCTGAAAGCCTCGGGATTCCTGCTTGTTTTCACAACTGGAATGCCTATGTATATGAGTGCAAAAACAGAAAATAGAACAAATATTAAGATACTAAGAAAACCGATTATTTTCTGTTCTTTCTTTGTCAGTTCCCTCTTCACCCAAGTATCCTTCCTTCTCCTGTGTATTTTACTTCACCTTTCTCAAGTGCAATTTTCCCATTGAGAATAACATATTCAATACCCTTATTTAAGCCGTCTTCCCCTATAGAGAGTTTATCGTAATCAAATACTACGATATCGGCTTTATAGCCCTCGCTAAGCTCTCCTCTTTTTGCTATATTGAAGCGTCTTGCACTCTCGCTTGTCATCCTCTTTATTGCTTCTTCGAGAGTCAAGATTTTCTTATCTCTTACGTAACGAGCCAAGAATTCAACAGTTGAATGAAATGAACGCGGATGAGGTAGAGGAGAAGAATAGAGACTATCTGAGCCAAAACACATCAAAGGATGCCTCATTATTTTCTCTAGGCTCTCATCACTCTCAGTTCTATCTGTCATGACAGCATTATCTGTCTCAGAAGCAAGAATATCGAATAGGGTATCTAAGGGATCCTCGTCATGGCAGAGTAGAGCTACCTCACTCAAAGACTTTCCGTTATACTCACTCATGCCTCCAAGATATATTATTTTTATGTCATCCGGACCGACAAGAGGATATATACTATCCCAAGTCTTATCATTTAAGATTTCATTCTTTATCCTTTGTCTTTCACTCTCTAGAGATAGCGCCATACGCTGCTCAAGGCGTGAAAAAGCCAACACTCGAGGTGGAAGAAGCGAAAAAAGAGATGTAGATCCAAATGTATACGGGTATTGATCGAATGCCACATCCAATCCTTTCTCTCTATATGACTCAATTAAGGAAAGCATCCTATCAACTTCACACTGATTTTTCTTTCCGATTGCTTTAAGATGCGATATCTCTGTCTTTACTCCACTTTTATAAGCTATCTCGAGAACCTCTCTGAGAGAGTCATAGCATCCGTTACCTTCACTACGGTGGTGACAAGTAAAAATCTTATTCTCCTCTTTTACAACAAGTAAAAGACGTAATAGCTCTTCTGTAGTAGAGTATACACATGGCGAATAATAGAGCCCTGTTGAGAGGCCGCCTGCTCCTAAGCGGAGAGAGGAGCGAAGAAGAGAGCACATCAAATCTATCTCTTTTTCCGTAGCCTCTCTCTTTGAGTCCTCTCCCATAACATAGGCCCTAAGGGCTGTATGAGAGACAAGAAAGAGCTCGTTAACTCCGATTTTCTTCTTTTCATAATATTTTTTGAAGGACTCATAATCCGTCCAGGCCCAATCATCCCACTCGCCTAGTACATCCTTTATCATATCCTTCAAAATAGGATTATTATAAGGAAAGACCCCGATTCCACAATTACCACTTACATCTGTTGTAATACCCTGCCTAATCCTGCTCTCAGCTTTTTCATCCCTCAAAACAAGAAAGTCTGTGTGAGTGTGTGCATCAATAAACCCCGGAGCTATATATTTTCCACTGCAGTCAATTACAGTATGTGCGCGATTTATATCAAGGTCTGTTATAAGTGCAATGGAATCTTCAAATAGTGCAATATTAGCCTTTTTCGGTTTATTACCTTTTCCATCAAGAATAAGACCGTTTTTGAGAATAATATCATACATTTTTAGCTATCTCCCTGTATGTAAGACAAATCATTCTCTCCATACATTCCGTCATATCTGTATAGACACCCTTTGAGGCAATAAGAGAGTAAGATGCCTTGAGCTCATTAAGTGATGAGAGAAAAATAGTTGGAGGAATAAAACCACATCTCATTAATTGAGAAGCAAAAATCAAATAGTAGAAGAAAACTCCCTCGTCTTTGAAAATACCCAGGCGCATAATCTCCCCCGAAAGTAGAAGAGAAGAAGAGAGCGGGTGCATATGAGACCATGATTGAGAAAATTGATTTATGACAAGTTCCATATTTGCTTCTTCATCCATCTCATTTAATCTTTTACTATTCGTCACGTCATATTTTTGCTCAGTATTGATTATTCCTCTCATGAGAGACGCATAGAGTCTTTTCATTCTCCCCACTGTCCACTTCTCGTCGAGAAGGCCATTTTCCCTCAAGAGAGATGAAAAATTAACAATAATTATATGTTCTCTAAGGAGTAGTGAATAACAAAGATTTCCCTCTAGTACTCTTAAGACATCTTCTCTACTTATTCTCTTACCCTCAAGTGCAAAAAGAGAAGAAATTGTAGCTGCTATAAGAGTGTTGTAGCGTTCTCCCTCTAAAAATAGAGAGACGGGATAAAGCCTCTTATACTCTTTGAGTTCCTCCACATCCACATTTCCGGGACGAATATCGAAAGATTTGTATTTTCTAAGAATTCTTCCATCTGTCGGCTTACCGCTTAGCGATGGAATCACCCAAGACCACCCGTTTCTCACAGCACCGTCAATACGGCCGTCATTACATAAAATTCTAACGCGGCGAGGTGTAATGCCCCATTTTTCTGAAGCAGTTTTAACATCCATGTATTCCATAAGACAATTCTTAACTTAACACCGAAAATAAACAAGATATTTATTCCCTTTTGTTCCTCTTCTATTGAATTTCTTATGTAGTAATCTCGATAAAATGCATTCTTAATAAGCTGGAGTGATATAAAAAAGAGACAAGAAAAGAAGAAAGAGTAGAATTATTTCACTGCTTGTAATTGAATAATCTTTCGAGCCAAGATAGCACAAGAGGTAGCCAAAGAGATGTATTTTCTTCCCTAGAATTTACATCATTAGTGCATATCGAGAGTCCATGTCCTCCCTTCTCGAAAATATGACACTCATAAGGAACATTCTCTCTTATTAAAGCCTCAAGAAGAAGCACCGTGTTCATAGGACTAACAGATTTATCTTCTCTAGTATGCCAAACAAAGACAGGAGGTAGATAAGATGAAACCTGGTTCTCAAGAGAGTAGTATTTCATTCTCTCCTCGTTTTTTCCTGTTATATTATATGTAGATTTACTGTGTCCAAACTTGCCGGTAGTAATAACAGGATAACAGAGTACAAGGGCATTTACATGGTTTCTTTTTTCATGACACTGACAAGACAAGGCTAGATGACCACCTGCAGAGAATCCGAGGAGCACTATTTTGTCCTCTATTACATCCATTTCTTTGCTGTGAGTGCGTATATAAGAGACAGCCTCTTGTACCTCCACTTCCGGTTCATTTTTCTCTATATTCTCCCTTCCCGTTGTATATTCCAGAATAAATGCTTGATAGCCAGAAGAGAGAAATTTCAATGCAACCGGCTCTCCCTCTCGTGTAGAGACATATTCATATGCCCCGCCGGGAAGAATAATTACAGCAGGCCTGGGGTATGGTTTATCCTTCTCTATTCTATCGTGAAGATAAATTCTCATTTTCGCTGAGAGAAGAACTATCTCATACTCCTTCATCCTTTCTCTCCTTGAATTCTCTTGTGTCCTCTATGAGCATCGAAGCAAAATTTTTGGCCGAGAAATCTATAGGTAGATTATTCATTGCATCATCAATACGCCTCAATACACTACTATCTCTATATACATTCTCGATTATATCAAGTTTCTTCTCATCGTCGTCCTCGCACCAACCAACAGGATAAAAGTCAAAGAAAAGCTGTGTAGAACGCCCCATATACAATACTTCAGAAACGAGGAACGGCCTTTTGAGATAAAGCGACTCCATAAGCGAATTCGCTCCAGCTTTTCCCATTTGCATATCACATGCCATTATATATTCTTGTGCATTATTTACGAAGCCTCTCATTTCAAGTGAGAAATCGGGATTAGTCTTTTGAAAGAGATTGAATTCAATCTCCGTACTTTTACTTTTTCCCCCTATAACTACAACCTGTATATCGAGATTACGTTTAACAAGTCCATACAAAAACTTTGGATTTCCAATTCCCTCACCTCCAAGATTACATAGAAGAGTGAATTTATTCTTAAGCTTAAGGCGGCGTCTTGCTTCTTCTTTGCTCAATTTTCTACATATTTCAAACTTTTTGCTTAGTGGAAAAGGACAGAGTTTGACCTTACTTCTCTCCTGGCCCATTTGAACAGTATGCTCAACTCCTATTTGGGTAGGTATGTAACACATAGTAAGGTTATTGTCGACTCCGGCCTTAACCTGATCGAAGAGGTCCGCTGCATAATCATAAACAGGGCAATCCCCTCCTATACGTTTTACTACAGCAGGAAGTAGCGTCGCCCCCATAAAGTTAGTAGAAAGAATAAAGTCAGGTTTTTCCCTATCATACCAAAGCTTAAAATGCTTGAGAGCTTTCTTATCTACGCTGAGGGCTACCAATGCGTCGTGTGCGCTTCTGTTATTTGATAGCTTATTGGCCTTCTTCTCTATCTTCGGATGATGTAGAAGAAAACGCCAATAGTACTTGCTTATCCATCTGACAAAAGGCATTTTGAAGACCTGAAAGAGATCTTCAACAATAGCCTCATGTCCCATATCAACAAAGGCATCTCTAAGTGCTACAGCCGGTATATAATGGCCCTTACCGGCATCTACGTACAAAAATGCTCCTTTCATAATTCATTCCTCATCACATATTTCCAGATTCTTACTGCATTCGGGTGGTATTTATCTCTATATTTCTTTATACCCAACCTTTTTAGAAGAACCTTCCAGAAATAATAATAATATTTGGTGAGGAAGAAGATCCCACTGTAGAGTGAAAGCTTCCTCATTTTATTATTCAATCCTAATTCAAAATTAGACAAATATCCGTCCATTTCGTCAATCGACTCAAGGCGAAAAGGTGAGTGACTAAGCCCCTCTTTATTTATCCTATAGTTATATATTGCCCTCTTTACCTTTACAACTCTCTTTGCTTTCAACGCAATTGAAGGAATAAGAAATATATCCTCAAAGATCTTGTCTTCTCTGAAGCTTTCATTTAAGAAAAGCGATTGATGAAAAAGACGCGAATGAGTGTAACAGAATTCTCCGAAAGGCTTAAGCATAAGAGTAGCATATTCTTTTCCATTGTATATAATGTACTCGTTATTAAATTCGCGTCTCTTGATTCTTCTTCTGAAAGGAACAACAGATGATGCTACTATATCTCCGCTGTAGCTAATAGCGGCTCTATAAAGCGAAGAAATAAAATTATCTGATAAGATATCGTCTCCATCGACAAAGAGTATATATTCACCTTTTATAAGAGACAGTAGCTTATTACGTGTATAACCTATTCCTTTGTTCTCTTCTCTAAAGTATCTTATCCTTGAATCATTAAATGAGGAGATAATCTTTTCACTCGAGTCATCTGAGCCGTCATTAATAATTATGACTTCTATGTTTCTATAATCCTGATTCAATACAGAAAAAAGAGTTTGGGCAATATATTTCTCTTCGTTATATACTGGGATGAGAACACTTATAAGTTTATCCATTATTCTTCCTGTTTTATATATGCCCTACCGTCAAAGAGTGACTTTATATAATCAACAAAAATATTCCAAGAAGGAAGGAAGATGAGAGTCGAGAGCATCGAAGAGAACAGCGTGACGGACATAAGAAGTCCGAAATATCGAATTGGAGTGTATGAGCCGAAAGAGAGCATAAGCATTCCACTGAGAACGGAGAGCGTGGTAAGAATAATTGGGCGAGCTGTATTTTTCAGCGTCTTAATAACGGTCTTTTTAACATTCTTCTCCTTTCTGTTGTATTCTATGTAACGAAGAGTAAAATGAAGCGCATCATCAACCCCACATCCGATTGCAATTGATGAAAATGACACAGTTATTATATCAAACGGAATATTCATAAGATACATGAATATATAGTTAATCATAATACCTGCTGCAACAGGAATTAAAACAAGTGCACCTTTTACTATCGATAAAAAGAAGAGGGACGAAATCGCGAATATAAGAACAATACTCACAACAGTTGAAATCTTCTGGTCTGAAAGAAGGCGAGACGAGAATTTCTCGCTTATTACAGGATATCCTGAAACAGTGACCTTTGTTCCGTAAGGAAGAAGATATAGCTTCTCTACCATCTCATCATATACCTCTTTAACACTTGTCATGGTTATGAGATCCTTTTTGTCTCCATCCCAGGTTTGAATTGTTAAAGTAAGTTTGTTGAAGTTTGATGAGACTATGCTTTCCATTTCAGGAAAAGAAGAAGAATAACTTATCAAGACAGAACGTAGTATATTCATTACCCCACTATCAGATGGTATCTCATACTTTCCAAGAAGCTCTTTAGAGGCAAAAGCAACGTACTCAGGAAATGAAATTATTTGAAGGACATGTCGGCTCTCCTTGAGGCTATTTTCCCATTCAAAGACCGAGGAGAGGTTATCGTAATCGAGAAAGAAATTCTCTTCTCCCTCTGGAGCCTCAATTGTTACTGTAAATGGAGTTGTTCCTCCAAGCTCACTTGAGAAGAAACGGCACTCGGCGCCGAACTCATCATCCTCTCTGAAATATGACATATAGTTGCTGTCAACACTGATCTTATCCTTAACAAGGAAAAATACAAGCAGAAGTAAAAGAAAAAGCACGATAAATAAAGGCCATAATTTCACAATTATCGGTGCCAGTCTATTGATTAGTTTATTCAAAGGTCTTTTCTTCAATTTTTCAAGTTTAACTATCGAGGGTGAAGGAAGAAGTATGAGAAGAGCAGGAAGGACAAAAACAGCCAAAAGAGCAGAGTAAAAGACACCGAAGGAAACACTGACTCCAAAGCCTAGTAGAGTATGGGAGGGAGCAAAAGAAAGCGAGAGAAAGCCGAAAATAGTGGTTAATGCGCCAAGAGCTATCGTTTTTACTATATGACGCGAGGATGCTATTACATTCCATTCTCCCCTTCTTCTTCCAAGGTAATACTCATTAAGCATATGAATGGAATAAGTAGAGCCTAGAATAAGCACTAGGCATGGAGTGAGTATAGTCAATAAATTCAATTCAATACCAAGCCCTGCCATCGTGGAGAGAGTCCACACAATTGCACTAATTGAGAGAAAGAACGGAATTACGACAGCACGCAATGTTCTGAATGAAAGGTAATAGACAACAATCATTAATAAAAGCGCAAGAGATGCAAGAGAATATAAATCTTTCTTGAGAGCTGAAACAACCTCATTTGAAATCACCATATTGCTCATCAAAACAACTCTAGCGCCCATCTCTTCTAAGGGAGAAAAAACACTCTTCAGGTCCTCGATTTGACTCGATGAGGCTTCATCATGATAGATAAACTCAAGTAGAAATGAGTTCCCTGATCCTCCAACAAGATAATAAGGAACTATGGGGTCGTTCTTGATGCGTTTTTCGAGTTCTTTTGCCTCATTTTCAGTCCAGGATTTTCCCGTTTTAGGAGACATGCTTTCTATTTCCATGTATCCGTCTTCACCGCTAAGGGTAAACCAATCAAGAACAGATTTAGGCCGCGCTGAATCCTTTCGTGCGTCTATTTTCTCTATGCATTCTTCAAGAGCGTCGAGGAAGGACGGAGTATATAGCTCATCCGAATAAACAAGAACATACATCGTCGATGTATAGTTTAAATCACTCTCCGTTTCATTTGAAAGAGAAGCATAGAGCCCTGTCTTATAGTCCTTGCTGATTATAGTATCTGTATTGATTGTTTTTGTTTCATTCTTATTTGAGGCGGTAATGGCACTCTGACCAGGAACTCCCCCAATATATGTGTCACTCTTCTCATCCCATGGAAAAAGCGCCGTAAAGTCACCAGATAGGACAAGAGTGTCCAAATTAAAGGAGAAAACAATAGTAATAATGAGAGCTAAAATGACAATCAATAACGAGCCTATTCTTTTCATCTTACCTCCCCCGGTTCTCTATATACGGAATAGATTACAGCCATACTCAGGATAAAGAGTATTTGTTCAGCTCCTCCTATGAAGTATATACTGCTTTCCGCCATAGTGTGCACAAAGAAAAAGAGAAGTATTGTTGATGACAAAACCAATATAGAGCGTAGCCTTCTCTTCTTCTTTATCAATTTTATAGAGACAACAAATGTATATATAAAGCCGAAAGCGAAAGATAAGCCACTAAAAATTCCATATTCGACTAGAAATTGGATAAATATATTGTGCATAAGATGATCTTTTCCCAGGTACTCAGATAGGCTCTTCGACATACCCCTTTCCATAAGTAGTTCAGTCATCCTCGCGCTATTGCCGCCAAAGCCGAATATATATTCTTCTATTTCCATCCTCGAGAGTGTCTCTGTCCATATTACTGTGCGTCCTGAGGTAAGAGACGAAAGCGTCATCTTTCCTAAGCTTCTTGAAGAGGAAAGAAGAAAGTAAAGTAAAAGAAAAACACCAAAAATGGAGAATATAGACTTCAGGAGAAGGGAAAGGGAATCGTGAGAATGCAAAAAACTCACCACAATAAAGAAAGTTAATGATACTAAAAGTGCAAAAAATGATGTCCTACTGTCTGTCTTATAAAGCGTATATGCAAAGATACATATCAAGGCTATGAGAAGGATATTTATGACAACACTCTTTAAAATATTCCTTCTCCTACCAAGTAGAGATACTGCTATTATAAAAGAAGAAGCAGCAACAACAGCAAGAGAGTTCGTCTGATCACTCAAGCCTGAATATCTTGTCTCCCCGCTCTCCCAGCCGAGAGCTAGCCCTATTAGTGAATATATGAGAGAAAAGACAAGAATAAAGACATATATCGGTATTACAATCTCCTTAATCCGTTTTCTTAAAATGATGAAAGCTATTGCTACGGCCCAACTTTCGATAATGGCAAATGCGGCAACAGAGAGCCTCTCTATATCAGAGACAGAAACAATAGATGATATAAATATTGTCAGCGTCAAAATAGAGAGAGAAGAAGAAATTGCATTAGTGCGGTAATCTTTTCTCAAATAAAACCAGAAAATGATGAAGAAGAAACCACATAAACTAATTATAGCGTCAAGAATAATCACCACGCTGTAGAGAGAATGAATTTTCTCAAGATAACCTACTACCACATAGAAAAAGAGAATGCTCTCAGAGAAAAATATTGAAAATGAACTGTATTTCTTCTCTTCCATCATAATACCCCATTTTTCCTTTTCATTATCATACAGGCATCCTTATCGAGAAGAAGCCATATTAATATAAACAAAAAAAAGAAAACAATTGATGCAAATAGAGAAAGCGGGAATGTGAAATAGAATTCCAAATACCATACTAGTACAATTCCTACTAGGCCGAGTGTCATCAAAAATGTCTCTTTTGCAACGAAACTCCAATCATGAGGAAATAAAGAACCTTGAAGTACCGTCTTCTTCTCTCTCCAGAGAACAATGGTTATATATGTTATTATAAAGCCCACCGGAATACCTATTAGGCCGATAAAACGAGAGAGTACACATGATAGAATAAGAGCCGAAATAATCTCCAAAAAGCCCTTCTTCCAGTCTACAGAATATACACCCTCTACATCTCTAAAGACAATTGCAGAGGTGCGTAGGGATGACAGAAATAAGAGAAACGCAAATATACACGTCCAATTGTCATCCATAAGATATTCTCTTCCATATGAAAGGGTTATATAAGGCTTAAGTACAGCTAGATAAATAAACGACACAAAGAGGGAAAACATAAAGTTATAATATGATATCCTCTTATATAAAATTAAATTACTTTCACTATCTCCATTTATACACCTAAGAGCAATAGAAGGCGTCACAGTCTGTTCAAAGATCCAAAAAGGAGTAAGGAAGAAAGATGAGAGAATTAGATAATTCGAATAAACACCTTCGATAAGTGAGCCAAAGAGAATACTCACGAGAATAGGCTCGAATGAGCGAAAGAAGACTAATGAAAGCCTATGCGCCGTCATTCCTATCAAGTTATTCTCTATCGATAGCTCCTTATCATATGGAAGAGTGCTTCTTTCTTTGATAAAAGGATAATCATGCTGAGAGAACAATGAGATTACAAGGTATGTAAATAATGTTACTAGAGCAGAAACAGAAACATATAGAAAATAATTTCCACTCGTTACAATGACGAGAATAGATATAAGCGACCTTATGACGCGTCCTAAGTGGACAATGAGGGACACAATATAACTTCTTTCTTTAGCAAGAAGATATAATTTTCTAGCCCCGAATATATACTCTCCGAGTTGCCCTATAAGATAAATAATGAAGATACAAGCTATTTCAAATCCGCCCTCTCTTCTTGTGAGAAACGGCATCGAGAGAGCTGTTAAAACTCCGAGAAGAAAGATGATTAAAATTGCTTTTCTATAGTATTTATCGATACAAGAAAGAGCTCTTTTTTCATCCTCTATTCTCCCTGTGTTGATAGAGGATACAAGGTAGTTCAAGAGATATGTTGTCACCCCCATATCGAACGCTGAAATAAGGAGAAAACTGCTTTCAAAGAGGGAATTAAATCCAACCTCCTTCAATGCCATATTTTTAACAAATACTATGCGCTCGATATACATCAAAATTCCGCTAAGAAGTGAAGAAGATATTCCGACAAAATAATTCAAATCAGCTCGATTTCCCTCTTTTTTCACCTTTCACCTCTTTTTGAGCGCCTTATCAAAACAATCATGAAGTTTTTGAGCAAAAATGGGAAGAGAAAACTCCAAGCTAGAAGAACGTGCCGCGCTAGCTATCTCTTCTCGCTTTTCTTTTGAAGACGCTAGCATCTGTGATAGTGATAAAAATTCCCTTTCCGAGTTATATGAAAAACCATTAACTCCACTTATTAGGTATGAAGAGAGTACACTGTCATATCTGACAAGTATCGTTAAGGATGACGCCATGGCTTCAATATAGCTCAAACACTCCGTCTCGGAACGTGATGCGCCGACAAAGAGGTCTGCAATTTGATAATACTTCCAAATCGAGTCCATATTGACTTCTCCGGCAAAAATCACTCTTTTTTCGAGGTCGAGCTCTTTTACTCTAGCTAAAAGTGCCTCTCTTTCTTCCCCATCTCCGACAATCAATAGTTTAGCGTTGTCTATTCTTTTCACAAGAGAAGAAAAGAGATTGATTATTTCAATAACATTCTTTTCCTTGCTCAGACGCGAAATTGCAAGAAGAACAAAATCATCGTTTCCAAGGTTATATCTTTCTTTGAGCTTTTTCTTCTCTTCGTGGTCGAGTTCAGTGAGAAACTTCTCTCTATCTATTCCTACAAAAATACGGTCTATCGGCTGTTTGACTCCATATGACGAAATGAGAGAATAAATCTTATCTGTCGAACATATGATCCTATTTGCCTTTCTGATGAATAAAGGAACCAAAAGGGACGCAAAATAATTCCATGTGCGGGCAAAACTGGTAAAGTGCACCGTATATGAAACAAAATCCGTATGGCAGGTATGCACAATCGGGATTGAAAGCTTACGTGAAATAAAAGATGCAAACCTAAAAGAAAAGAACTCGCTCTGAGAATGTATTATCTCAGGTTTCCACTCAAGAACTTCTTTAACCAAAGGATCATGAATATTGAGAGATGCGTACGAATCCTTATAGAATTGATTGAGAGTTTGTGCGATATAATAGCACTTCAAATTCTCGTCATAGTAGCTCTTTCTATTTTTCCAAATAGTAAGAACCCTTACTTCATCACCTTCCCTCTCGAGTGCACACATTTCAGCTTGTATAGCCGTAGTTACACCGCAAATGAATGGAAGATAAAATTCAGTAGTAATTAGGATCCTCAAGATACCATCCCCCGAGATTTATATCATACAAATGGCTACGATAGTCAGTCAATCTTAGATTGACGAAAGACCGTCTATGATGATAAGTTTATAGCTAGTGCAAAAATTGCACATATTCGAGAGAGGTTTAATATATGAGCGAAGACAGCGTAAAAGAGAAAAAAACAAAGAAAAAGAATCAGTACTCTTTCGTCTGGATTTTGGGTATCGTCATCCTTATCCTCATTTCTTTGACTTTCGTTCTTCCTACAACCATGTTTGGTGGCACTCAAAGTGCAATCAGCTTTGGCAAATATGATGGAAAATCAATAGAACTCACAGCAAACAGCTTCTTCTATTATCAACTGCAGAGCTTATACAGCTATTATGTACAGTACTACGGTGAAAGCACAGCTGCAAACTACTCATACAGTATTTACTATAATGCCTATCAACAAGCATTATTAAACGAAGCATTTCAAGTAATGGCCGAAAAAGCTGGCTTTAATGCGACAAACGAACAAATTTATTCAGCAATCATCGACTCCAACTACTATTCAGATGGCACAAACGGCTTCTCAGAAGAAGTTTACTCATCTGCAACAGATATGCAAAAAGAGCAGATTATTGCATGGATGAAGGAATATGTTCCATTCCAGGAAGTTCAAAATACAATAATGAGCGTACCTGTCTCAGGAGCAGAAAGCGATTTTGTGAAGTCTCTGAGCGACGATAGACGCACAATCGAGTACGCTGTTCTCGACTCTTCTTTATATCCGGATGAAGACGCAAAAAGCTATGCAGAAGAAAGAGCTGATCTCTTCTCTTGTATCTCATTTATCAGAGCATCCTATTCAACAGAAGATGAGGCTCTTGAAGTTCTATCTCAAATAGAGTCAGGAACAAAGACAATTGAAGAAGCAGCCCAGGAGAGTGCTTCTCTTGGTGGAGGAAGCGTCCAAAACTATTTTAGATATCAAATGAATAATGAATCAGAAGATGTAGCAGCCTCCATCTACAGCGCAGAAGAGGGAACGCTCATCGGGCCGGCAGAGACAAGCATTGGCTATTCCATATATAAAATTACAGAGTCAGCGCATAAGGCAGATTACACTGATGAGAATGTTCTTAACTCTATCAAGTCTTACATAGCAACTGCCGATAGCGATGTTATTAAATCATATCTCGATTCAATCATTGACTCTATCTATTTGGACTTTGCATCTGATTATGATAATGCGCTAGTAAAATACAACCTCTCTTCTAATGAGGTAAGTAACGTTGCCCTTAATACAGGAGACAGCCAATTCATATATTCATTCTCCTACACAGAAGAAAACGCATCATATACAGGAGCATCAACAAACGGCTATATCTATTCAAAGGCAGAAGAAGACAAAACATGGATTGAAAATCTCTTCTCTCTCGATTACTCCACGGTTGTTGAGCCGTTCTACATAAATGGCGCATATATAATTGCTCGTCCTCTTGAGTCGACTCAAAATGACTCCTACACATCTACTCTTCTCAAGAACATGTATTCGTCCTATGCTCCACAGTTCTCTTTAGTAGACTATGAAAGCAAGGTTCTTACATCAGATAAAGTTGAAGACAACTTTATTTCTGCATATATACAGGCTCTCTACGGAACATCATCCAATTGAGAAAGATAGACGGAATAAGGGTATGGCTTCTGTCATGCCCTTTTTTATTGGAATTTTCCCTCTTCTTTAATATCCTATATCCATGAATATCATTCTCGATTCATCACCAAAAGAAATAGAAAGAATAAAGCAGACGAAATTCACGGCATTTGAAGAGATTTATACGCTCATAAATCACAAAGAATCTACCGCAATTATCTTTGATTTTGAAAGAAGATACCTCGAGTCAAGATGCATAGTAAAGGAAATTGACTACTCCAAAAAAATAATCAAAGAAAAAAGAAGCCGTACGTTGAGATTTAGAATTAAATCCACATTCGCACCACTCCCAGAAAGTAACGAAGCCTTAACATTTCAAGGAGGCGGTTTTACAGCAAGTGTAGTAAGAAAAGAAAATACATTCCGCCTTATTGCTGCAATCCCTACTATGGAGAATACAGATAACATACGAGGCCTCAAGCTTGATGTTATATTCGTTAATAGTCCTAGCACAATTTCTTTCAACTCCATTTATACAAAAAATAAATCATCAGAAGCTGAGAGCAGTTCAATTTTGTCTATCTCATCGGGATCTATAATTAAAGGTGGCATCAAACAAAAGATTGAAAAAAATGACTATACTCTCATAAGAACCTGGAAGATGTCTTCATTCCCGGTGAAACGTAACACATATTACTCCTTTGTTTATGGGAAAGAAGATGAAGAGTTTTCTATTTTCTTCTCAATTGATGACAGAAAGTGTTTCCTTCTTAAAAAGGGAAGCTTAACTGAGTATCCATTAAAAGAAAGAAGAAAAATATCAGAAAGCGAGTATTTATTCATAGGGGATGAAAAAACTGTAATTCACGTTTCTTTCTTTGCATTTACAAAGGAACGCTCCGGTCCTTTTAGGAAAAATCGAACTATAAATTACGGAGTAGCAAGTGGCAGAATAGACTCACTTTCCTTCTCTTCTCAAATAAGTTCAATAGAAATCTAGGTAATTGTTATCCCTTTCCATTTCTGCTATTCTTCACTTTGATTTATTATGTGTGAAGAAATTAAAAAGACAACCTTCGAGGAACTTGGACTGGGGGAAAAGACACTCGAAGCAATCAGAAAGAAAGGCTTCGAAGAACCGAGCGAGATACAGTCTTTATGTATTCCATTACTCCTCAAGAAGAATACAGAAGTAATAGGACAGGCAGAGACAGGAACAGGAAAGACTGCTGCATTTGCAATACCGATTATTGAGACTATTGAAGAAGATAATAAGGCTGTACAAGCTTTGATCCTCACTCCGACGAGAGAGCTTGCACTACAAACAGCTGAAGAAATCAACTCTCTTAAAGGTGAAAGAAGAATCGAATGCGCTCCTATTTATGGCGGCGCGAGCATGGAAAACCAAATAAGAAAGCTCAAGAAAAATGTTCATATAGTTGTAGGGACTCCGGGGAGAATACTTGATCACATAAAACGAAAAACCCTCTCTCTTACATCTTTGACATTCCTCGTTCTTGACGAGGCTGACGAGATGCTAGACATGGGCTTTATAGATGATATTAAAGAGGTATTAAAAGTTGTACCGGAAGAAAAGCGTATGCTCATGTTTTCTGCAACAGTTCCTCCCTTAATACAGAATCTTGCCTCTTCATTCATGAAGAATCCAATAGTCGTAAGAACTCAAAAAAGGGATTCCACGACCAAAAATGCCGACCAAATCTACTATGAAGTCAAGGAAGGGGACAAAATAGAGGCTCTTACACGTATTATTGATCGCACTCCCGATTTTTATGGCGTTATCTTCTGTCGCACGAAAAACCAATGTGATGAAGTGGGACATATACTACAAGAAAAATCATATGACGCAGAAGCACTCCATGGGGATTTATCCCAGAGGGAGAGAGAAATAATACTCAGAAAAATGAGAGAGAAAACAATCAGGATCCTCGTTGCAACAGACGTTGCAGCACGTGGCCTCGATATTCAGAATCTTACTCATGTAATCAACTACTCTCTTCCACAGGATCCCGAGATATATATACACAGAGTTGGAAGAACGGGAAGAGCAGGCAAAGTTGGTACTGCAATAACTTTCATAACGCCGACAGAGGCAAGAAGATTCTCCTATATAAAGAAGGCAAGTAAAGCTGATATAAGAAAAGAGGAAATTCCATCTGCTAAAGAAGTCGTGGAAAGAAAGAAAGAGATCATCATAGAAGAACTCTTAAATGCAATTGATGAGGAGCCTCTCCCTTATTACAGAAATATTGCAGAGCTCCTACTTAAAGAAAAGGATCCTCTCACTGTTCTTTCTTCTGTTCTGAATCACTTTTATAGAAACTCGTTGGATATAAATCAATACAAAGATATTGCCATAAAAAGAAAAAACGAGAGTGAGAAAAAGAAAAAGGAACGAAAGGACAGAGAGCGTCCATACGACAGAATATCTCCTCCGAGTATGGATGAAAAAGGAATTACGAGATTATTTATTGCACGAGGAAAAAACGATTGCCTGACAAAGAAGGCTCTATGCGAACTAATCTATGATATGACAGGAGTAAGAGACAGAGATTTAAGAGATATATCTGTTCAGGATGACTACTCTTTCATTAATGCCCCATACGAAGTTGCAGAACATATTTTAGATGTCTTTAAAGATAAAAAGATTGATGGAAGAACTGTGATAACAAGAGCACGCTCTCCGCGTTCAAAGAGGCGTGAAGAAGAAAGAAGAGAGATAAAAGCGCCCAAAAAAAGAGCGACAAGAGGAAAAGCTACAAAAAGAAAAAGAAGGTAGACTAGCGCTTCTTCTAGATTTCGATGGACAAATCCGATGGACAAAATATAGGACATGTTTTATTCTCATAGCAGAGGAAAACATGTCTTTTGATATAAATAACCGCAGATACACAGGATGCAAGAATAAACTCATCCCTTGGATCTTTTCGATTATACAAAAAGAATGCAGTGGCGCTGACTCTTTTTTTGACATCTTTGCAGGAACAGGAGTTATTGCTTCATCAGCGCTTCAATTTTATAAGCACATCTTCATCAATGATTTTCTGTATTCCAATGAAATAATATATAATGCATTCTTTTTAAAGGAAAACTACTCAGAAGAGAAGCTTTTTAAATTTTATTCAAAATATCTCTCCTTAGATGAAAGAAATATTGAACCGAACTATGCATCCATTAATTATGGAGGAAAATTCTTTTCTCATAGAGATGCTCTTCTCATCGGTGAAATCAGATCCGACATAGAGAAAAACAGAGCTAGTCTTAACGAAAAGGAATACTCAATTCTCCTAGCTTCCCTTCTCTACTCTCTAGACCGCTCAGCTAATACGTGTGGACATTACGATGCATATATCAAAAAAGAAAACATATTGAGTTCTTTCAAGTTCGAACTTATTAATCCCTTAATCAAATCAGAAAAAGATGATAAAGAGATTAGAATATTCAGAGAAGATGCAAATAAACTCGCAAAGACTGATATTAGATCTGATATTGTATATATCGATCCACCCTATTCTTCGCGTCAATACAGCCGCTTCTATCATGTTCTTGAAACTCTCACTAAGTGGGATAACCCCGTTCTCTACGGTACTGCCTTAAAACCGAAGGAAGAGAACATGAGTGATTACTGCAAAACAAAAGCCCTTGATGCAATGAAGGATCTTGTCTACTCGCTTGATGCAAAATACCTCGTAGTCTCCTACAATAACACTTACAACAGTAGGAGTAATTCGAGTAAAAACAAGATGACTCTCGACGAGATAACTGATCTTCTAAACAAAAAAGGTAATACGAATATCTATCATATAAAGCACAAGGCCTTCAACGCCGGAAAGACCAATCTCGACAACCATGAGGAATATCTCTTTGTAACTAAGGTAGGAAATTAAATTGATTAGATCTCCTTTCTTCTATGTAGGCGACAAATATAAACTTTGTGATCAACTTCTCAAGTACATACCGAAAAGAATAGCCACATATGTCGAGCCTTTTTATGGTGGTGGCTCATCACAGCTCCAGGTTGAAGCAGAAAGATATCTTTTAAACGATGTTGATAGTAATGTTATAAGACTCCATGAATTCCTACTAAGAGAGATGCAAGACAAAGATAAATTCTTTGATAAACTATTCTCCTTGATTGATGAATACGGGCTTTCGTGCTCATTTATTAAGGATGTCGTTCCCATGGATTTAAAGAAAAAATACCCCAAAACATATTATTCTCATTATAACAAGGATGCCTATTGCTCTCTTAGAAACGATTTTAATAAAAGTGGTCAAAGTGACGACTACAGGCTCTATCTTCTTCTAATCTACGGTTTCAACCATATGATTCGTTTTAATACAAAAGGGCTTTTTAACCTTCCTGTAGGAAACGTTGACTTCAACAAAAATGTATATGACGCACTTAACAACTACTACGCTAAACAAAATGGAAGAAATATAAAATTATCAGTTTCTGATTTCCGTGTTTTCCTTGATAACATCAATCTCTCACCGGATGACTACATATATTGTGATCCACCGTACCTCATATCAATGAGTGAATACAACAAGCTATGGAATGAGGATATGGAAAAAGAATTATATAATCGCCTCGATAAAATGAACGACAATGGTGTCCATTTCGGAATTACAAATCTCATTACACACAAGGGAAGAACTAATAATATCTTCGAGAAATGGCTTAAAAAATACAAGGTCGAGAAAATCTCAAGCAATTACATAAGTTTTAATGACAATACGATAAAGAATGATAGTATAGAGTTATATGTACATAATAATTGAGAGGAATTAATATGGCCAGTACTAAACATCGCTCGAGACTATACAAACAAATGGCACTAGAAGTTGCTGTTCGTAATCCAGAGCGTTATTCCGGTATACTTTCCACTTTTTCAAAGTTTGAAGGCCGCATTCTCGATGATGATTGTATCCTAGATATATACTCTAGTCTCTACACCGATAATGTGCTGTCATCAACAAAGTTGTCAGAAGATGAAGTGTCAGACCAAGAATATATGCGCTCTTACATAATAGAACACAACACTCACAATAATGAATGGGGATTCCCGACAGGTTATCAGGCAGCGTTTACACGTTACCTCAAAACTCTATCAGAATTTGGCTTCATCTATTCCCAATACCGTGAAGAACTACTCCTCTCTCCTGTTGCAAAGGCTGTAGTGAAAGGAAGAATCACACTATCTGAAGCATTTGCCCTCCAGAGCATGCGCTATTGGCGTATGAACCCATATCGCCGCGTACTCAACGACTTTAATTATTTCAATTTTGTTTTGTCTGTAATTGCAAGGCTCAATGCTTCAGGAAGAAAAATGTCTAAAAACCAATTTCTGTTATCTCTTTTCTCTGATGATGGTGATGTAGACTCATTCATAAAAACAATTGACTCTGAAAACTTCGCTCAAGACGAAGACCTTACCTACAACTACATACTACTCAAATATAGCCTAGTCGACTCTTTGCATGCAAAAGCCGCGAGCCAATCATCCAGTTTCAATGATTACGGCAATACCGTATTCAGAGTACTTCAGCTTACAGGATTCATAACAGTAGAAAACTCAGGTGTGATGCTCCTATCAATCAACAGAAACAGAGAAGAATTTCTCCGAAAGTTGGTTAGTTTTAATTTCACCATTTCCGAAAAGGCGAAAGATGATGAAAAACAGTATTTTATTGAAATCGGATCGTTTCCAGAAGAACTCGAGAGAGTAATTATTTCTTCAAGAATAACGGAAGATCTTTCAACAAAAGACTACAACAAGAAAATCCCCAAAATCCTTTCATCCTATTGTCTCGACAGAAAAGCGCTACATGATTACCTATTAGAAGTATCAGAAGGAAAAAGAGACACCAGAGCGTTCTGGTTTATTCAAACGCCAGTAAAATTCGAGCTTCTTATTACACTTTTTCTATACACATGTTATGGCGATGAATTTGAATATAAGCCAAATTTCAAGTGTGACGATGCGGGAATTCCCTACTCCCATGCTCCCGGAAACATCGGAGACATTGAGGTATATAATCCCTCAGTTCACTGGTTGATAGAGGCAACTCTAATAAGATCTAAAATGCAACAGCTTAATTATGAGACTATAAATCTCTTTAGACACCTCAATAAAGACAATGAAAAAATTCATTATATGAACCTTGTGGCCCCTTACATTCACGAAGATACAAATTTAATGATAAAGGTCGGCATGATTATTTCGTTAATGGAGAAGAAGGCACTATCACTTTATGTAAAGGCCGATGATATAAAAACATTTGTCTCTGAAGGGATCTCAAAATCAAATCTAACAGAGACCAAAAAGGAATCTGAAGATTTTCTTCAAAATCTTTCTCTCTATCTCAGTTCGCATTCCCCCACATAGTCTAGCTTTTCTTCTCTCTCAAGAGAACGAACTTCTCCAATGGAAATACAATTAGATTTTGTAAAAAGCCACATGCTAGCGCAGCTATCGTATTAGAGAGTCCCTTTAATGAAGAATACCTTTGAGCGACCATATTCGCAATTACTCCCTGGAGCCACGTGGAAAATAGAATCAGCGTGGCCATAACACAAATAAAAGTAATAAAACACCACAAAGGCGAATCGGAATGGAAGACTGTTTTCCTATTGATGAAATAGCCGTACACATTCGCTAAAAGATTGGAGAGAAAGAAAGTCATCACATAACCCCAATTGCTGTTGCCTTCTCCCATTGTCTTGTCATTAAATATTAACTCCAGCCAAGGAGGAAGGGGGCTTCTCCATAAAGAGAATATAAGTGGAAAGACATTAACAAGCACAAATTGTAATGCAGTGACAGATAAGCCAAGGGCCAGATACTTAATAATTTGAATTATTTCTTTTCTACTTTTATCCACTCGAGAAGAATACAACTACATTAAGATTATATAAAGTTAGATATGGGTAAAATCATCATATTTATTACTGAAATAATTCCTCATAAAGCCATTTTTCTTCTTAAGCATCTTAGAGCCTCTAGTAATTCGGCATAGGCTCATGGATCTTTCAGATGCTATATCTCGCTGACTCTTTCCTCGCCATAGGTCATCCATCAATAGGTATCGTTGAATAATATCTTCAATCTCTTTATTAGTAAGCATATCATCAAGGAAACTATTCAGTTCTTCTGAATTGTCTATCGAGAGAAGTAGGGATGCTAGCTCTGCTCTCCCTTTCTCTATTTCATTCTTATCCATGGAATCTTTTATGTTTCTACCCATAGAATCAATTAAACAACACCTAGATACGCTCGTCAACAGAATTAGAAGACCGGAGACATGATGCGCGCTGCAGCTCTGAAGATACGCCTAAGAAAAGAAAGATGTTCACCCCCCTTCTCTATCTCTTCGCAAAGAAGCAGTGTAGATGTGAAATTATTCTTTAACTCATCAATTATTGAAGATTTGAAGAAGAGGACGGAGAGCTCAAAATGAAGGTAGAATGACCTGTAGTCAAGGTTTGTTGTTCCAACTACAGCGATCTCGTCATCAGATATAAAGTTCTTTGAATGTATAAAACCCGGTATGAATTCATAAATTTTAACACCGTTTTTTAATAGATTCTCATAATTAGATTTCGTAACTTCAAAAACACTCTTCTTGTCTGGGTAATGAGGAGTAATAATTCTTACATCAACTCCACTCTTTGCTGCAATAATCAATGCAGACTCCATTGACTCGTCAAGTATAAGATATGGCGTAGTAATCCAAAGGTAGCGCTTTGCGTTGTTAATAATCTGAAGATATGTATCTTCCGCAATCGTCTTGTTGTCCAGAGGGCTATCATCAAACATTTGAACATAACCATCATTTTCCCCTTTAATTGTAGGAATAAAATCTTCAAGATTATCTGATTCCCTTTTTAAACAATCCCAATTACGTAAAAACATCAAGGTAGAATTCCATACTCCATCTCCTATTAGTTTTATCGCATCATCCTTCCAGTAGCCGAATTTAATCAAGTCGTTGGCATATTCATCAGCAAGGTTTACACCGCCTGTATAGCATATGTTTCCATCAATATTAAAAATCTTTCTGTGATCGCGGAAATTAAGTCTAGGATTTATATGCAGCTTTATCTTGTTGAAAGCTATTGCTTTAATTCCATATTGCATCAATATCTTATCGTAGTGGAGAGGTAAAACGTTAATCGATCCCATATCATCAAAGACAACGCGAACATCCACACCCTCTTTTACCTTTTCTTTGAGAATTGAGAGAATCCTATTCCACCACTTACCCTGATCAATTATGAAATATTCTATGAAAATAAACTTTTTTGCACCTTGTACTGTTCTAATCACATCATTGAAGAAATCCTCTCCATTATCAAAATATGTAACAGAGGTATTCTTATAGGCGGAGAATCCCGTCATATTTCTCACATATTGACTTTGTCTTCTGAAGACAGGTGAGAGATCATAGAGTTCATCATCTCCATTTGTAAGACTGAACTTAGTGTCATCAGGAATTCTTTTTTTAAAATCACTCACCTTCTTTTCGGAAAGAGCTCCTATCTTCTTGTTTGCAAAAAGAAGATATAAAACACCTCCAAAGAATGGAAAGATAATAAGAACATACATCCATATGAGGCGGTAAGCATTATTCTCGCGTCTAGTTATTATAATGGTAGCCATGACCATTGAAAGAACAAGAAAGAAAACATAATTATGCTTTCCCATAGCTGACCAAAGAACAAAATAGCAAATGAATGCAATTTGTGCTCCAAAAAAGAGTACCATCCAAAACATTCTGCTTGATAATATCTTATAGAGTCTTTTCAGCATTTCTCTCTCCAAGCGAGAACTCGCATCCACAATAATTCTGGCGGTAGAGTCCCATTTCCTTTGCTAATTTGCACGATAGAGCAAATCCATTCTTCTTCTTAAAATCAAACTCTACAAAGCCTAAGAGATCTTCTCCCTGCTGAAAGATAACAGCACTATTTTTGAAACGAGAAACAGTTAATGTTGTACAGAAGTAATCAATATGCCTCTCTTCTGCTTTTTTTGCAGCAAGAAGGAGATTATATCTGAAGCACCTCTGGCACCTTTTTCCTCCCTCCTTCTCGTTTTCATATCCTTTGATATACTCCCTCCATTTATCGTGTTCATACTCACCTTTTATAACTTCAAGAGAATAACGCTGTGCAACAATCAAAAGATTGGCATATCTCTTTTCATATTCTTCATATGGATAGATATTAGAATTTGAGAAGTAGAGGACAGGCTTCCACCCCTCCTCTAATAGCCTCAAAACAGAACTGGTGGCACAAGGACCACAACATACGTGAACCAAAATCTTTTTTTCCATTGTTTGTATAGCTTATTACGCTTATTATTAACTATTAGTAAAAAAAACTCCACAGAGAGGATGAAATGACAAAGAAAGAAAAAAAGAGAAAGATATTGACTTATTCGGTAATGGTTCTTCTTATTTTGGGAATCTTTTCAATAATGAATGGTGATAGCCTGAAATGGCTCGGAGTTTTATGCTTTGGTCTGGGAATTATTGCTCTCCTTATAAACAGTATAGGAACTATATATTACGCTAAAGGCTCTAAATTTCTGCAAAGCAGCAATCCAGACATATCGAAGGCACTACCATACCTCGAGAAAGCCGTCAAAAGAGGTACAGACCCCCACTCAGAGATTCTAGCCGCCACTCTCTTTATTCAATATGGCGATATGGAGAAAGGCCGCACTGTCCTTGAGGAATATATCAATTCGAGTGATAAAAAGATAAATGCACAATCTAGAGTTTCACTCAGCATGTACTATTGGACAAAGAGAGATCTCGACAAAGCACTCGTCTTAGCAGAAGGTGTATACAAAACAGGTTATAAAGATAGAAATCTATATGTTAACCTTCTTACCTACTATCTAGAAAAAGGAATGTACAAGGAATTTGAGAAGCTCTTAAAGGAAAGTAAGAAAGTTGGATTGAATCTTCCTGCAATTCTTGATCTTGAAGCATCCTATGCTATGAGTAGATCTGACTGGGCAACATGTGGGGCTAAATTAAAGAAGCTCTTTGAGCTTACTCTGCCAGGATTCATAGACCCGTACCTTCATAAAGCAGTGCTTTCATTACATTATGGCAAATGGGAGAACGCAGTTAAAACGCTCAAGGATATAAAAAACAATGTAACGCTTACTAACACCTCTATCTATGATGAAGCCCAGATTGATACTTTAAGAGCGTACATAGAAGACAAAGATACCCGATGGGGATTCTTAAAGGCTGTTGAAAACGATCCAACGCTACTTATAAGAAGAGTTCTTCCTCAAATAGAAAAGGGATGTCAAATGCCTCTTCAATTTCCTCAAGAGCCTGATTATACAAAGATAGAAGAAGAGACAACAGAGGAAAAGAACGAAGGAGACATCGACACTTCTCTTACGGAAGAAGATGAGGCATGGCTGAAAAAACACCAGTGAGAAATCAAAATGATGAGGAGAAAGCAAGGCTCGCTACAACATGACGCTCTAATAGCGGGTCGTGCTCGTATCCTATACGGAAATTCATCGGAAGTTTTATAAGTCCAATGAGAGATAGATCACTTTTGATTTCAACGCCACAGGAGAATCCAAACGGGTCTTCCCTTGAAGTAAGTGACGAGAAGTATATTCCTATACTTGAATTATCGAAAATCAAGAATTCTCCAAATGTCGGAGACGATAGCAGCCTGAAGCCCACCGAAGCATTAATAAAAAGATTGAAAAGCGAGCTATTAGTTCTAAGTGATTGTGCACCGTATTTAATTGACTGTGATGTAAAATTATCATAAATAAAGACAGGTACACTACCCTTTCCATCTACGCTGAACCTAACTCTTCCTGAAACCGAGAAATAAATAATCTCTGTAATATCATAACTGCCTTTGACGGAGAATTGCAGATAGTTCCTCGGTTTTTTAGCAAGAAATCCTTCACTCGTGAGGAGATATCCCAAATCTAAGCCGACATCGACTTTCTCATCGTTATAATCAGCCTGGACGATAAAAGAGAAAACTGAGCCTTCTCCCGTACCACTCTTATAATAGTCCTTGGCATATTCGATACTTTGATTGATGGACAAAGTATAATTGTTGTAATTAAGTATATAGTAATCAATACTCTCTTTTACGTTAAGAAATGGGTCGAAGGAGGAAGAAGGACGTAAAAAGTCCACATATGCTTCCGCTTTAAGCCTTAATGCTGGAAAAAGATAACATGAAAAATCAAGACCCGTTGTTATAAACATCTCTGAAGAAGAAAGATTCTGAGAATTATGCCCGAGTCCTGCTTTTACACTCATTTCAATCGTCGAGAAGAGGAACTTGTATTCAAGTGCCGTCATCATGCTGTTCTTAAGAAAATGAGGAGAAAAATCTGAATTGAGAGCTACAAAATCTATCCCAAGGTGAGATGTAACACTACTAGCCTTGATGCGGCCAAAATAGCGCATACTACTCTTGAGCTCTTCAAGACGAAGATTAATATCTTCTCTTACTTCTCTTTCTTCATCACACTTATTAAGTTTCCCCAGCTTATCTGACACAGCCTTTGCGCACTCATACCCAATTTGAGACATCTCGTTTGCAGCTGAAAAAGCCATAAATGAAAATCTTTCAACATCACATCTTATCCATATAAGGGATGTATACTTTTTAAGTTCACTCGAAGCGTTTTGTCTTTTTCCGATATCGAAAGAGGAATTTAGGATTGTTACAGGGTTATAGAGATTGATTGTCACAGCATCGTAGAATGCTGTTGATAGAATTACTGTATCTGTATAGTCGTAAGCTGCATCAATCGGTGCAAGAGATATTACTCCACCATCTATAAGAAGATGGCCATTATAGTTATAAGGTCCAAAGTAGACCGGAAGGGCAAAGGAACCAATTAGGATATCTGAAAAGGAACCCTCTGTTATTCGAACTTCCCTCTTACTTACCAAATCATCACAGACGACCATAATAGGTATCTCAGTTTCTTCAAGCCTATAATCCTCTCCCACAATGTAGTCAACCAATGCCTTAAAGCCATCTGCACTTAGAAATCCACCTTCAGAAGGAAGGTTTAGAGAAAAATATGATGAAATATCTCCAACATTCAGTAATTCTTCAATCTGACTTGGACTTACCCCTGCTGCATAGAGCATTCCAATAATAGAGCCCATTGAGTTTGAAACAATGAAGTCCGGTCGAACTCCTATCTCATCAAGATATTTCAAAACCCCAATATGAGCACATGCTCTTGCAGAGCCTCCGGTCAAAACAAGACCTATCGGATCCCGCTCTCCACCAGTTCGTTCAAGAATCCTCTCTCTGAAGCTCTCATCACCATATACAACAGGAACATCGGAAATCAATATTTCCTTAAGAAATTCATCTTCTACCTCCTCTAAGGCAAAAAGAGGAATAAAGGAAAGAAAAATAATCAACAGAAGAATAAGGATTTTTTTCATAAATATTATAATAATCTTTCTATCACTCTCATTCAACTTTATCTTGCATAAAACAGAGGCTTTCTGTTAAGATTTTTTCGTTCGGCGTGATGGCGGAATTGGTAGACGCAGTAGACTCAAAATCTGCCGAGGGCAACCTCTTGTGGGTTCGATTCCCACTCGCGCCAGTATTTTGTTGTAATATATACACATAAACTGTCTCCTAGATACC
>CAVFXW010000017.1:0-61058 GCA_963626675.1 Clostridium sp. CAG:452 | reverse complement strand
GGAAGCATCTTCATACCTTAGGCCACTCCTCATAGAAAATAATACAATACTTCCTCTTTTTACTCCAATAAAAAAGACAGTTGCCGACGCTACATGTCACCTTTGCCTTTGGAGTAATATAATCACACTTTATTCTCAATCCGCTTGCTGTGCGCATCGTACATACTTATCGTATTCTCGTTTTCTTCCGTTAGGAGGAAGGTTGTAACTAATACCAAAAGAAATCTAGAGAATGTATATTCCTTCCAGCCTCTACAAAATTGATATAGATGACACTTTGCCTATAGCCTTTTCAAAGGTTTTATTTTCATTCAAATGATGAAAATCGAAAACGGAGAAATGTTGAGGTGGTATCTTGTATTTTATAGAGTATCAACATACTGCGACAGCTTTTCCAGCTCATCGACTAGCTTATTATTGTCTTCCTCATTTCTGACGGCTATACGGATATACTCTTTCCCGTTATTTATCTTTTTTGTAAGGTCCTTGATGAGAATATTCTTATCTAGGAGTTTTGCACACAGTTCGATGCTGGTTCCCTTTGTAACTTCACACATTACGTAGTTAGCTTCTGTCGGAAATACATTCAAGAAAGGAATAGTTTTCAGTTTTGTGAGAAATTCGCTACGAGTTTTCTTTATTCTGTAAAGTGCTTCTTTATAATCCTTGTCGTATTTTTCTTTGATTTGAAGGAAGAATTCACCGAATGAGTTTATGTTCCATATTGAGACATCTTTTTTGATATACTCAATTTTCTCTTCATTGCTTGAAACAAGGACACCGAGTCTGATTCCGGGGACACCGTATGATTTCGATATGCTTTTGATTACAAAGAGATTATTATAAAGAGAAAGGACGTTTTCTTTTATTAGCGTAATACTATCAAAAGATAGTCCGGAGTCGATAGTCGCAAAATCAACAAAACTCTCGTCGATTATCAATTTAATTTTCTTACGTCTGGCCCAGTCTATCAGCTTTAGGAGATCTTTGTATGGAATGAAGTTGCCGCTAGGGTTATCGGGGTTGATTAAAATTAGGAGATTTATGTCCTTGGAAGAATAGAAGGAAATAAGATCATCGGCAGAATATCTGAAATTAGGCGAGGTGACAATAAATGGGACTATGCGTGATTTGTCATAACGATTCGGATATTCTTCAAATGTCGGGAGAATGCATCCTATATTCCCTCCGTCTTCAGAGAGTATATTATCCATGAGCGACTTTATTAGTTCTGCTGCACCATTTCCGACAACAATGTGTTTTTGATTAACACCGAATGCTCCGGATGCAAGAAGGGAGTTCACTTCCATTCCAGAAGGATACTGAGTCAGGAGTGTCTCAAAATTGGATTCGATCTCCTCTTTCATCTTTTTTGGAGGATAATATGGGTTCACAAGATAACAGAAATCGAGAAGCTTGGGATAGCGCCAGAATCCACCGTAACGACTCATGATGTTCCTATAGTGATCAACACTGTCATTAGTGAATAAAGATTCTGCTATATTCAGGTCTTGTATGTTATCGATCTCATACCATATTTCGCCCGAGAGACGTCTTGTTCTGATTTCTTTTGTTTCCAATAGAGAAATTAATTTGATAACAGATTCATAATATTCATTTTCTCCCATAGCCTCTTCATAGGCTGTGAGAAACGGAATATATGTTTTACGAGAGAAGTTGGAACTGAATTTATAGATGTTTACTGTTTTATAGTAGTTCTCTTTTTCTGTAAATTTAAGAAGTTTACCGGGAATGAAATCAAGTATTGTGTCGTCTTCATCAATCTTCATACATGTTCCATCCATCCAGCTTTCGAATTTATCGACAAGAGCCAAGGTCTTACGTGGGTCGTCGAGTATGGCATCGATCACTGCTTCTTCAAAGACAAGATCGGATTCAAGAAGAAGTGTATCTTCCTTACAGAGATACCCTTTAGCAAGTGCAAGAGAGTATATGTTGTTAGTTTTGTTGTATATTGGATTATTGATAAAGATAATTGGCGTTTTAATATCTAATGAAGAGATGAATTCAACTAGATTGTCTCCCTTGTAGCCGATAACTATGATGATTTTTGAGAGGTTCTTTTTATCAAGTATACGGAGAGCTCTCTCGATAATGGTAATTCCATTCACCTTGACCATGCATTTCGTATTGTTGTTGGTCAGTTCTTTAAGCCTTTTCCCCATTCCAGCAGCTAATATTAAACCCTGCATATCATCCTCCTTGTTACCGTATTCCCTGTTTCCTTACAAGATAATCAACAATAAGCTTACTGCTTTTTCCACTATGACTGAGACACATGGCTCTCACTTCTTCTCTTCCCTTTTCAAGAGAGGAGCTCTTCATTGCATTCTCTAGGACTTCTTTGATTTTATCGAAATCTTTTTCTTCTAGTTTTATTCCAAGCTTTGGGAGCACTCTCAGTGACCATAACTCTTCGTCCAGCCAGTCCGCATCATAGACAATCGGGTCGAATTGAGTGTCGGCATAAATTATAGGACGATTGAATGTGAGAGAGTAGTCGAAGATGATTCCCGAGAAATCAGTTATGAGGATATCGCTTCTTTCCATTACGGCGAAGTTGTTGTTATCTCTATTCCATTCAATATTGGGATGATTTTTCATGAGAGGATCAAGTATTTCTTTTTCTGATAAGAAAGACTGTGGATGAGGGCGGACAATTATGTGAAAACCTGTTTTCTCGAGAGAAGAGAGAAGTTTATCGCCGTATCGTGAGAGAATAGCGCTTGGCCCCCAGGATGGAGCGACAAGAACGGTGAGGATATCATTCTTTGTTCTTTCGCCGAAATTCTTTCTCTCCTCGTTAAGTTCATCCATGTACGTAGAGCCGACAACTTCGATTTCCTTCTTCTTTATCGACGGTCTGAGGCTTTCTATCTTTTTTATTGTTTCTTCCTGGTTTTTACCACTTGCAAGAACGACATCGTAGTGATCGAGGCCGAACATTCTATATCCAGATAGGTCATCAACAGAATGGGGAATATGAACATAGCACTTACAGTCCTTACTTCTCTTCCATTGATACACATCGAGCCCTGGTGTTGTCGAAAGAACAATGTCGGCTTTGAGGAAATTTAGTCGGCTGTAAGGCTTATTTCCGTCCCCAAGGTACTCGGGGTGTATATGCTCTAGTCCTGAATCAAATACTGGGTCGTCAGCAGAGAGCGTGTAATAGACTACATCTATTCCTCTTCTATTGAATTCTTCACATATACCTCTAAATACATTCCAATACCTTTTATGGTCGGAGAATATAACATACGGAATATTATTCGATGTACTCTTCTCCTTCTTTCCAAATCCAAACTTAAGTTTAAGTGCAAGTGCTCTTAGAGCGAATACAGCTGTAGCGACTAGTCCTATAACAAGTGAAAAGAGCATGCTTCCCGTTCCCGGGTCTATATATAATAGGAGTGTTGTCATTTGTTCATCTCCTCCCATTCTGATATGTGGATCCAATTGGATTGATCAAAAATATTATCTTTTATGTGCCAGCCTTGTGATTTATCGAGTGTAAACTCTGTATATGAGGTAATTTTAGGAGCATTCCATTCAATATCATTTAGAACAGGATAAGCATTTATTCCGTCATCTTTCTCTTCTTTTAGGGCGTTCCCTGTATATGGATTAATTCTAGATACGCCATCAAGATTATCGATTGATAAAAGAATAGTGTCTGCATTTGTCATAAACGTGTAATCATATTTGAGCTCATCATTTGAATTGAAATCTTTTACAAGAAGAAGAGGCATGTAGCCGGCTTCTTTGGATGATACAAGAGGATTGTTGGAGCCACTTCCATGGTCTGAGACGATTATTATCCTTGTGTTGTCATAACAGTCATTCTCTTTCAGATAATCCAACCATTTTCCGATTTGCACTAGAGAAGCTGTAAAGACAGAATAGTGCTTATAGGATGTAGCATCATCATAAGGATATATGGAATTGAAGGTATCATTTTCGTTTGCAGGCTTCAAAAGACTGCTGTCAAGAGCGATGGGATTGTGAGTTGATTCGTTGCCTATAAATGTATAGGTATTGTTCTCTTCTGTGAAATCAGTAAGATTTCTTAGAAAATAGAGATTAGCAAAATTATATGCAAAATATTTGTAATCGTAGTTAGCCACATTTCTGCAGTACATTTCAAACATATATCTGAAGAAGGGAGGCATGATCTCCAGCATTGAGAAGTTTATAGCTTCATCTTTTGTTATAAGGCTTAAATCGCCTTCTTGCTCGTCAATATTCAAAACTTCATAGTATTTATTGGAATATTTTGCATATAGACTTGTTGCATATACTTTATCAAGAACATCGTATGCAGAGAAATCAAGGTGGCTTGTGTAATTAGGGTATGGTGGATCTGTAACGATAACAGAATAATTGGCATCACTAAATAGAGTTGGAGCAAGAAGCAAAGCTTCATTATGTAAATCCTTCAATAGGCCATCTCTGGAGTTCATCAACTCTGGAGTATATTCGTATCCTCCCATCATAGCGGGAGAGCCGAATGTGGTGTTGGTACCATAGCTCACAGTATTGGGATAGAAGACGAATCCTCTTAATTGCTCTTCAAGTTCCGGTACCTGCTCTATTGTATATGGAAGGAAGATGCTGAGAGCTCTGTCTAGGAAGATAACTACGACGTTTTTCCCGTTTCTAGATAGGTGATATACACTTTCTATTTCTTTATTTTCTAGAGAAGACTCATTTTTTTTCAATAGTTCAGTATAGTTTTTAAAGGCCTTCTCAATAGAGACCATCTTTGCCGTTCCGATTGCTCCTTCCGTGATGGTTATAGATAAGCAGAGCAGCGTTAAGATGCTAAGTTTTCCGAAATAGTCGAATAAGAAGAATAGGAAAGCCGAAAGGAGTATCGCAAGAATAGGACTTATTGTGTATAGCAAAGAGATATTCTCAAGAGCATCAACATTTTCACAGTAGAACTGAGTCGAAAGTTTTCCATAATCTCCCTTGAATACAAAAGCATCAAAAAGTGCTGTAACAAGAAGAGCAAAGAGAAGAATAGCTTCTCCTTTTCTTACCTTCTCGCCGAACATTTTGTATATAACTAAAGGCCAGAAAACGAAGAGGCCGATATAGAACCAAAGTGTTGACCAAACAAATGATGAGGGGTTCGAGATGCTTCCAAGGTATGAGAATTCTTCGGGGGATGATGCAATAGTAGAGGCGGGAAGAAGAAAACCGCATAGAAATGCTAGTCCAAGAGATGAAAAGAGTACAAAGGGAAAATAGCTTTTTGTTTCTCTACTCTTACTCTTAATCTTCTTCGATAATGTATAGAGTGGTGATTTCTTATAGAGAAGCAAGAACAGTGGAGTCAGAATAAATAGAAGAGCAACTATAAATGCAAAGTAGGAGCGGCTTCTATCACTTGCATTACGGAACTTGTAGGCAAATGCTAATAGGCCTAAAGATATGAAGAGATAGAGTACGTACCCTGGATGTTTGAAGAACTTCAAAACTACTGTCTTTACAAGTGAGAAGATATTGTTGAGTATCCAATAGATGACAAGACCCGAGGGCGATGAGTAGAGAAGAACGAGGAAGAAGAGTCCCATTGCATAGAGCTGTATCTTATCCCTCTTTGTAGATCCCTTGGTATATATGTATCCGGAGACGAAGTTAATCAGAGTCATAATTATCGGAAGGATATTAATTGGAATAACAAGAGAACCGAGTGTAATGGAGAACATTCCGTCCGCTTTGCCAAGATTGGAGAATATCCAGAATGATGATTCCTTCAATATCTCGGAAGAGGAGAGATAGTTATAAGCTGCAATGAAGAAAGGAATCTCGATGAGGATGGATAGAGAACCCCGGAGTGCATATAGGGGATGATAGCCGTTTTGTCGATAGTATTCGCTGAGCATCATAAATTGCTCATCGCCTTTAAAGCCTTTCTTTATCCTTTTTACTCTCGGCTCGAGTTTCTTGTTTATTTGTCTCTCTTTTTCTTGTATGGACTCTGCAATGTTATATAGAGGGAGAGCAAGGATATTAATTGCAATCGATACTCCACATATAGCTCCGATTACTCCGATAGACGGAATCTTATTTATGATGAATAGAAATATCCAGCCGACGATAGACTCTATTGGTGCTACGATTATGTTATATAACACATTCCCCTCCCTAGCTTAGGTATTCTACAACTTTCGCTATATGTATTGTAGGTGCTATCTCTTCTTTTTGAACAATTTCGGCAGATTCTTAAAGAAGTCCCTGTAGAATATGTAGTTGAATAGAATGACAATTATCAATGCTGATAGTGTTACAAGGAAAGCAGATAACACCCAATTAATGTAAGAAGAATAAACAAAATAAGAGCTTATTTTCTTTCCGATAAAGGCAATAAGCGCAAATGAGATGGCATTTATAGCTGTCCTCTTCAAGAAGAGTGTTATCTTCCTGTTGATTATATTCTTCGAGAGAAAAACAACGTAGTAGATACCTCTAAATAGAACTGCAAACAGCGTGCCTATTGCAACTCCAACAAGACCAAGTTTCTTGACAAAGAGAATAGAAAGAACAACGTTCAGTATAGCTTCCCCGTAGGACGCCACCTGCGTTTCCTTGAAAGCTCCAGACGCAATTACCGTACTATGGTATGGAGTTCGTAGTACATTGACGAGAGCGACACATATTAAAAGAAAAGCAAAGAGTGGCTCTCTATAGTTGACGTCTGTAACACCTTTTGTATAGAGAGTTACAAATGGAATAATCATTACATATGTAACAGCAAGGGCCACAATTGCTACAATGGAAAGAAGTGTCTCGTAGCTTGAAAAGGCTTTGTTTAGCTCTTCCTTTTCATTTTTAGCTATAAGTTCTCCAAATACTGCTTCCATACCGGCTCCTGCGGAAAGCGTAATATTCTGGATGTATTTAATGACTAGGCTGTAGACAGAATAGACGGCAACAGCTTTTAGATTTGCAAATACAGTTAATACGACGATATCTGTATTGGAATATAGAAAGTAGGCAAGGTGCTGCCCAAGCCCTATCCATTTGTCTTTAAGTGCGTCCTTATCTCTGTTTTTAACTTTGTAGTTAAGATCGTAATTGTGTCTTATGTAGAGCCATAGTGCGATAGGGCGTAGAGCAAATGCACAGCTACCGACAAATTTAACAACAAAAATAGAAGCTCCATTATGGATAAGTAGTACAACTAATATAGGGTAGAGAATACGAGTAAGTATTCCAGTAAAATCTGTTACATATACCTTCTGGTCGGCTTGTATTAAGATGGAGTATGAAACGCCGAAGAAGTATTCTACACATGTTGTTATACTTAGGATAATTACCAGGAGAAAGCTCTCCCAAAAGGAGAGGACTGAGGTGTGTGAAATTGTCGAGAATGATGAAGCTAAGACCAAAGAATAAGCTATGAAAATGAAAGCGATGATTCTGAAGAAGTGCTTGAGTTCATTCATTATAGCACTTATTCGCGCCGTATCATTCTCCGCAAGGGGCTTATAGAGAGCCGCCATTGCAACTCCTCCGACTCCTCCATCAAGTAGTGTGATATATGAAAGGAAATTCAATATTGATGTCGTTGCGCCGTACAATTCAGAACCAAAACTTTTTATCATCAACTGTGGGATAAAAATCCCAGAGACTAATGCTACCAGTTGATAACAAAGCGATACGGATATATTAAGTACGGCTCTTTTTTCTCGAGTTGTGGAGATTTTAGACATCAATAAGGTCTCTTATCATATAAAGTATTTACTCTGTAAAGAAGAACTTGTACGGAATTAGCTGCAGTCCTCTTTTGTCATAATAGAGGCAGAAGATGTAATAAAGACACATGGACGCCCAGATGGCTAAGCCAAGAATCAACGTTACTTTATCCTCTTTCTCTCCTTTTTTTATAAAAGCATTTGTAATTCCAACTGAGGAGAAAGGTAGAAACGTTAGAGTTAGAAGACGACCGAAAATAGTGAAATACATTGAAAAGAACTGTAATGGAACAGTCAACATCACTATCCAATAGATGAATCTATCTCTTTGCGATAGTTCTTTCTTTTTCGTATAAAAGAATGTCATGAAAAGTGCCACAGCAAGAAGAACAATGATCAGCTCTCCGAATACAAAGCCATAGGAACGATAACCGGAATGATAGAATTTTCTTAAGAAACCCTCGACTAGGAGTTTGTCCAAAATAGGGTAAGATGGAAGAATCAAGAAAGATAACCCTAGGAAAATAAGTGATGTTTTCCAATTGATTGGAACAAAACAGAATGGAAGAGCCACAATGAATATAAGAGCAGATTGATGAAAGAGGGTTGCTACAAAGACTAGTAACACAGCAAATAGATATTTCTTTTTCTCTACAAAATCTACCGAATAGAGGAGAATGGCAAATGAAATTGCCTGCCGCAATATACAATAGTAATAATCAAAAATACCGAAGCCGAAAGCAATTACAATGCTGAGTGAAGGTTTATTTGAATACTTGTTTATAAAGCGGTATAAACTGTACATGCAGAATGCAGATTGAGTGATTAGAAGAGCCTGGAACGGTAACCTTGTTCTTGCAAAAATCCATGTAAAAAGGGTATATCCCCATTCTACACCTACTATTTCTCCTTTTCTTAAGAACCTAAAGTCTTTCAAAACATTAATAAATGAAACATCTTTGAGAGTCTCATACATCCTGTAATAGGCTGTCATATCAACCCCGGAGAGCTTGGAACGCAAGGCGAGAAGTAGGAAAGCCCATGAACATGTTATTATTAGTGTCAGCTTTTCTTGATTTTCTTTCTTTCGTAGAAGAAACAATGCCACCGGTGGTATTAAAAGTAGAGATAGATATATCATCATGATGTACACCTCAATGAATAAGTAATAATCAATCTTTGAATGATTATCCCTTAAAAACGCTTTCTATTTCAACTGTCGATGATGCGCTATTAAATTATGTATAAGCTTGGGGGTTTGAGTATAATAAAAGAATAGGTTAGTATTATTGTTATCTTGTTGGTTTGATTCATGAGTTTTTATCATTTAATTAAGAGAGTGTTTGATTTTATCTCTTCACTAGTTTTAATCATCGTACTCTCTCCTTTATTTATAATTATTTCCTTCTTTGTGATTGTGGGATCCAAAGGTTCTCCTTTTTTTGCCCATTATCGTGTTGGAAAGGATGGAAAAGCCTTATACATCTATAAATTTAGGACAATGGTTCCTCATGCAGAGGAGATGATAAAAGATTTTACACCGGAACAGAGAAAGGAATGGAATGAGAATTTCAAACTCAAGAATGACCCTCGTGTGACTAAAGTTGGAAAAATCTTGAGAGCGACAAGCCTTGATGAGCTTCCGCAGCTCTTCAACATCCTTAAGGGTGATATGAGCTTTGTCGGGCCACGTCCTGTTGTAGAGAGCGAGCTCGAGTGGTACGGTAATGCAAAAGAGAAATTTCTTTCTGTGAAACCGGGGCTTACGGGTTGGTGGGCTAGTCACGGACGGAGCAATGTAAAATATCCAGAACGATGCGATCTCGAGCTCTTTTACGTCGAGAATGCATCGGTAAAATTGGATTTAAAGATTCTGATGAGGACGTTATTTTCTGTTTCAAGGCGTTCCGGCGCCAGATAGACATTGGACTAACTCAATATATTCTGCTACTCTATCCCGTAGTGGAGAGGATGTGTTAAAAAAACTAATATCTATATTATTCATATTATGTATCATAACCGTATCACTTTTTGCAGAAAGTTATGTAATCAGATCTTATGATTTCGATATATCTGGTAAAACACAAGCATGGGTATTGAGAAACCTCATAGTCCCCAAAAGTGAGGAGAAGTTTTCATCAAAAGAAGAACTTGTTTCGGCTCTTAATTCAAAGAAACAGACGCTCGACAATAAGAGAGTCTTCAAGAGTGTCGGCTATACATTGAGTGAAGAGGTTAGTGGAGATGTTGTATATGTCGATGTTCTCTTTACTATAGATGATGCACATACTTTTTTGATGCTACCTTATCCAAAGTACGACTCTAACTATGGCATGAAACTTGGCCTTAAGTATTATGAGAGCAATCTCATGGGGACACTTTCCAACCTTTACGGTGTTACTAATGTCGTCTTCGAGCCATGGGACTTTAAGGATGCAGATTATTATACTGAATTTAATCTTAATAACCTTCTTATAGGTGAGGCTAGTGTTTCCGCCGTTTTCAGCGGGAATCTTAATCCTGAGGAGAAAGATCTCGATTATAAGGCAAACCTCAAAGTAAGTAATATTGTCCTTGCCAAGGGCTATTCCATGAATCTTGCTTTCGGCTTTGAAAATACAGGATCTGAATTAAAGTATTCGGGAAGTGGAAGCCTAACCGGACTCAAATTGAAAGACGTGAGTTTTGTTCCTTCAATAAGTGCACTTATCTATGAAAAGACACAGGCTTCCAGTTACATAACTCCTGTTTTAACTACTTCAAATATAAGAATCTCAAATATGAAGATAGATCTCAGCGAGACAGTGAAGTTTATGAATTCAAAGAAGTTTGCGCTCAGTGAAGCGGTCCATACGACATCAATTGCCTTTGTAGATGGTGCTTTGACGAAGTATGGCTACTCAAATACCATAACATATACTCCCAAAAGCACAATCAAGTTAAACAATACCATAAGTTATACTCTTAGCGACTCATCAACGCTGCATTTCTATGAAAATATTATCTGGGATGTAAATAAAGCATATTTCTCTACATTCGATTCTGGAATCGGTATAAGCCAGAAGATAAAGATTGGAGAGTATATTTCGATTACTCCAACCCTAAAGGAATTCCTGACTACATCCTTTGTAAAGGGTGATATCGAGCCAAAATTCTCTCGCTACTATGTTATTTCCGGTTCCACTAGTGGCAATTACATCAACTGGAAGGGTGATTTCAGAGATGGTATTAGTTACTCTCTCTCCATTTCAGAGGCATGGACACAGGAGTACACTTCAAGGAAAGCTAAAGACACGATTCTTGATAGATTCGAACTCTCTCTCTTTAAGGTCGTATGGGGCTGGCTTAATCCATCAGCACGCATCATTGTCAACTACACAAATAACGTATCTGAAAAAGGTGCGATAAATGGCAGCGATGATGCTGTTCTTGGAGAGTATCTAAGAGGGGTGAGAGACCAGACTATCAAGGATGACGGCAGAAACAAAAACATTATTACAGTTGTGGGTAACTTTAATCTTATGTCAAAGTTTCCTCTTCCCTCCATCATGAGTAGTTTTATGAATGCATATCTCAATATCTTTGTTGATTATGCTTTTACAAAACATGGAGTAGCAACAGATGAAGCAAATCAAGCTAAAGAATATCTTGGCTTTGGTTTTGAGGGCATTGGAATATTGAAAGAATATCCAAGCTATCCTGTTCGTCTTTCTCTTGGATTTGATGCAAGAAAACTTGTTGAGTATATCAAGGGAGAGTCAGGAGAGCGTGACTTCTATGAGATATACTTCGGCCTTGACTTCTTCTTCTGATTATCTCATTCTCTTTTTTCTGTAAATGAATGAATAGAAGAAGATCGGAAGAGAGAGAAATAGTGAGAATACTTTCTCTTTTGTTCCTTTGAGTTTGTATTTTTTATAGAAGTCGTCTTTACTTATCTTGAGTAGGCGCCTCATCAATGAGTATCTTATGATCGTCTTTTGATAAGAGAAGTAGTTTCTATACGTTTCGTAATTTGATAGTACGTAAAAGCATTCCCAAAGCCCATTTCTACATTGCTGGAGCGACTTTCCATTTGTTTTATTGAGTGTTGTATTGAGGTGGTCGTCACCCTCTTGGTGATAGACTCTAACAATGTCGTTTATGAAGTATGACTTGTACTTTTTCTCGAGTTCTCCCCAGAGAATATTCTCTGTATAGAATGTAACGCCGTCTGGCTCTGGAAAGAGATGTTCTTTCATAATTGAGGTTAGAGAAGCTGAAAAATGCTCTCCGTTTGTTTTGATGCATTCTGCCTGGGCCTCATTAAAAGGAAGTTTGTTTATATCATCAGGAAACGGAAGACCACACCGGATTCCTTTTTCGTCCATGCACTCTCCTACAACTTCCCGGTAATCTTTTCTTTCACTCTCTGGGATGGAGTCCCATGTAGTTTTGAATATTTCAAGCGCTTTGGGTGTGAGCTCGTCGTCACTGTCGATTGTGACAAGGAAGAAGCCTCTCGCCTCCCTTGTTATTGTGTTTCTTGCTGTATGTACACCACCGTTTTCCTTTTTTATATAGAGTGTCGGGATATGTGTGGTTTTAAGAAATGGTAGTACGACGTCGTCTATGTCATCCGTTGAGCCGTCGTCGACTATTATGAGTTCATAGTCCTTTCTTGTTTGGTTTTCTATTGATTCAAGGGTTCTTAAAAGAGTGTGACTACGGTTATAAACGGGGGTGCCTATTGTAAATAGTGGAGACGCATTCTCCCAATATTCGTTCTTTATATATTCGCTCATAATTATTCCGTTTCCTTACTTATTGATAGATAGAAGTTCTCCATTTTCTCAGCAGTAGATTTAATATCATAACCTTTATCTTTGATAGTTGTGTAACATCTATCTCTTTCTATTTTCTCACTCAGCGCCTTCTCCATTTCCTCTACCCATTTGCTGTCGTCATCTTTAAGGCTTACTCTATGCATGAGTGGTGGTATTAAATCAACTTCTTTTGGTAGATGCGACGATAGCACACTTACGAGCCCTGAGGCTTCAGCCTCCACAAGTGCAATTCCGAGTCCCTCAAATAGGGAAGGAAAAAGAAAGATATCTGATGAAGATAGAAGAGACGGTATGTCTTCTCGCTCTCCGGGAAGGATTATGCATTTTTCGAGCGAAAGCTCCTCAGCTTTTTTTATAAGGCTCTCTCTTAATGGACCTTTACCTACAATCATTAATTTGGAGTTAGGATTTCTTTTATGAAAGAGAGCAAAGATATCGAGGATTCTAGCCTGATTCTTTTGTCTGACCATGCGTCCTATATTACTTACAAGAATAGTGTTTTCATCTATACCTAATTCCATTCTTGTTTTTCTTCTTTCGTTTTCGTTGAATTTGAACTTTTCTGTATCTATTCCGTTATTAAGTACTTTGAAGTCGGCCTTTCCTCTGTAGAGCCATTCTCCAGCTTCCTTTGAGCACGCAAAACGATAGTCGCTTACTTTCCATAAGCCACACCGAAAGAAGAAACGTAGAGCATCCGACGGCGTTGAGCCTTCTCCTGCTATATGGGAGTGTGCAACTGTAATACGTCCGAATTTCTTTGCAATACGGAATGTTTCTTTTGCCGAATTCATTAAGTGATCATGAATTATCATATACTCGGGATGTTCCTTAAGGAAGTTTCCGAGTTCTTTTTCATAGGAGAACTTGTTGTAGCCAAGATATCGTGGGATATGATAAATCCTTCCTCCAAGAGAAAGTATCTCATCTTCATATGTAGTCTTATTTCTGTCATGTAGGAGGAAGTCGAACTGTACTTTATCTCTATCAATATTACGATAGATGTTCATGATTAATGTTTCGGCACCACCTCTATCCATGCCGTAATTTATCTGTAATACTCTTATGGGCTCAATCATCCTCGGCTCTAATTCCTCCTTCTTTTTTTATCATTCATATTATACAATTAAGAATTGTTGAAGAGAAGAGTTTAAATGGGAAAGAGAATACGTGTTCTTGTTGTCGGCTTAGATACCCACCTTGGTGGGATTGAAACATACATACTTAAGATTTGTTCCAATATTGATAGAAATCGATTTGATTTTGCTTTTCTTGCATATGATGATAAAAAGCCGTGCTTCTTTGATGAGCTCTCTCAATTCGGCTTTAAGTTTTATTACGTCAGAAGCCGACGCAGTCAATTCTTTGGAAATATTAAGGACATAAGAGAGCTTTATAGAAAAGAACATTTTGATATCATTCATGACAACCTTAATTCGCTTACATACATTACGCCTATTATAGAGGGAGTAAAGAGGGGTATTCCGGTTGTAGCAATAAGCCATAATTCAGGCGCTGCAAACGGATCGTCATCGAGAATCCTGGGCCTTATCAATAGACTTCGGTTTCCATACTCTAAAGTAACGCTCGCTGCAGTTTCAGATAAAGCTGGAAAGTGGATGTTCGGAGAGCGGAAGACTCTTATTCTCAATAATGGACTCGATACTTCACTCTATAAGTTCTCTGAAGAGAAAAGAGAAAAAATCAGGCGTGAATTATCTCTTGGAAATAGAGAGGTTATAATTCATGTTGGAGCATTCAGGGCGCAGAAAAATCATACTTTTCTTATTGATATATTCAACGAGTATCTTAAAAGAAACAAGGATGCAGTTCTTCTTCTAGTGGGGGAGGGTGAATTGAAAGAAGAGATAGAAGAAAAGGTTAGGAGACTCGGCATTTCTGACTGCGTCCTATTTCTTGGTAAACGGGATGATATTCCCTCTCTTCTTTCAGCTTCTGATAAGTTCCTCTTCCCCTCTCTCTATGAGGGTTTTCCTAATGCTCTTATAGAAGCAGAGACGGCGGGACTAGGGTGTGTAGTTTCCTCTACTATTACAAAGGAAGCTCAACTTGAGAATTCGACGAGTCTTTCTCTTGAAGACCCTCTCTCTTCTTGGTGCGATGCACTATCAAGAAAAGTAGAGAAAGAGAGAGCGTTTTATGCTGATTTAGTTGAGGAACACGGCTTCGGGATTAAGGATGATATGAAGAGAATTGAGAATCTATACATAAAACTGAGCGAGAAAAACAATGAATAAGAGAATAAAGGTTATTGAATATCTTGAAGGTTCACTCTCTGATGGGGGAGCCGAGACGCTGGTTAAAGATTATTGTCTTCTTTTGAATAAAGATGAGTTCGAGCCTTATGTTCTTGTTGATTTTGTCCTTCCTGAGAGTGCTAACTACAGACGCCTTAAAGAGAGCCCAACAAGAATAATCTCACTCTACCCCAGGTATTCCTTCTTTTGGAGAGGAATTAATAAATTCTTCCGAGATAGCTACATCAATTGGAAACTGAAGAAGGTTATTAGAAAAATTAAACCTGATGTACTCCATATACATCTAGCTGCGCTCAAGAGAGTTGAAAGAATAATGAATGAGCTTGAGGGAGTAAGACTACTATATACATGTCATAACGAGCCTTGGTTCTATTTTGATAATATGCCGAATGAGGAGAAAGCGGCAAAGGTACTTATTAAAGAGAAGGGGCTTAGACTTATTGCTCTCAGAGAAGATATGGCAGTAACTTTGAATAAGAAGTTCAATGTTGATAATACCGTCGTAATAAAGAATGGAATCAACTTCGATAGATTTAGAAAATTGAATAAGACAAGAGAACAAATGCGAAAGGAACTGGGTATTGGGGAGAGGGCGTTTCTCATCGGTCATATAGGGCGCTTCAATGAGCAGAAAAACCATTCTTTTCTCATAGATGTCTTTGCTTCAGTTAAAAAGAAAAGAGATGATGCTGTACTTCTTCTTGTCGGGAATGGGGAAGCGGAGGGGAAGATAAGAGAGAAAATAAATTCTCTCAATCTAAGTTCCTCTGTTGTCATTATTTCAAATAGAGAAGATATACCAGAAATATTGAATGCTCTCGACACTTTTGTCTTTCCGTCTCTATTTGAGGGCCTTGGTATTGTACTTGTTGAAGCACAGAGCGTTGGGCTTAAGTGTGTTATTTCCGACACCATAAATGAGGAAGTCTATCTATCTAACTTAGTTATTCCTCTTAGTCTCAATGATCCATTAGAAAAATGGCGCGACGCTATTCTTGATAAAGAAAGAAGAAGTGATTATCCAAATAGGATTGATGAGTATGATATGAATAAAGAAATAAAGAAACTCGAGAGATTATATAAAGGAGAAGAGTAGGTGGTTAAGGTTTCTGTTATTGTTCCTATATACAATGTTGAGAAAGAGCTCAAGAGATGTCTAGATAGTCTTATTAGGCAGACATTAAAAGATATAGAGATAATATGTATAGATGACGGCTCGGAAGATGATTCAGGAAGGATTCTTGATGAATATGCATCACGCTATTCTCAAATAATTGCTATTCACGAAGAAAACGGCGGTGTGTCGAAAGCTCGAAACACAGGCTTAAAGAGAGCAAAGGGAGAGTGGATAGGCTTTGTAGATGGTGACGACTGGGTAGAAGATAATATGTATGAAACTCTCTATAGTGAAGCCGTTCAAAATAATTGTGATATAGCCATTTGTGGGTGCACCCCATTCAATAATGGAAGAATGAAACGCATTCTCACGTCTAGAGAGGCTGAGATGATTATGTTTAACCAAAAAGAGCATATGGGAGGATACTCATGGAGTCGTCTAATAAGAAGAGATATTTTATCTGGTAGTTTCTATGACGAGAGTTTGAGGACCTACCAAGATATTGTTTTTTTCTACCATCTTTTTAAAAAGTCAGAGCGGATCTTTTGGCATGATTTACCTCTTTACCATTATGAAGCAAGAATCGGGTCTGCTATAAATTCATATTTGATTAATGATAAAAAAAGAGTTGGCATTAAAGCTATAAAAAAGTGTGCAGACAATGAGTGCGATATTGATTTGAAGAACAATATCTACAGCTTCATATACTTTTGGAATTTAGAAGCAGCTATTAATTATGTTTCACACTATAATGTTGATTCTCCAGACTTTAATGACCTTTTTATAGAAGTGAAGAAGACAAGAAAATATATGGGCGAGGCAACTCTGAGACAGAGACTATGGCGCTATATAGTACTGAGTAAAAGTTTGAGAAGAATCTATTGGAAGATTAAGGGAATTGGGAAATAAATGAGGATTCTAATTCTATCCAATCTCATTTCATATACATATAACTTTCGTAAAGAGATTATTGATGCTTTTGTTTCGAGTGGCCATTTAGTCACTGTCGCTTGCCACGCGGATGATGAAGAGAAGAAGAAAGAACTCGAGAAAGAATGCAAAATAATTGAAGTTCCTTTCAATGGTAAGGGAAAGAATATAAAAGAAGAGATTAGTCTAATAAAGAAATACAAAGAGATTTGCTTAGAGGTGCAGCCTGATATAGTATTCTCATTCACAATCAAGATGAATCTCTACGGGGGATTAGTTTCAAAGAAATATAAAGTTAGATATGTTCCGATGATTACAGGACTCGGGGAACTCGAGAAGAAAGGTAGGCTAAGAGGACTATTACTTCTCATTCATAAGATTATTATGCCATACGCCGAGTGTGTGGTCTTCCAGAATGAAGACAATAGGCGCTTTTTTGATGAGCATGGAATAAAATACAAAGACGCTGTTGTCGTTCCGGGGTCGGGGATTAATTCTGAAAAGTTTAAATATGTTGAATACCCGGAGGGGGATGTTACACACCTAGCATTTCTCGGGAGGCTTATAAAAGCCAAAGGGATTGAAGAGTACATGGATGCGGCAGAGCGTCTTTCTTCTCCCTCTCTTGTTTTTCATGCAGCGGGGCCTATTGATGACGAATATATAGAGCGGGTAGAGAGGCTTGGCGACGAGGGTAAACTAATATATGAGGGTGTGCTTTCCGACTCGAGGGAATATCTTTCTTCCTCTTCTGCACTCGTTCTTCCGACATTCCACCCAGAGGGACTCTCAAATGTTATACTTGAGGCAGCAGCTCTCGGGCGACCGGTTATAACAACACCGCGCACAGGGTGCAAAGAAATAGTGGAGAACGGCGTTAACGGATTATATTGCAAAGAGCGTGATAGCGATAATCTATGTGCTGTCATAAGGGAGTTTCTTTCACTACCTATGGAAAAGAAGAGAAGTATGGGAAAGAAAGGACGAGAAATAGTTGAAAGAAAGTTTGATAGACGTATTGTTGTTGATGAGTATATGAGGATACTGAATTCTTGAAGAGATGAAAAATGTGTGGAATTAACGGCTTTGTTCAATTTAAACGTATCCTCGACTCGGGGGAGATGTACAGAATAGTTCATCACATGGATGAAGAGATTATACATAGAGGTCCGGACGCAGAAGGGATATTCTCGGACTGTGACTGTGCATTGGGAATGAGACGACTATCTATAATCGATATTGAGAGTGGCTATCAACCTATATGGAATAAAGATAAGACCATGTGCATCGTTTTCAACGGTGAGCTATATAACTATAGGGAACTCAGAAAGAGGTTGGTTGATAAAGGACTCAGGTTCTCCACCTTATCTGATACAGAGGTTGTTCTTCTTGGAATAGAGAATGAAGGCTTGGACTTCCTAGATAAAATGGAAGGTATGTATGCCTTTTGCATATATGACAAAGTTAAAAGAGAGTGGCTTCTTGTAAGAGACCGTTTAGGAGAGAAGCCGTTGTATTATCATATTGATAAGGACAAATTGATTTTTGCATCGGAATTGAAAAGTATTTTACACTCAAATTTGGTTGAGAAAAGGATTAATAAAGATGCTTTGAGCATATACATCCAGCTTTCATATATCCCTTCTCCTTTCTGTATCATTGATGGTGTCTATAAGCTTCCCCAAGCATCATATATGACAGTTTCCTCTGATGGGGAAGTGAGTATAAATAAATATTGGGAACTGGACATAGAAGATGACGAACTTCTTTCCTCTGATTACGGTTATGCAAAGAAAAAGCTTCGCGAGGCTCTATATAAATCTGTAGAGAATAGGATGATAAGTGATGTCCCTATTGGGGGATTTTTAAGCGGTGGTTTTGATTCAACAATTATTACTGGCATTATGGCAGATATCTCATCAGAGCCGATTGATACCTTCACGATAGGTTTTAATGATAAAGAGTATGATGAGAGTGAGCTTGCATCTTTAGTTTCGAAACATCATGGCACAAGGCATCATGAATTGATTCTTGACTGGAATGAAGCATCAAGAGACCTCGAGAGGATACTTGATAACATAGATGAACCCTTTGCAGACCAATCGTTGATTGCAACTTATGCTGTTTCCAAGATGACGAAAAATTATGTGACTGTTGCATTGACGGGAGATGGAGGGGACGAGCTTTTTGCAGGGTATAATAATTATCTCATTTCTTATTACAGTAATTTATATAACAAGATTCCAAAACCTTTGAGAAGTGTTTTGGAAGCGGGGATGCATATTGTCCCGTCTAGGAATCCTCTCCGGAAAAAAATGGAGAAGGTAATCAATAGCGCATCTTACGATATATGCGAGCAGCGTATAATTATGATGTGTCGGGGATTCAGGTATGATGCTGGGAGAGTCCTACTCCAAAAGGAAATCAATAATCTTGATTTTATCAAAGAAATGTATGAGAAGTTTTCCAATACCTCGGACGAACAGAAACGCACGCAATATGTAGACTTAAATATCTCTCTTGAGGGATGCATGCTTACTAAAGTAGACAGGGCAGGCATGCTTGCTTCTCTGGAAACGAGAGTCCCTATGCTCGGTAGGGATGTAGTGGAACTTGCTTTCAAACTGCCTTCGGAATATAAGATTAAAGGAAAGAATAGGAAGATAATACTAAAAGATACGTTTAATGATTTAATTCCAAAGGAGATATATAGTGCGCCTAAACGTGGTTTTAATGTGCCGATTGGTGCATGGCTTGAGGGAAAACTTCTATCTGATTTGCAAGCATATTCTAAAGAAGATTTTCTCCGCGAGCAAGATATTTTCTCTTATGATGCAATTCAATCGATGATTTACGAGCATATACATCATTTGCGTAGTAGAGATATGGAGCTTTGGACTTTCTTTGTTTTCCAGCACTGGTATATGAATTATATAATGTAGTGACTATTCCTTTTATCTTATCGGATTATGTATTATACTCCTTTAGTGTCTATCGACGTATGACTACGGAAAAATATATAAAAGCCACGCTTTTGTGGCTCAATATTTTGAGATGAAAGGAAAAATTGATCATATGAAGAGATTGTTTTTGTTCTGTGTTGTCCTCTTTGTTTCTCTTGGACTCTTTGCAACAAAGTATCATAGTGTACCACTTGACAGTGAAGCCTACAGAATCATCGAAGTTGGGGAGAACAGGGGAATTATTCCTGTTCAGAGTGAGGTTAAGCCTTATAACCTCAATACAGTAAGAAAACTTCTTAATGAGATTAAGGCATCATCGTCTCTATCTGAAAACGAGAAGAAAATAATCGAGAAGGTTCTCTCTGACTTTGATTCATATTACGGTGAAGAGAAAGAGGGAGATTTATCATCAGATGATCTGGATATTCTCAACTACACTAGACTCGGTGTTGAAGCAGAGACGACAGAGAGAGTTGGATATAAGAAATCTAGTGGTTTTATCTTTGATACACGTAACACTATCGCACCATACATCAAAGGTGATATCCTCGGCATTTTATCATATGACCTTAATTTTAGAGTCAACCTAGATGTACTCGATGTTAACGCTTTTCTTCCGACAGAGCTCCTCTTTCGAACTGACGGCTTTTACATCGGACTAACAAGTGGAAAAGATAGGCTCGAGAAGCTTCCTGACAAGAATTTATATTTAGGTTACGAGGCCTTCCCCGAAATGTCGACAAGCATAAAGGATGATGTGGCAAGTATCCGTATCGGCAGCGTAAAGCGCGACTGGGGACCGGGGGTGAATAACATCGCACTCTCGAAAAGTGCAAGCGCTATTTTCGGCGTAGAGCTTTCCTTGAAGCCTGCAAGCTGGTTTACTTACTCTGTAATGACGGGGTCTCTGGGGCTTGCATCCCTCGAGAGCGTCAATGGTATAGATTGGCCGAGTGAGAATATGAGCAAGAAGACCGGAGAATATTCAAATAATATTTCGATTCACAGGGTTGAAGTTACATTTAAAGATATAAAGGCAAGCATATGGGAGAGCGTTGTGTGGCGTAAGAGATTTGAGCTAGGTTATCTCAATCCACTTGGAATCTACATGTTTACACAGAACTCTCTCGGGGACTACGACAATTGTCTTGCCGGTTTTGATGTAAAGTACACTGTTTCAAACGTCGGAACATTCTATGCGGCATTTGCGATGGATGAGCTCAATTCAGTAAAGCATCCATTCACTTGTCCGAGAAACATAATGGCATTCCAAGCTGGTGCAGCCTTTGTACTTCCTTTCGGCTCATTTACAGAGCTCCACTTTCAGGCAACATATATAACAGCATTCTTCGGTGCGCATTACTTAGACAATAACAAACTTCTCGGACAATATACAACGGCTTACGTAAATAAGGGACAGAATATAGGTTATCCGGTAAACCCCGACACACTTGAGTTCCTTATATCATTCGATACAACATTCGGCGAAGACTATAAGCTTAGTGTTCTTATAAAAGACCAATTGAGAAGCGCTCAGTATTCATATAAAAAAACCGGTACAGATATCCTGACATACATAAGCTACAGCGCATATGATGCGGGCGAGTATTATTCTAGAGCGTTCCTTGCCAATATATCGAGCAACATTCTCGATGCAGAGATAACACTCGAAAAGAGTTTCAAGAATGTAACGTTTAGCGCAGGCTTACAAGGTATTTTCGAGATCAGTCGCTCCTTTGAGCCTACAGTGAAGACAGCAACGATAGAGGGTGTTACATTTAACTACAACCCCGGAATAATCAAATCATGGGAGAGTTGGACAAAGGAACTAAGCATGATTGTAACTCTTGGTGCGAAAGTTTATTTTTAATACAGTGTGAATATGAAGAAAATATTTATTATTCTACTTTCGCTTTGTCTCTCTTTCTTTATCTATGCCGAGAGCAGCATTTATGATGTGACAGGGTCTTTAGATGAGAAAATACTTGAGAGGATAATAAAAGGGGAGACTATTGAATATTACTCTGTCGACGGCGATTATGTTCCTGATATAGCATTTGACGGCACAAAGGCTAAAGAGAAGGCTGTAAGCGACAGTAGACTTGAGAATACTCTTGTAAGTGGTATTCTTGCTTTTGTTCCTTATCCTGAGTCATGGGAAGAAAAGTCATATTCCGAGAGAAAGCTTGAAATAATAAATACCCTTCTTTCTATTTCTACCATTAAGGGAATTACTTATATATCACATTCAGCGGGTGATAAGCCTAAGGTTCTCTTTTCCGATGCTTATACCCTTACTTCCACGAATAAGGGTAAGAAAGCTTATGATGTAACGTTTAACTATGCTCCCGATGTATATACGTATAGCTTAGCGGCATACTTGAAGGACAATATATTCGGTGGTAACACATATTCCATTACTTATGATATATCGGGTGATGAGATATTCATGACTATTACAAATGTTTCAAAGTTGAAGTTCCTCTTCTTCACTGCAGTGAAAGAGGGAGAACTTGATCTATGTGTAGACTGTCTTATGACAGAAGAGGGGATTGCCATATTCGGGCTTGCAACTGTAAGGGATGCGGAAGAATATGTTGAAACACCCATAACAGATGTTCATCTTCCATCTGCATTCACGCGCCGTGTGACTTCCCTTAAGAATTGGTTTGTCGAGGAAATTAACAAGTGAAGAGGATAGTTTTTGTTTTAGCTGTATTATTAATGGTTGGAAGTGTAGGCGCTTCGTCGTTGAGCGATTACCTTTTATCTCTCGATAGCGAGAGATATGCTCTTATTCTGAATGGCGAAGTCCTTACTGAAAACTCATCCGATGGCGATATAAGATCAATTGCTCCGAAATCTGATCTTGTGGAGGAGAAGATTGAGTATGTAGAGGCCATGGAGAAGGGCTTCGGAGTTGCAATAGCCTCTCTTGTTCCTTATCCTGAGGACTGGAAAGACATGAGCGAAGAAGAGAAGGAACTCAAACTCTACAATGTGCTCTTGGAAATATCTAAGCAGAGTGGGATTACATATATATCGCACCGAGCAGGAGATAAGGAGAAGACTCTCTTTAATGAGTCTTATATGGTATCTTCTTCAGATAAGAAGAGCCGCATGGACGACCCCGTTGTCGATAGGGTTCCCCTATACGCCGAATATTACTCATACCAGGATGATACATCCTTCGGCGCTAACATTTATGCCCTCTCTTATACTGCTGTAAATGACGAAATCTTTCTCGATATAACTAACGATAACGATCTCAAGTTCATGGGTATTAACCTTGTAAAGAAGGGTAAGGTAAATATGAGCCTAGACTTTATTTTAGTTGACGAGGGGATCTATGTGTTTGCGATGGCCTCAGTTAAAGACAAGAAGCCGAAAGTTTCGATTCTCTTCTATACAGTCGACCTAGAGCTTAGCTTCTATAATAGGATTATCGCCCTATCCAATTGGTTCAAGGCATCTTTGGAGTAATAAGGTGAAAAAGATAGCTTTTCTTCTATTATGTTCTCTTCTAATGCTAATTCCGCTTAGTGCTAATAGCCAGGAGTATTATCCTGTATCATCATCGGTATGGCAGACAGTCAACGAGCTTTGCCACGCTGCAGGCGTTGCGGGACCATCTTCATTCGGTCCTGTTACTGCAGAGCAGCTTCTTGTCGCTCTACGCCGTGCCGAGAGGGTTCTCGGAAGTGACAATTCCATTCTTCAGGACGTAAAGGAGAAGCTTACAGAAGACAGGTATGTATACTCCGATAGATACGGAAGCATAAATCTCACTGGATCTTTTACTCCTGAAGTCTATGCCCAAGTAAAGAGGCCTTATAATACAAATGGAAGTTTCAAGACTGTCAATCCTGGCGTTTTCGATATAGACGGGGAATGGTATATAAAGAACACAAGAGAGACAGAGCCAATACTATCCGTTACTCTTGAAAATTCCATCCGCGATATACTCTATTCCCGCTTTGTTCTTGCATTAGAGCAGGCTGTGAGTAAGCAGAGCGACCCTAAGCCATATTGGAATAATTACTTCCACACTCAATTTATGGAGTCGACGATGTATCGTAATCTTCCACGGGATGCGGGAGTATCTATAGGAGCCGGAGGACTTAATTTAATAGTTGCTAGAAGCCGTGTCTCTCTTGGGGAAGGTTATACGGGTAATACCGCAATAGGTGACAATTACGACTACCAGGAGTTTATGAAGGCGGGATTTTATACGGAGCATACTTCGGTGTTCCTGAATTTGACTACATTTGATTCTTCACACAGCTCGAAGGAATGTACAAAACCATGGGATCTTCTCTCGTCAAGATTTACGGGTTGGAGAGAGCTCAGACACTCCGTTAACTATGAAATTACGCCGATTGATAGGTTAAAGGTTTCTCTCGCATTTATATGCCTTATAGATACACAATGTGCATTTGATGTGAGGTATCTCAATCCGTTCATGATTTTTCATAATTACTTCAACTATCATGAAGAGACAATTCTTGAAGCTAACAATATGATTACTCTCGACTTCTCCTGGGCTATTACTAAGAAGTGGAATTTATACGGACAGTTTACAATGGACCAATACCAGATGGGAAATGAGGCTGGAGGCTATGATAGTGCATTCGGATATACAGAGCCTAATGCTTTCGGGGGGCTTATTAACCTCAGTTACTCCGACATAATCAAATCCGGTATTTTGAATCTCTACATTGAGGGCGTCTATAATATGCCGGGAATGTATCTCAACACTAAATATTATATTACAGGTACTGATACAGTAACGCAGTATAGTAAAAGTAAAACAACTGAAGAAGCCTATTCGCGCTGTTACTCTCAAGATTTCCTTATGGGATATAAACGTACGGAGTCTGAGTTTGATGATATAGCGTATTCGACATATATATACGGTGGAGACTGTCTTGTCTTCTCTCTTGGCGGTAGTTATCGTGTTCCCAACTCATTTATAGTTAAAGGATCCGTTTTCTATATGGCTCATGGGGAGAAGGGAAGAGGAAAGGACGAGAAGAACTACACATTCGAAGGGATAGACAAATTGGATAATGTCAAACAGCTCGGACTGTATGGAGATACAATTGAACACACCCTCACTCTAAAGGCTGAAGGGGAAGTGAAAGTATGGAAGTATCTTTCCATTTCTCTCGGCGCTGCATATTCTTATAAGTGGAATAGAAACAACGAGAGCGGTGTGAATTTTGCCAATCTCCAAGGATATGTTGGCTTTAAACTTGCAGCAAATGATATTGATATATGATGTTTTTAAGTGGTGCAGGGTTTATTAAAGAACTGTGTTTAAGTCTCTAGGCCATGCCTTGAACGAGCATAGTTGATTTATTAGAGCAATAAAATAACCGAACTTCCTTGTTTACACACAGTCAATTACTAGGAGTTGAATTTATAAAAAGAAAGCTTCATTATTTAAATAATATTAATCTGGATGGGGACAATGCATAATGGCTTATAGTGTCAGGTACAATCTTAATAGCTTTTTAGTCAAAGAAAAGAAGAGGATTACTACTGCATTTGTCATGGTATTTCTCTGGGGACTAGTGGCACATGCATACGGATTCTTGAATCTGACTCTATCTCATGATTCGCTTGTGGAGTTCTTTGTTTCAAGAAGCGATATTGAACATAGAATAGCACTTGGACGTTTTGTCGTTCCTATATATCAAATCATTTTTCACGGTAGGGTTAATCTTCCATGGCTAAACGGAATACTCAGCTTATGCTGGCTGTCGATTGCCGTATGGTGTGTGTCCGCCATTTTCTCTTTTGATGATAAACTCCATATTGCTCTTATTGGAGGGATCTATACAGTCAATATTACAGTAACAGCTTTGGCTGCAACATATATGCATGACCTTGATGCTGATATGTTTGCTGTGATGCTTGCTACAGCTTCTGTGTTCTTCTGGTTTAAAGGCGGTAAGTGGGGATTATTGGGTATTCCTCTTCTTGTGGGAGCCTTGGGGTGTTATCAGAGTATGCTATCTGTTGCAATTGCTTTGATGATGATTTTGTCTATCCTGGCTCTCGTTAGGGGGGGGGAAGCCATTAATGTAGTCCGTAAAGGGCTTTTTGCAATAGGGATAATTATAGCTTCCGCAATAGTTTATCTTTTGCTAGTGAAGGTTGTGTGCTTCATTTCTGGTGTCGAGCTAACAAATAGTTACAACGGATTGACACGTCTCTTTAATTCAAAGGGAGGATTAAAAGAGCAGGTACAGCTTCTTATAACTACATATTCTACTTGGCTTAAATACTTTCTTAGGTCAAAGCGGCCTATATATGTTGTTTTTCCACTCCATGTTTTTCTTTTTCTCCCAACCATTATTGTCGTAATCCATATTCTTTCAAAGAAGACTCTTCCTCTAATCAATAAGGTTCTTATTCTTATTCTTGGTATCCTACTTCCTTTTTGTATGAATATATCGTGTTTTGCTGACGGTGGTATGGTTCATGATTTGATGCTGTATTCTGCAAACCTTATATATCTTCTTGCTCTTCTTTTGGGAGATAGGTATGTAGATGAAGAAGGCGGAAAGGGAAAACTTCCGCTTATCTTACGAAATATTACAATTATAGTTCTTACCGTTATTCTTATTATTGATGTGCAAACTGCTAATGCAGCATATGTGAAGAAGAATCTTGAAAAAGAGGCGACGCTCTCTTTTATGACGGCTGTAAATAGCGATATTGACAATACGGAGGGGTATGTTCCTGGAGAGAGTGAGGTTGTTTTTATCGGGTCTACAAATATAGGCGTCAGCAGTTTTTTCCCATATGTGTCATCTATTACGGGATTGGGAAGTGCAAATATGTGTAATAGTTATACTGCGTATTGTTATTACAAATATATTCTTCAGAGACCCTTAAAACGATCCACTGATAATATTGCTCGAGAAGCTATTGATGATATGCCATCCTACCCAGAAAGGGGATATATCAAGTGGTGTGGCGAAGTTCTTGTTGTGAAGCTTTCGGACTAAGGAGGCAGTATAATGAGATTATCTTTAATTGTTCCATGTTTTAATGAAGAAGCCTCCCTTCCTATTTTCTATAAAGAGACAAAGCGGGTTATTGACGCCCTTGAAGTTGACTACGAGCTTCTCCTTATCAATGACGGTTCGAAAGACAAAACTCTCGAATGTATGAAGAAAATTGCTGAATGCGATAAACATGTTAGATATATCTCATTCTCCCGTAACTTTGGAAAAGAAGCGGCGATGTACGCAGGATTTTGTAATGCTAAGGGTGATTATGTTGCTGTCATGGATGCTGATATGCAGGATCCACCGAGTCTGATTCCTAAAATGCTGGAGATTCTTGAGACGGGGGAATATGACAGTGTTGCAACAAGACGGGTAAGTCGGAAGGGAGAGCCACCGATTCGAAGTTGGTTTGCCCGGAAATTCTATAGATTAATCAATAAGATATCTGATGCTGACGTAATGGACGGTGCAAGAGATTTCAGAATGATGAAGCGAGAGATGGTAGATGCCATTGTTGCCATGGGAGAGCAGAATAGATTTTCTAAGGGTATTTTCGGCTGGATAGGCTTCAATACTTATTGGCTTCCTTATGAGAATATAGAACGGGTAGCGGGGGAGACTAAATGGAATTTCTGGAAGCTTTTTAAGTATGCTGTTGACGGCATTATAAATTTCTCGCAAGTTCCTTTGAGTATAGCCTCGTGGTTAGGTTTTTTGATGACGGGATGTTCTTTTCTGATTCTCATACTCATTATTGTCCGTAAGCTTTGTTTCGGCGACCCCGTTGCGGGTTGGGCATCCACTATATGTGTCATCATATTTATCGGTGGCGTTCAGCTTGCAGCACTTGGTATTATGGGACAGTACATCGCAAAAACCTACATGGAAACGAAAAAAAGGCCGCATTACATTGTAAGTGAGAGTAATGATAAAGACATTGAGAGGGTGAGATGAAATATCTCAAGGAGCTTTTGGCTCGTTACCGTGGAATAATCCTCTATGCTATCTTCGGTCTCCTTACGACAGTTGTTAATGTAGGGGTATACTATCTTTGTTTTAGCGTTATAGCATTATCAAATGTAGTCAGTACATTATTAGCTTGGTTTATTTCTGTCCTTTTTGCTTTTGTTACCAATAAGATATGGGTGTTCGAGAGTAGATCATTTGAAGCCGTTGTGCTACTGCGTGAGGCTCTCTCCTTCTTCTCGTGCCGTCTTCTAACGGGGGCGTTGGACCTTGTCATTATGTATGTCGCTGTCGACGTCATGGGGTGGAATGAGATGCTATGGAAGCTGATTTCAAATGTGATTGTGATTGTCTCAAACTATTGTGCAAGCAGAATTTTGATATTTCGTAAATAGAAAACTATTGTCTGCCTTGTCCTTTCTTTCTACGATGAAGCAATAATAGAATTATGAGAGAAACCAAAGATACACCGATTCCTATATTTCTAATAATCGGTGTGTATGTTAATTTAACGACATGTTCGCCTTGATTAACTAGCAGCATCATCATGCAATTGAACTTTGAAATCTCAGCGTCTTTCCCGTCTATTGTAGCCTTCCAAGCCCAATTATATGGTATTGCAACAGCTACATAGGATTTGTCTTTATCTATAGCAGCTTCGAACGAGAGTTCATTACTCTTTGAATCATATGATAGATTACTTATGTGCGATTCATCGATGCTTTCGTATAATTTTTTGTTATATTCTTCAAAATCACCGTTTAGATCAGAAGAATATTCTTCATTCCAATTGCATTCATAAACAATTCCTTTGTAGAGATTGTTTTTGTATAAACTCCATTTCTCTCCATTAAAGTTTATTTCCTCTAGAAAAGTAAAGTTATCGCCTAGATAGCTATCGCCTTTTCTTAGATAGTATTTTGATCCGGCTAACGCAGATGTATAAGCATGCTCGCCAAAACCATAAGAACGCCAATTTAGCTTTTTCCCAGCATCCCAATCAACATAATTCTGAGAATTAGAATTTATAATACTGAACCAGTAGCTGAAGCTGTTATATTCATTAAGCATAGCTATGTTGTCGGGTCTACCATTTATATCTGTGTACAAATCGTGGTCAATTCTATAAACTTCCCCATCATTTATTTCATTAAAATAGCCGACTGGACTAGCTATATAGTTAGAGACATCATTTGTAGGAATAAGCTCGTTGGATAAATTCAATCCTTTATCTGAATAAACCATAAAGATGTTTGCTGTTATGTTTAAGACAAGTAGGATACAACAATATGTATATATCTTTCTTGCTTTCTTATTAAAGATATCATCTATTTCAACAGCGAGAATTACAGTTGCAATAAAATTTACTATATAAAACCATCTTGTGTTTTTCTCTCCAAATCCATTAAAGATGTATCCTGTAATAGGTAATGCAACCGCGATAATTGTCAGTAAAATTCCTACGCCAAGTTGAATGTGTTTCTTTTCTCTTTTTGTAAGGGCTTTGATAATTACAAAGAAAACAGCTAGCCAATGGAAAATTGTAATCCCAAGTTCATAATGCGAACGCATAGGAACCATTGAGTATTTAACAAACCTAAGCAAAGTTCTTATGCTAGGAATATAATTTGAAATGTTTGTGATGGCACTCAAGGCCTGGCTATTTCTTTCAGAAGATAGAAAAGCATCCAGGGCCTGAAGCAAAATAGGCAGAGCTAATCCTAATCCAATTAGATACCAGAGCAACAATGAAAAACAAGTTTTGATAAGCTTCTTTATTTCTATCTTTCCATCAATAGCGATAACTCTTGTAATACAATAAATTGCTAACGCCAGACTCGTCATATATAAGTAGTAAAATCCACACAAAGCTCCATAGCATACGCTCAAAGAAAATAAGATCGTTTTATCCTTATGGGTTATATATCGTTCTGCTGTGGCTAACATTAATGGCAATAATATTAAGGCGGAAAGCCATTCTATATAATACATACAACCAAATAGTGTAAATCCAGTAAAACAGTAACCTAGAGAGGCTATAACTCGACTATGCTTTCCTACATTGATAGTCTTCAAGTAATACATCATTGATAATCCGGCAAGATAAAGCCTGAGGAAAAATGTTATTGCAAACACAATGTGTCCATTAGTATTTGTTGCGAAAACAGCAAACAAATTAATCGGATCTCCAAAGCCATAGTAGTTTAAGCAGCCTACAATATTTTCTCCCATTGCTATTGATAAATCATAGCTAGGTATGGCTCCTGTGGTTAAAAAAGCTCTAATAAATTTGCCGATATATAAAAATGCAGGATAATACTGACCAATGCCATCAATTTCCCAAATGAGACTTCTCCCCTGTAAATATATAGGCAAAAAGCCTATAGCTAGCATTATGGAGAAGAGTATTGTGTATATAGCTAGGTTTTTTGAGTTAGTTTTGTCAGTATTTTCCATTATCAAATCGTCGTACCTATTTCCATTGATTTATTCTCTTGCCTTTGCGATGCAGGGTGTCATATGCGCTTTTTATGGCTTAATGAAGATAATCAACTCCTTTTTAATATCATCTTAATCGTTTGTTTAAAAAGTTTATTTCTACAATTAAGTAAGAGAGTCATTCCTCCACCTACTATGCAACAAATGATAGCTTTAATAGCTAGGCTAAGTAGTGCAGATGAAAATGAGATTGTAGAACAGACAATATATGTAACACTGCATACTACAACAGTATTTAAAAGATAATGCAGCTGATACAAATAATATTTAGATAGCTTTTCTTTTCCAAAGTAAACCTTAAATATAATGCTTGAACCCCAAATAAAATTAAAAATTAATATTGATATGGTAGTTGCCAGAACTATGCCGTTTATTCCAAAGAAATATCCAAGACTTATGTTTAAGATTAGATTAGAAATTGTTTCTCCTATGGCCCTCCATCTCATTTCCCACCACATACCAGTTCCAGTGTAATAATTGTAGCGCATATCCCCTAATTTTAGGACGTAAAAATAGATACACATATTAATCACTGTGCCAATAGAAAGAAGCATATCATCTCCCATCCATATTTTCATAAATGGCTGGGATAGGCACATTAGGCACGTAACGCACCATCCGGAAAGAGTCATATAAAGGAAGTCCAATGACTGCAGCTCATTAAAATTTTCATCCTTGGATTTGATAACTATGTGATTCCCTATTCCACCAGTAAGCGAACTAGATAAGACGGTCATGAGGGATGAAATGCCAGTAAAAATCGTATAATAATTATTATACATTCCAGTAATCGCTAAACCAACAAAAGCAGATATACATATACTATCTAAAGAGTTTCTGGTAGTTGCGCAAGCTTTTTGAATAAAAGAACCCACAACCAATTTTTTTATGTTTTGTAGTATATCAGCACGTAGTTCTCCGTTACACCTTAAGGAGGGATATAACTTATTTGTGAAATATGCTATCCATAGATTATTTAGTATGGTAAATATTGGCATGCATAAAACAAAGAAAACATAATTATGTGTTGTAAGTAAAAGTATAATTTGGGCAATCTGTAACCCAAGCTGCGTCAACAAATTTATTATCGAGCCAATATCATTTCGCTGATGGGCAATTAGTAGCGATTGTTTATATCCGAACAGGAAATAGCTGATTGCACAGTTGAATAATTGTATCAAATATACAAAGTAAATATTAATATTGTCGGGATAAGAGCCGCTGATTAAATGCGGCAAAAATGGAATTAAAATCAAACCTATTACAGAAATTGCTGTCCCGATTATAAAATATGCTTTTCTATAAAAATTCAATAAAGCTGATAATTCTTCAGTATTATCATCAGCAATTGGCTTATACATATGGTAAACCAAAGCGGAGCTGAGGCCTAATTCTGATAAGGATAAAACTGTCAAAATAGATGAAAATAAACTATTTAGGCCAAGATATTGTACGCCTAGTTGATAATTAATTATCCTTCTTGTGATAAATGGTAATATTAGAAGGATGATTTTATTTGCTATCCCTACTGCAATATTTCGTTCTGCGTTTCTTTTTACATCTATTTTCATCTTTCTTTTCTTAAATTAACATTAACCCTCAATTTCTTTTATAAATAGCTCGAGTGTAATCTTCTCATCCATTTTAAGAGTTTTCTCTAATTCCCAAAAAGCAAAGAAGACGTTTTAATTTTAGTTTTAAATAAAAATAAAACATTCGGAGAAAGCCATAAATGCCAATGTTCCGTTTGTACTTGCCGTAAAATGTATTATCGGACATCTCGCTTGTATACTTTTTATAGAATTTGCGCATCAAGAAAAACGATTTCAAGTTGTTTTTAAGGCTTGAGCATACACTTATCTCATACTTACTACAATACAAATACAAAACCAATAACATCTTAGTATTTTTTTCTGTTCTAAGATTTCTTTTATTCAATTCATTAAAAACAGCTTCTACAGCATAGAATATATTCAAGGAGTTACGATTGCGCGATATGGCTCCTGTGCTGTTCGTACGGTATAATACTAAAGCCTCATCAATGAAGCAAATATTACCCGCAGTGAGAAATATCATAGCTGAGTAATATACATCATTGCAGCATGGTATGTCTTGGAAAGTTATATTATTCTCAATGAGAAAATTGCGTCTAACTAATTTAGTCCATGGAGTGTTGGGCAAAGAGATTAAATAATCATCCTTGTCTGCTTGTGTCTTAATATCAGATAGTGAATGGGATTTACTTACTGTGATATTACTAGGATCAGTTACAAAGACCGAATAAGCACATACACAAACATCAGCATTATTGGTTTGAATACAAGTCAACATTGACTGTAGATAATCAGGTTTAAATATATCGTCAGAATCTACAAAGATAACATATTCGCCAGTTGCTCTAGTAAACCCGAGATTGCGTGAACGGGCCGCGCCAATCGACTTCTCATTATTAATAACGATAGCGCCATTAAACTCCTTCTTTTTGATAATATCAAGAACCTGTTGGTCCTTACAGTTATCATTCACTAAGATTAGTTGATAATCCTTAAATGTTTGATTTTCTAAGCTTCGAATGGCCTGGGCAAAATATTCACCTTTTGTATGTACAGGCATAATTACAGAGATTTTGCACATTGAATGTTATTCCTAATTTATCTTATATGCCCCATGGTAAGTTATTAATTTTGTAGTTCAACTCTACCTTACTTTCCAGAGTTTGTCACTATGTGTGATAAAGGGACGGATGATGCAGAGTCCTCGTAAAAGGCAGATTAGGTTTTTCTTTGAATATCAATATATGTTTTAAATTATGATTTAATTGTTATATTTTACTTGCATTTGAGGCTTAAGCTGAATCTTATAGGAAGAGAACGTGAGTTGGATATTCTTGAGAAATTCTGGGAACGTGACGGGTATGAGCTGGGGGGTGGTATATGGTAGAAGAAGGATAGGAAAGAGCTTTCTTCTCAAACACTTCTCGGAAGGTAAGAGGGCAATAATGTTACAGGCAACCACAAACGAGAAAGGTAATCTCAGAGATCTTGCTTTTGGCGTTTCATCATTGTTTACGATAAGTACTTCTGTTGTTTATTCTTCCTATGAGAATGCATTTGATGATATAGCAAAGTTAGCAAAGGATGAGAAGCTTCTCTTTATTATTGATGAGGTGTCATTTCTTGAGGAGAGTAATAAGGATATTCTCTCACTTATTCAGAAATACTCTGATCTTGTTTTTTCAGAAACAAAGCTGAAACTTATCCTGTGCTCGTCAATGGAATCATTCATGGTGGATAGAATACTTGGAGGAAAGACGCCGCTATTCGGTCGGTCGTCTCTTCGCCTCAGACTCAGTAAATTAAGACCTGAAAGTGCGTCTCAATTTTTTCTTCCTGGAAACTTGAGGAACTATCGTATGCCTATGTCATCACAGGTGGAATTCCGTATTATATGATGCGATTTGCTAAATATAAGACATTAGATGAGGCATTAAATGAAGAGTTCTTTTCTCTCGGTGGTGCACTCATGACGGAGCCTTATTTTCTATTGTATTCAGAGGTTCGCAATGTGGACTTATATATGGCCGTTATGTACTTGATTGCCGATGGCGAAAATAAAACATCAAAAATTGCAGACAAGGCTGGAATATCTCAAGCTCTCTGCAGCTCGATGCTGAGAAAGCTGAATAATCTTTCGTTTGTATCGGAAAAGAAAAATGCTGTGATCAACTCTAAGACCCTTGGATGGGAGATAAAGGATAATTTTCTCGCATTCTGGTTTAGGTTTATTTATCCTGCTAGAAAAGCCATTGAACTCGATAATGCCAGTTCTTTTTTTCTGAAAACTCTCAAGGAAATAGATGAGTTCTGTGGTAGACGGATAGAGGAGACTCTAAGAGAGTATATAGTCAATAATGCTTCTGTTTCTATAAAGGATTATGGTTTTCTTGAATTCGCAAACCCTGTTTAAAAAAAGAATGAGGAGATTGACTTTGTTGCTCTTACTGAGGGGGATAGATACCTCTTCGGTGAGTTCAAATGTAAACGAAGTCATATTGATCTTGGGGTACTTGATTCTCTCAAAAGAAAAGCTACTCTTGTCCATAGAGCTAAAGATGATGATGAGTATTATCTTGTATCGAAATCGGGATTTTCTGATGATCTTATCAAATTATCAAAAAAAGACACTAGGGTGCATCTGATAGAAGGAAAAGCTATCTTTGGCCAAAAATTATGCTAAGACAGTGGCAATGGACGATACTTCATTTACTTCACGACTGTAGTGAAGTTGTAGTGAAGTATACACCTTTTTGGTTTAAGGGGCGTAATAGAAAGCCCCGGTTCCCCGGAGCTTCTCTTATTCCCATTCCTTTATGCCCTTGAGAATCTTCTTTTCGCTTCTTCTCTTCGGGTCTATTCTGAATTCTATTCTCTTGACGATTTTCGTCATTATTGCTGCTATGACAAAGTAAATCACAGCTGTAGCAATGAGGGGGAAGAACGCCTCGTAGGTGCGACTTCTCACGAGGTCCGAAATCTTTGTTAAATCTAGGACCGCTATATAGCCGACGACGCTTGTCTCCTTTATGAGAGTAACTATGTCATTGCGATATATAGGCAGGAAGTGTCCTGCAGCCTGCGGAAGAAGTATCTTGAAGAATGATTGGCTATCTGTGTATCCGAGAGCTTTTGCAGCTTCAAGCTGTCCCTCAGGTACGGCCTTACATCCGACACAAAGCATATCATACATCGAGCAGGAGAATATGAGTGTGAATCCCACAACGCTCACCCACATACCGCTGAGGCGGGAGGAACCGAATACTATGTAGTAGAGGATCATCAATAGTAGTACTGTCGGCATTCCTTCGATAAGCCAATTGTAGAAGCTGTTGAGTGCGTTGGCGAATATATTTCCGTGTCTACATGAGAGGTATATAGCAAATCCAAGGAGAGTTCCGAGGATTATTGAAGAAAGTGTAATGAGGATGGTTACACCCGCGCCCTCTAAAAAGAGTTTCCATCTGTTTTCACGGATGAATGTCTTATTGAAGGATGAGGCAAGTTTATCGAAAAATGTTGCAGTATTTTTCTCTTCTCCAATTACGACAAGGTTAATAGGAGTTGAGTAATAGACGTCCGAGAGCGTTCCCGTCTCGTTACGCTCTTCGCTTACGACTATATTCATCCCTATATCGTACTTTCCGGTCTCTACTCCTGGGGCAATCGCCTCGAATGGTACCTCGTAGAATACCGGCTCATAGCCATATGAGAGGCAGAAGCGTGATATGAACTCAACATCATAGCCCGAGAGGGAGCCGTTACTGACAAACGAGAAGGGCTCGTATCCTCCCTCAACTGCTATCGAGATCTTACCGTTCTCTCCTGTAAAAGGTTCGAGGGAGAATGTACTTGTCTCGGGGTCAAAATTATCAATCCAATAGGAGTAGAGATAGTCTGATGTGCCGTCTTCCTTACATTTTGCGATGAACTCGTTGAGCTCCCCGAGTAGCTTATCCTGCTTTTCGTTGTTACCGATTATGCATGTTGCATTTATGTAGCCGGCAACTTCATCAAGCGTTTCTAGCTGGGGGTGATTCTTCTTTTGTATCCCGTAGCTGACGCCTTCAATTAGGTATGCATCGACCTTGCCAGATTCAAGAGCATATATCATATCATTCGGCATCGTGTAGTATTGGAAGGTTGTATTGGGGACTTTGTCTTTTATGAGCTCTTCATAGAGGACTGCTGTTTGAACGGCTATATTCTTTCCGTTGAGGCTTTCTATGGGTGTATCCTTTGGATACTTTGATGCTGAAAGCTGGAAAAGAGCACAGAGGAGGAGTAGTAGTGTAATAGTGATTTTTATACTTCTTTTCATTTTATTCCTCCACCCAGCCGAATGTCAGGTCTATGCGGTTTACATAGCCAGATTCATCTTCCGTTTGATACTCTTTGAGAGTTGTTGTTTTATCAGCAAGAATCGAAAGAAAGAGTTCGTTGTCGCTTTTTGTAGCCTCTGCAGGCTCTCCCTTGTATCGAATAAATAAGGAGAGCGTGTCGCTCTTTTCGGAGTACTCGATTTGTACGATAATATCGGGATCCTCTTCGTAATCGGCGATGTTATTTATACAGATTTCTTCTATTGCTAGGCTCAGCTTACTAAGTCTCTCCGATTCAATGAGTAGTTTCTCTCCATAGTTCATAAGCTCTTCATTCATGGCCTCAAGGTCGAATTCTGTGGATGTTATTCTGTATCCAAGCGTTGTGAGGCGTTGTATGAAGCGTCTGGTCTTTTCCTTCTTCGGGTGATCGAAGATCTCCTTTGGAGTGCCCTCTTCATATATACCACCTTCATCCATGAAGAATATACGATTCGATATCTTACGTGCAAAATCCATCTCATGTGTAACGATCATCATCGTGTGTCCTGATTTTGCAAGAAGCTTAATTACGGATTGTACTTCTCCAATCATCGACGGATCGAGAGCTGAGGTTGGCTCATCAAAGAGTATGATCTCCGGATCCATTGCAAGAGCACGTGCTATTGCGACACGCTGTCTCTGTCCGCCCGAGAGCTCATCCGGGTATGAGAATACCTTTGTTGCAAGACCTACGCTTGTGAGGAGTTCCATGGCCTTGTCGTAGGCTTCCTGACGACCTCTAGAGAGTAGAGTAATTTGCGGATTCATTATGTTCTCAATTACCGTTTGGTGCATGAAGAGGTTGAATGACTGGAAGACCATTCCCATCTTCTTTCTCACTTCGTTGAGGTCACAGCCTTTTGCTGTAATTTCCTCTCCGTCGACGATAATCTCTCCGCTTGTAGGTTCTTCGAGCATGTTGATACACCTTAGAAGTGTGCTCTTACCCGTACCACTGGGGCCTATGACTGCGATTACATCGCCACTGTTGATAGTGACGTTGATGTCTTCGAGTGGACAGCAGTCATCAAACTCCTTTCTTAAATGCCTAAGTTCAATCATATGGCATAACCCTTTGGAAAAGAAATCTTTTCCCCCAAAAAATAATGCCGGCAACCCGGACACATGAGGTGCAAACTGCACCCACCAAAGCATGCACGATTAATTGTCCACAATTGTTTCGGTTGTGCAATACCTTATGGTTGATTTTATGCAAAAAATATATCTTTTGTGTGTTTAAGGATTATATTATCAGAAACCTATAGTGAAAATTAGAGAAAATGGGGATGCTGTAATACTTCCGCTCTTTGTAAACGTATGTAGGTATGGTACGGCGAATCCTATTGCGGAGCCTAATATTGCGCCAGCTATTACATCTGTCATGAAGTGGCTTCCCGAGAGGATCCTCAGCGCGGCAGTTGTTGTAGCTAATGCGTAAAGAGACACTGTGAGAGGTACTTTCCACTTACTTTCCGGATTTATTTTGCTGAATGTGTATGAGACAAAAGATGCTGTCATGAAACCAAGTGTTGTATGTCCTGATGGGAAAGAATAGGACCAATCATCCTTCTTCTCCTCTGGGGGATTAGGATAATACATATACGGGCGGTCTCTCTTAGTTGTTCTTTTGAGAATTTCCTTTGCTGCATAGGAGAGGGCAAATGACTCGAGGTACATTGTAGCCACTGTGCCGAGTCTTTCTTCGCCGGAAAGGGAGGGGATTAGAGGCGTCAAAAAGAGAGAGATGTCGACTGCTGTTGCTGCTTTATCGAGAGCGCTATTGTACTCGACCATGAAGAATCTATCAAAACTATTTACATTGGTTTTATCTTTTATTGTGAGAGCCGAGAGTGAGAATACTGTAAATATGAGCGCTAGAACAATGATTATTTTTTTCTTCATGGTTCTATTCTAATAAAAAAAACCGGATAGAAAAAGGATCCATCCGGCTTCTAGAATAGATTGAAGTTATCTTATTCTGAGTTCTGTATCGATATCGAAGAATCTTGCTTTTTTCATGTTTACAAGAAGAGATACCTTTTCTCCGACTGTCGGGATGACTGACGGATCGATCTTTCCTACGATATTAGCGTTGTCTGTTGTGACATATACCTGTGTTTCGCTTCCGAGAGGCTCTACAACAGATACCGTGCCGTTAATCGTCTTACCCTCAACTGTCGTGTGTGAGAACTCGACATCCTCCGGTCTAATACCGAATGTTACCTTCTTTGAAACATAAGGAGCGAGGAACTTAGCCTCTTCTTCTGTAACATCAAGTGTAAATGATGCACTCTTTAGATAAATTTTGTCTCCATCCTTTTCTACACTTACAGTGATGAAGTTCATCGGAGGGGAGCCAATAAATCCTGCGACAAACTTGTTGTCAGGCTCGTTGTAGAGTTCCATAGGTCCGCCAATTTGCTGGATAACGCCGAGCTTCATGACGACGATCTTATCTGCCATTGTTAATGCTTCAACCTGGTCGTGTGTGACATAGATCATTGTAGCCTGGAGCCTATTGTGGAGGTTGCTGATTTCAGCTCTCATCTGTACACGTAGTTTAGCATCGAGGTTTGAAAGCGGCTCATCGAAAAGGAAGACTTTCGGGTTACGTACGATAGCACGTCCTACTGCGACACGCTGTCTTTGTCCTCCGGAGAGAGCTTTAGGCTTTCTCTCTAAAAGAGCCTCGATATCTAAAAGCTTTGCAGCTTCCCTTACTCTTTGGTCAATTTCTTCCTTAGGAAGTTTACGAATTTTGAGTCCAAACGCCATGTTGTCATAAACCGTCATATGAGGATAGAGAGCATAGTTCTGGAATACCATTGCGATATCTCTATCTTTAGGCGGTACATCATTCATGACTTTGCCGTCGATTGTGAGAGTTCCCGAAGAGATGTCCTCTAGTCCTGCAACCATTCTCAGCGTTGTACTCTTTCCACAGCCCGAAGGACCAACTAGAACAACAAATTCTTTGTCTTCGATTTCGATGTTGACGTTGTCTACTGCTTTGACGCCGCCATCGTAGATCTTACATATGTTCTGTAGACTTACTGCTGCCATTGTTTTTCTCCTTTTTTAGTCTTTAGAAATATTTTCCACCGTAAAATGGTAAAAAACAAAGAATATTTTATCCTAAAGGATTGTTTTTATCATTGAAAACTATTGTGGTTTAATTTAAAATGTCTAAAAAAGTAAATTTAGTCATTATGCCCAAAATATTCACATCAGAAGAAAGAGATCGAATTGAAAATAAACTTTTAGCTGTCGCAGGAGAGTGTCTAAGAAACTTTGGTGTGAGGCGAACAACAGTCGATTTAATAACAGAGAAAGCCCATATAGCAAAGGGAAGCTTTTATCTATTTTATGACTCAAAAGAGGATCTTTTTCTTTCTCTTTTTGAGTCCTTCATTCTATCTATAGAACCGGTGTATTTAGAAATGCTTGAGAGCCTCGATGAAAACCATATAGCAACAAGTTTAACAGAGGTCTTTTATTCTATTGCATTGTGTTATGAAAAGAATGGCATATATAGATTTTTCGATAGTGAGAATCAAGCACTCATTGAAAGAAAAGTTGGGGAGAAGAAAGTGCAGAGAATTAAGGATGAGCTTGAGAAGAATTACACGCTCCTCTTTTCATATTTCTCCATTGATGACAAAGATGACATATCGCGTTTCATGAAAAGCTACAAAGCAATACTCTCCCTTTACCTAATTGAATGTGATTCAAAAGAGAGGGAGAGTACGGTGAAGATGCTTATTCGTGGTCTTGTTCTTCAACTTTTGGAGTAGACTCTGTCTTTTCGATTATCACTCTGACAATCCTTCTGTCTTCGACCTTGAGAACATGAATTGTAAAAGTGTCCTTCTTTATCTCGAATTCCTTACCATCCTCCGGAATTGTTGATAGATTCGATAATACAAAGCCACCGACTGTATCGTAGTCCTCGCTTTGCGGAAGCGAGAGAGATGTCTCTTCATTAAGGTCGTCGATTAACGTATCGCCGCTGACAGACCATTTACTGTCACCGAGCTTTACGATTTCTTCTTCCTCCACGCTGTCGAACTCATCGTAGATATTGCCGACAATCTCTTCGATTAAGTCTTCCATCGTTATGATTCCGGCAGATGAACCATATTCATCAATTACAATTGCAAGGTGGACCTTCTTTGCTTGCATGTCGGCAAAGAGCTTATCTGCATGAATGGAATCCGGAACAAGATATGCCTTTCTTATGAGGGATTTTAAGTCTTTTTTCTCCGCTCTTTGAAGATTAATAAGGAATTCACGGGCAATTAATATACCTTTTACATCGTCATGGTCTACCCCGTAGACAGGAAAGCGTGAGAATCCGGAAGACTCTATTGCCTCAAGAACTTCTTCCTCAGTTGCATCCTCCTGTATCCACAAGACATCCGCGTCCCTAGTCATTATCTCATCAACCGGTGTGTCGTTGAATTCAAATACGTTCTGTATCCATTCTTTTTCGTCTTCTTCGATTGATCCCGATTCTCCGGAAGCATCGACCATGAGGCGTATATCTTCTTCTGTTACCTCTTCATCTGTGCCGTCGGTTTTAAGGCGAAATAGTTTAAGAACAAGGTTTGTGCAGAACGAAAGTAACCTCACCATAGGCCGGAAAATAATGCTTAGCGCGCTCACTAGTCCAGCAACGTTTCTAGACCATGCTTCTGACTTTTGCTGAGCAATTCTTTTTGGAACAAGCTCACCAAAGATAAGAGTGAAGAATGAAATAATTATTGTTATCAAAATGACAGCAAGGGAATTAAGAAGTGTAGAAGAACCTGGGCATCCAATGCTCCTGAGCCATGCAACAAGATGTTCGGAGAGAACATCAGCAGAGAACGCTGCTCCTAAAAAGCCCGCAAGTGTGATGCTGATTTGTATTGTTGAAAGGAATGATGATTGGTTTTCTACCATCTTCAAGAGCTTTTTAGAGATCTTGTCACCTTCTTCAGCTTCTTTTTTCAGCTGGATCGGATTTAATGATATTACCGCTATTTCTGTTCCGGCAAAGATGGCATTGACGAGTATAAGGAGAACCTGGAGTATGAGAGTGGACTGTACTGTCATTTTTCCTCTCCTTTTCTGTTATTGGCGAGAGGAGGAACCTCATCCGAAGGGGTAGTTTTTTGTGCCTTCTGGCTACTATGGCCGTCGTCCATGTAAAAATAAAACATCCTTTGCACTTTTAGCTGTGCGTTGAAATATAAAAATGAAGATAAATATAGATTATTTATCTGTCAATTTTCTAAGCGGCGTAAGGGAATCGGACCCTCGTACTCGGCTTGGGAAGCCGGTGCACTACCACTGTGCTAACACCGCATTTAAGAGGATTTTATCGTAAAAAGGATAAGAATGGAAGAGCATGACATGACAATTTGTCTCAATCATTAATGATGAAGATGCTCCTTTCTGTATTCGCCTGGAGTTATGCCATAGAATCGTTTGAACTCTTTGGAGTAGTAGCTTTGTGAATCGAAACCCGAGAGAGAGGCTATCTCCCCGATTGAGAGCGTTCTTTCGTTTATATTTGAGATTCAATTCGAGAGGAGTGAAGACAAGAACAGAAAATGCAACATAATGCAACAGTTTTATCATTATCTATTTGTTGCTTCTAATAGAGTTACGGAATATTTCTTAATTTTTCTCCTTTTTATATTGCACTTTTCATCTATTCCATATATCTTCTCTTTCAAGGCAATGGCGTCTTATAGGGAATTCTCTTTCCCCATAGGGCGCCGTCTTTTTTTTAGGGAGGCTGTATGGATTTCTTTAAAAGTACGAACATCCCTCTTGAAGGAGAGATAAGAATACCCTCAGGATGTGCAATTGCGTCTGAATTCTCAATGCGTGGTGAGCGCTTTACTGGTGAGGATATGATAGCTTCAATCCGTACGATGCATGAGCGCTCAAACGGGCTTGGAGGAGGATTTGCCGGCTACGGCATATATCCTGAATACAAGGACTATTATGCTTTTCACATTTTCTATGATGATAATTCCTCGCGCCTCGAAACGGAGCATTACCTTGATGAATATTTCGATATAGTGAATCTATCGAAGATTCCAACTAGGAAGAATAAGAATATATCGGATGAACCTTTGATCTGGAGGTACTTTCTTACTCCGTTAAAGACAAGACTCAATTTCTCCCAACTGGATGAGAAAGAGTATACGGTAAGGGCAGTAATGCACATAAACACCTATATAAAGGGAGCTTATATATTCTCTTCGGGGAAGGATATGGGGATTTTCAAGGCTGTTGGGTATCCTGAGGATGTTGGGGAGTTTTATAGGCTTGATGAGTATGAGGGTTACTCATGGACAGTTCACGGTCGCTATCCGACAAACACTCCAGGATGGTGGGGTGGCGCACATCCATTTGGACTTTTGGAGACAAGTGTTGTTCATAATGGTGAGATATCATCATACGATGCTAATAGACGCTCCATAGAGATGTACGGCTATAAGTGTACGCTTCAAACAGACACTGAGGTCATTACATATATAATAGATTACCTAAGTCGCATTCAGGGCCTCTCTATGGAGGAGATAAGCCATGTAATTGCTTCTCCATTCTGGACAACTATAGGGAGAATGGATGATGAGAAGAAAAAAGAGTACACATACCTTAGAAAGACATTCTCATCCTTTCTTATTACAGGGCCATTTTCAATAATTGTGGCCTTCCCTGGTGGAATAATGGCACTAAACGATCGATTAAAACTGCGCTCCCTTGTTGCAGCAGTAAATAAAGACAGAGTCTACTTTGCATCCGAAGAGGCTGCAATCAGGGTAATTGCTCCCGACTTGGAAAAAGTATGGTACCCAAAGGGGGGAGAAGCCGTCGTAGTAAGACTAAGGGAGGAAGAGAATGCAGGGTATTGATTATATAGCACCAAAGTTTGAAGTAATAAGGAATGAGAATAAGTGCACACTATGCCTTCGCTGTATCAAAGAGTGCGCTAACTGTGTTCACTACTTTGATGAGAAGAAGAAAAAGATACTTTCAGATGATGGAAAATGTGTCTCGTGCTCGCGCTGTGTTTCTTTCTGTCCTGAAAACGCTCTTAGAATACGTAAAGCAGAGAGCCCATATAGGGAGAACTCCAATTGGAACGAATGCACAATAACCAATATCTATCGCCAGGCGGGGACTGGAGGAGTACTCCTTTCTTCTATGGGGACGCCGAAGAAGTATCCTGTTTTCTGGGATAAAATCCTTATAAACGCAAGTCAGGTTACCAACCCTTCGATTGACCCAATACGTGAACCGATGGAGACACGGGTATTCCTAGGCCGTAAGAGCAGTAAAATTAAGAGAGATGAAAACGGGAAGATAATATGTGAAAACCATCCCCAGATAGAGCTCTCGACTCCCATAATGTTCTCTGCAATGAGTTATGGCTCCATAAGCTACAACGCTCATAAGGCGCTTGGGGCTGCTGCTTCTGAACTCGGGATAATGTATAACACGGGAGAAGGAGGACTGCACGAGGATTTCTATGTGTATGGTGAGAATACGATAGTTCAAGTAGCCTCGGGAAGATTCGGAGTCAAGAAGGAGTTCCTTGATTGTGGAAGAGCACTAGAAGTAAAGATGGGGCAGGGTGCTAAACCGGGAATCGGGGGACACCTCCCCGGAACGAAAATAGTGGGGGATGTCTCAAGAACACGTATGATTCCTCAGGGCAGCGATGCCATTTCTCCTGCTCCTCATCACGATATATATTCAATAGAGGATTTAAGGCAGCTTGTGTATGCCCTCAAAGAGGTGACAGGATACAGTAAGCCTATAATCGTTAAAGTTGCAGCTGTACATAACATATCGGCAATTGCCTCCGGCATAGCCCATAGCGGAGCCGATATTATCGCACTCGATGGCTTTAGGGGAGGAACGGGTGCTGCACCGGCTGTCATCAGAGATAACGTTGGGATCCCAATTGAGGTGGCCCTTGCCCAGGTTGATAAAAGGCTTAGGGATGAGGGAATAAGAAACAGTGTTTCTCTTGTTGTATCGGGATCGATTCGTAATAGTGCCGATATAGTGAAGGCTATAGCACTCGGCGCAGACGCTGTATATATAGCAACTTCTGCCCTTCTTGCATTAGGCTGCCACCTATGTGGAAGCTGTCACAGTGGTAAATGTAATTGGGGAATAGCGACGCAAAGAGAAGATCTTGTAAAGAGACTAGACAGCGAGGAAGGAAAGAAAAGGCTTATAAATCTCGTCTCTTCATGGACAAATGAGATAAAGGAGATGATGGGTGGCATGGGCATCAACTCTATAGAGGCTCTTATCGGCAACAGAGCTATGCTAAGGGGAATCGGACTTAACGAAAAGGAACTAGAGATCCTCGGTCTCAAAAGTGTAGGAGAGTGAAATGATAATAGATGCAAAAGGTTTAGAGTTCAAAGAACTAAATGAGAAGGTAAGAAATGCAGAAGAAAGACTCATTGAAATAAAGAACCTTACGGGACAGCGATATATTGCATCGGGTTCCTCCGGAAAGTCGTTTCATTTATATGGTGTTCCTGGTAATGCGCTAGGCTCATTCCTTGATGGAAGCGAGATAGAGGTCTTTTCGGATGCTGAGGATGAGGTTGGTGACACTATGAACGATGGAAAAATCATAATACACGGATCGGTGTCAGATGCATGTGGATACGCAATGCGGGGCGGAAAAATCTACATAGAAAAGGATGCCGGATATAGGACTGGGATACATATGAAGGCATATGAGGAGAAGCAGCCTCTTATCGTCATAGGCGGTAGTTCGGGCTCTTTTCTTGGTGAGTACCTTGCCGGTGGCACGATTGTGGTCCTTGGATTAAATAATGAAGAAACACCTCCTGTGGGATATTTTACAGGGACGGGAATGCATGGCGGAAGGATAATACTCCGCTCTCTTTCTCTTCCAAAAGATCTTCCATCCCAGGTTGCATATAGAAGGGCAGACGAAAACGACAAGAAGGAGATACTCTCTCTTATAAGTGAGTTCTGCTCTATCTTTCACCTTGATCCATTGGCGATAATCGAGAAAAACTTCTTTATTCTCACTCCGAACTCTACAGCGCCTTATAAGAGACTATATACAAACATATAATACATAATCTAGAGACACATTCTCGAGGTATGTAAAAGTTCTATTTGAGATAAATGGTCTCTTTATCATTTTCAATCTAGTCTTTATCATTAAGATATGGATTTTATTAAAATAAAAGGCGTTATAAAGGACTATGATTGGGGAACACAGGATTACATAGCGTCTCTCCTCAAAATTGATGAAAGTGGTAGAAAGGCCGAATATTGGATGGGGACGCATCCAAAAGGAGAGGCTGTAGCGGAGGACGGAAGAAGACTCTCGAATGTTATCGGTCATAGACTATCGTTTCTTTTTAAAGTACTCAGTATTGCTTCTCCTCTCTCTCTTCAGTGTCATCCAGATAAAGCGCAGGCTGAAGAAGGCTGGAAACGGGAGAAAGAGAAACGGCAAAAAGGCGAGGAGTGCAATTATATGGACGACAACGAGAAGGCCGAGATTATCGCTTCCCTTACTCCTATTACTGCGCTATGCGGCTTTAAGCCTTTTCCAGATATAAAGAAAAAGCTAAAAGAGAGACTTCCTTTTTCATATGAGAGGTATTTCTCTCAATACAATAATATAGAGGAACTTTTCTTGGCGTGTTTTTCATTCGATAAAGAGGTGAAGAAGAATATACTTTCCGAGCTTGAGAGGATGGTCTTCTCTTCCTCCCTATCATCCTTTGATGGGGAATACCTTACAGAGGAGGGAATAATTAGAGAGACACTTGAAAAGTACCCGGGAGATATTGGCTCGATATTCCCTCTCATGATGAATATAGTGCGTCTCGCGCCGGGGGACGCTCTATATCTTGAGCCCGATACTCTTCATGCTTATCTAAGAGGTAATGGGGTAGAACTTATGACTGCATCCGACAACGTCCTCAGGGGAGGCCTTACATCGAAGAGAGTCGATATAAAGGAACTTGAAAGGATAATGTATTTTGGTCTAACGGAGCCACTAAAGACAGAGACGGAAACGGAGAATGGGGTAGTGTGGTATATTACACCAAGTAGGGACTTTAGACTCGGAAAAGTAAAGGATAAAGGGAGCTTCTTTATCGAGAAGGAATCGATTTTCCTCTCTTTTGGAAATACTGAACTAAAAACAAAAGATAATTCATGGATACTCAAGAGAGGAGAGTGTGCATACACCTCTGGGGGAGAAAGAATATCGATTAAGACAGATGATGCTCTCTACATAGCAACAGGGGGCATCAAGTAATGGAATACGTCGCAATAGATTTTGAGACAGCGTCGGTATTAAGGGATTCCGCGTGCTCTATAGGGTTGGTACTTTTCAATGGAGAGGGAGAGAAAAAAGACTCATTCTATTCTCTCATATGTCCTCCTATTTTACGCTTCGACGATGTGTGCACGGCGGTTCATAAACTAGATCCTCTAGACATAGCCAATAGTCCTACGTTCCCTTTTCTCTGGGATGATATTTCATCATTCATCGGGGACCGTCCTCTTGTTGCCCATAATGCACAATTCGATATGTCTGTCTTGTCCCACACCCTAGCCTCATGGAATATGGAAATTCCTCCATATCTGTATTATTGTACGCTGTCGCTCTCGAGAAAATTATGGCGTAACAGGGAGAGTTATAAGCTGACGAATCTTACCAATGAATTTGGTTGGAAATACTCGGCACATAACGCTCTCGAGGATGCAGAAGCCTGTGGAGTACTATTCTCGCGCCTTTGTGGAGAAGTTCTCCTTAGCGACACTCTCTCTAGTACTTTCTTCTCACGTATCTACAAAAAAGGTGAGAAACATAGATATCCTGAGAAGTTGAAATAAACCCTCTAGATTAATGATTTTCTTCACGAGAGAAGATCTTAAGTTTGACTGCAATTAGTGGCCAGAGAAATATCTCCCACATAATAAGAAGCAAGAGGCCGAGAGTTTTATTTGTTCTATGCATTGTCTTCATGTTGCCAAGCCATAAGAGAGTTGAAGCGTAGCCGAGAGCAAAGCTTAGAAGGAAGAAGAGTACTCTTTTTGCTTTTTTTCCATCAAGCTTAAATGCGACGTATTTCTTTTCAAGGAAGGACGCAAGAATTATAGCACCCCAGCTAGCAAACGACGATGCTATATCCTTATAAAGTGTCTCATCAAGATAGCCTATGTCGATAAAAGCACTATCAAGGAATGCGATAAAGAGTGCTGCCGGAACTGCTATTAGTGTTACTCTCTTTAGTCTTTTATCGTCATCATAGAGATTAATGAAATTTGATATAAATGACGCGATAAAAACTCCGAGAGCAAGACCGAATAATATATCTAGAGGCCAATGTACGCCTAGGTATATTCTTGAGAGTGGAATGAGAACTAGGAGTATGATCGATGGCACTCTAGAGCATTTGTTTTCAAAAAGCTTATAGAGACTCCAATAGAGAGAGCCGGCGCCTACGGAGTGCCCGGAGGGAAAGGAGTATCCTGTTGCAGTATTTTCTCTTAAGGGGATAATTTCATCGGGGTATTTTACCCAGGGGCGCGGTATACGGAAAACAGCCTTCAAGGTATTGTTGGCAATATGTCCTGTCATTGTGACTGAGGCAAGAGCAAAGCCTTTTCTCTTATCTATCACAAAGTATATGAATAGTATAAGTGCCACAAGCCATGTAGCTTCTCCGAGAAATGATACAGCTTCTGCAAAAGAAGTTAGTAATGGAGTTCTCAAACTAGCAAAAAAGATCATGACTGGTTTTTGTAATTCTAATAGTTTATCTATCATGATTCCTCTCCTTTAACTGTTTCTGCTCCATATCGAGTAATGAGTGAGAGCACTAAAAACATCACACCTAAAGTGATGGAGCCGGAGGCGTTAAGCTCTAGCGGTGCCATCCCAGAAAGAGATGCGCTTAAGATATGGTATATAACATGAGATATTGTGTAGCTGATAATCGGAACAATGATTACCGCCAGCCCAAGCCCGCGCATTTTCTTTGAAAGCTCTTCTTTAAACGGAGTTCCTGCTTCTAGTTCAAGCTTGAAGTAGTTCTCGGCCTTTTTTGCTTTTATTGCTTCTCCTATGGCTAGAACAACTGTGACTACAGATAACCCATAAAGAGTAGCTATGTTGTAAAAGCTATGAGAAGAAACGATTTTTTCCACTTTATCGTGAAGCGATGAGGAAAGAAGAATAAGGAGTAAAAAGACAGTGGCAATAACTGCTACAACTACGCTTAATACATAGAAGATTCTAGAGAGCACCTTTCCTGTTCTACAAAGGCGCTGGAGAGCTATAAGTGAGCTTTTCATATCCCCCTCCGTTTGGGTTGTCGCTTTCTTAATTATATATGGAGTTGACTATTTTGACGAGTTGGATGACTATGTTGTTGACAGATTTATAATAATTGTAAAATTTCATAGATTTAAATCTTTAAACTGTAAATAATTAAATCAAATCTATTAATATTTTTAGTTCTTTCTGTCAAAATTTTCTGTAAAAATATTGAATAAAAATACATAAAACTGTATATTACCCTCAAGATTTTATAAATCTATTAGGAGTCTATTAATTATGAAGAAGTTTCTTTCTGTAATGTTAGTGGCTTTAGCTGCTCTATCATTATGTTTTGCAGGTGGAAGCAGTGAAAGCGCATCAAGCGAAATTAAAATTGGATTTATCGGACCTCTTACAGGGGACTATGCTAACTACGGTACACTCTGTAAACAGGCAGTCGAAATGGCTATCGAGGAGCAGAATGCCAAGGGCGGAATCAACGGCGTTATGGTTAAGCTCTATGCAGAAGACAGCGAAGGTGACTCACAGAAGGCACTTGCTGCAATGGAAAAGCTCAGCTCATCAGATAAGGTATGTGCAATTATCGGATCGATTCTTACAGGAGAGACTTTCTCTGTTGCAGAGAGAGCACAGCAGGAAGGCCTCTTGATGATTACTCCGAGTGCATCCCATAAAGATATAACACTCACAGGTGACTACATCTATAGAACAACTCCATCCGATGGTCTTCAGGGTGTTGTTGCAGGTAAGTATTTCTCACAGATTCTCGGCTACAAGAAGCTTGCTGTTCTCTATGCAAAGAACGATTACAGCCAGGGATTGTATGAAAGCATGGCTGAATCATTCACCGAAGAGGGTGGAAAGATTGTTGCAACAGAGACATTCATGGTCGGCGACAAGGATTTCAAGACACAGCTTACAAAGCTGAAGAATACAGATGCAGAGGCTATTTATATCCCAGATTATACAGCTGAAATGGCTCAGATACTCGAGCAGGCATCACAGCTCAAGGTCGCAAAGCCCTTCCTCTCTGGAGATGGCTTCTTAAGCGAAGAAATCTATACTCTCGCAGGACAGTACACCGATGGTGTCATCTATACAGCTTCCGCTCAAGTTGAAGAGAGCTCAGAAGCAAAGCTCTTCAAAGAGAAGTATGCTGCAAAATATGGTATCGGACCAGATAGCTTCGCAACCAACTCTTATGATGCAACAAACATCCTCATGTCGGTTATTGCAAAGGTCGGTACAGACAGAGTAGCAATCAAGGAAGGCATGAAGAGTGTTAAGGACTTTGTTGGAGTCAACGGTATCATAAACTTCGACGAGAACGGCGACCTTGTTGCTTATCAGGGAATTTACAAGGTTGAAGGCAGCACTCCTAAGTATGTTGGTGCTTACCAGGTTGTTAATGGCAAGATTGTCAAAGTCGAGTAAATAATTCTTTTATAAGGAGAGAGCACCGTGATGCGGTGCTTTTTCCGTTGATACGTGTTTAAAATAGATTGGAGGAGATAATGGGATCCATAAGTACATTTTTCCAGCATCTCATGAACGGCCTGACCCTCGGTGGTGTTTATGCGCTTATCGCACTCGGCTACACCATGGTCTATGGTATATTGAAGTTTATTAATTTCGCCCATGGCGATATCTTAATGGTTGGAGCATATATAGGACTTTTCACCTTTGATGCTCTCAGAGGCTCCACTCCGCTTGGAGTGTGGTGGCTTATTGCTTTCTTCATTGCAATGCTGGTATCGATGGCATCATGCGCGCTATTGGGGATGATTATTGAGCGTGTTGCATATAAACCCCTTAGAAAAGGCTCGAGGCTTGCCCCCCTTTTGAGCGCAATCGGAATCTCCTTCATCCTCTCTAACGGATGTGCGTGGATGTTCGGGACGCACTCGCGTAAGTTCGAGTATCCCTTCGACAACACCGCGCTTTCTGTCTTTGGGGTTGTTATTACACCTCATCAGATAATGGTACTCATTGTCGCAATTGTGATGATGGTACTTCTTAAGCTCTTTATTGATAAAACGAAGATGGGTAAGGCCATGAGAGCTACATCTCTCGATGGAGAGACTGCTAAGCTTATGGGTATCAATTCCGATATGATAATCTCTCTTACCTTCGGAATCGGAAGTGCACTTGCTGCCTGTGGTGGTATATTGATAGCACTTGACTACAAGGTTTATGCGACTATGGGCACAATGATGGGCCTTAAGGCTTTTGTTGCCGCAGTTGTCGGTGGAATCGGAAATATAACAGGCGCAATGCTTGGAGGCTTTTTACTAGGTATTCTCGAGACATTCGGGGTTGCACTACTCGGCATCCCGCAGGGCTTCAAGGACACAATTGCGTTCGCTGTTTTAATTCTTATACTTCTCTTCAAGCCTGAAGGCTTATTGGGGAAGGCTGAAAAGGAGAAGGTCTGATGTTCAATTTCTTTCTTCTCATATTAATCTATACCTCTATTTATGCATTCATGTCCCTCGGACAGAATTTAATCACAGGATACTCGGGAATGCTCTCACTTTGTGGGGCGGGATTCTTTGCTGTCGGAAGCTATACAACGGCAATATTGACAACGAAGCTTGGCCTCTCGTTCTGGGTATCCATTCCGGCCTCAGCACTTCTATGTGCGCTTTTGGGCGTTCTTATTGGCCTCCCGACACTCCGCCTCAAGGGTGACTACCTGGCAATTGCAACTCTAGGCTTTGCAGAGATTGTTAGAAACGTCATCAATAACTGGGATAGCCTAACAAATGGACCTATGGGTATTCAACGTATCCCAATTATCTCCTTTTTCGGCCTTCAAATCAGTCCATATAAGAAGGGGTCCTTCCTTCTTATGGAGGTTATAATGCTTCTCATCTGCTATTTTTTACTTGAGAGGCTCGCAAAAAGCAGAATGGGACGTGCCCTCGAGGCGATAAGAGAGGACGAGATAGCCTCTTCTTCACTTGGTATAAATGTTACAAAGTATAAGGTTGCATCTTTTGCTATAGGTGCTGCTGTTACGGGACTGGCAGGTTGTCTTCAGGCTGAATTCGTTTTGTCTGTTTCTCCCGGAACATATGTATTCATGGTTTCGATAATGGTGCTCTGTACTGTTGTCCTAGGAGGAATGGGAAACTTTAAGGCAGTAATACTCGGTGCGTTCATCATACAGTTTATTTCATATTTTCCGCAGCTTACTGGGCTTTCAAACGTAATCCCGGCACAGGCTAAGCAGATCATCTTCGGCCTTATCCTAGTTGTTATGATGATCTATCGCCCACAGGGAATACTTGGACGCGAGAAGAGAAATAATTCATCCTATGAGAAAGCTTACTTTAAGGGGGTGGAGAAATGAGTTTACTTGAAACAAAAGCCCTCACAAGAGAGTTTGGAGGAGTTGTTGCAGTCAACAGGGTTGACTTTACAGTTGAGAAGAATATGATCACTGGTCTTATTGGGCCTAATGGTGCTGGTAAAACAACTCTCTTTAATAACATTACCGGACTCGATACTCCTACAAGTGGTACCGTTACATTCGATGGTAAGGATATAACAGGATTCCCGGCATCTAAAATCTGCCGTATGGGCATTGCACGTACATTCCAGAACATTAGACTTTTTAAGAATCTAAGTGTCATAGACAACGTTATGGTCGGTCGCCATAGTCTTGTTGGGAGAAGCAACAACCGCGCAGTAGAGGCACTCCTCTCTTATTTTAATGTGGAGAAGGAGAATAAAGAGCTCTATGCTCAGGCTATGAAGTGGCTTGAGTTCTTCGGACTCGAGAGTATGCGCAACGAGGAAGCTGTAAACCTTCCATACGGCTACCAGAGAGAACTTGAGATAGCCCGTGCTCTTGCTACAGAGCCCAAGCTTCTCTTTCTTGATGAGCCTGCTGCAGGTATGAACCCACAAGAGACGGAAAGTCTCATGAAGACGATAAGAAGAATCAGAGATCTTGGGATAACTGTTGTACTTATCGAACACGATATGAAGCTTGTCATGAATATTTGCGACAACATTACGGTTCTCAACTACGGTGTAAAAATTGCCCAGGGAACTCCTAGCGAGATACAGTCCGATAGCCGTGTCATAGAGGCATACCTCGGAAGCGGCGATGATGACGAGGAGGACGAGGAATGACAGATAAGGAAATTCTCAAAATTGAAGATATAAGCGTCAGTTACGGCAATATAAAGGCTCTCCGCGGTGTTTCGATGAGTGTTAAAGAAGGTGAGATGGTTGCCCTAATTGGTGCTAATGGCGCCGGAAAGAGCACTCTCTTGAAGGCTATTGTCGGTCAGGAAGTACTTGAGAGTGGTTCTATCTATTATGACGGAGAACTTCTATATTCAGTAAAGGATAAACACTATCACGGTATCCCCACATACAATGTAGTGAAGAAGGGTATTGCTCTCGTTCCGGAAGGGCGTAGAGTTTTTGCAGATCTCACTGTCGAAGAGAATCTTGACATGGGTGCATTTCTCCTTGGTGATGAGGCATTAAAGAAGAGAAAGAAGGACGAAATGTTCTCGTTCTTCCCGATTCTCGGGGAGAGAAGAAAGCAGAAGTCGAGATCTCTCTCGGGGGGTGAACAGCAAATGCTTGCTGTTAGCAGAGCTCTTATGATAAGTCCTAGGCTCCTTCTACTTGATGAACCGGGATTGGGACTTGCGCCATTGATTGTCCAGGATATATTTAATAAGCTCAAGTTGATCAACAGGGAGGACAAGGTTACTGTCTTTGTAGTTGAACAGAATGCACGCTTAGCACTCAAGAGTAGCAATGATGGCTACGTTATGGAGAACGGAGTTGTAGTACTTCACGATGACTCCTCTAGTCTTCTTTCAAATCAGAAGGTGAGACAAGCGTATCTCGGAGAATAATTAATTGCCTCCAACGGGACAATGCATTAACATTTAATAAGGAGATTATTCATTATGATTATAGAAAGAAGAATGACAAAGAATCCTGTAACTTGTTCACCCGATATGTCGATACAGGATGCACAGGATTTGATGAAGAAGGAACATGTGCATCGTCTTCCTGTTCTAGACAAGAATGGAATGCTCATTGGTGTTATCTCTGAAAAGGACATTCTCAAGGCTGCACCAAGCCCGGCAAGTACACTCAGTGCATATGAGACGAATTATCTATTATCAAAGTTGACTGTAAAGAAGATTATGTCGCGTAACCCCGTGACAATTACAAAGGATACGACAGTAGAGGATGCTGCTATGCTTATGATAGACCAGGATCTATCATGTCTTCCTATACTCGCGGAGGGAAAACTCGTTGGTATCGTAAGTAAGACAGACCTCTTTAAGATGCTTGTCGAGTCATTTGGTGCAAGAGTGAGCGGAACGACACTTACATTCCTTGTTCAGGACAGAAAGGGAATATTAGCAGAAATCATGGGTAAAATCAGTGAGAAACAGCTCGATCTTGTCACATGTTCATGCTTTCAGGGAACAGAGCCCGGTAACCGTTTCATTTATATAAAGGTTGCTGGTGTAAAAGGAAGTGAACTTGTGGACATCGTTAAACCGTATGCTATAGAAGTTATGGATGTTAAGGAGAGCCTATGAAGAAGGTTGGATTTATATTCCTGGTGGCTCTTCTTGTTCTCTCTTCTTGCGCTACTGGAAGAAATGAAGAAGTTGAAAAAGAGCCTCCTATGCCCTCTTATACTGACCTGGGGTGGCTACAGAGTATAAAAAGTACGATTTATGTAGCTCTCGAAAGTAATGCAACAACAGGATATGAGTGGGTAGTTGAGACTCAAGGAGAGAGCGTTGTGAAGAGGAGCGAGGAATACATTGCTCCCGAGGAGACGGGACTACTTGGCGCTCCTGGCACATGGAAGGCTGAATTCAAGGCGGTAGGAGATGGAGAGAGTACTCTTATCTTTAAGTATCTCAGGCCTTGGGATGTAAATGATTTAGCAGAAGTAAAAGAAGTTAAGGTGATAGTCGAAAGCGGTGTTATTACTGCAGTTATAGAACTTTGATTAATTTAAGCTTACATAAATTGAGCAAGAAAGATGCCATCGCCTTCAAGTCTGGCATATGAGTTGCTATTCTTAAAACCATAGTATCTCTTGTACAACAATCATGTAGGTGTGGAACGCACCGAGTAAGCGTGTGGAGATTGAAGCTCTAGTTGCCTCGGTTATTAAAAACCGAAGCAGCCAACTTAAGTGCTGTCATTCCTTTAGGCTGGCGGAAGTTCACGTGGGTGTTACATTGGTCAGAACCAAAGGTAACGCCCTCTTTTTTTATTAAGAAGTACAACCCGAGGAATTAATACAATCGGGTTGTTGTATCATATGAAGAGGGAGGAGTACATTCTCTTCGCTTCCTGTACATATAATTCAATTTCTCTTGTATTGAAGTTTTCCCTATTTCTTTCTATCCAGATAGATAAAGCGTCTATTAGAGCCTTATCGCCTGTAAGTGATACATAGTCCGGGGAGGAAGAAGCAATTGTGGTAACTTCACTATAGTCAAATTCGTTATTCTCTATAGCATTACATAATGCCGTCTCATGATACCGCATTTCCTTTTGCAGTTTCTCCCTTTGTACTTCGTATAGATAGTGGTCGCCACAATAGGCCAGGAGATTTCTGATTATTTCTTTTATGCCTTTGAGTTCTTCCATAAAGGTATTGTGGAACTTTCTTCCTTCTTTGAAAAGATAATATTGCATACAAAAAATCGTATGTTTATGCAATTTATATACATCAATCTGATTGACAAAGAAATTATATTAGATTAGTCTTTATGACAATTAAATTTGGAGATTTGATATGAAGAAAATATTACTTTTCTGCCTTGTTTTAATTATTTCATTGTCACTTTTTGCTTCCGGCTCTACAGAGAAAGCTAAATATAAAGTCGGGATATGTCAGCTTGTACAGCATCCAGCACTCGACAGCGCAACAGAGGGCTTTATTGACGCTCTCAAAGCATCTCTGGGCGATGATGTCTCAATCGAGACACAGAATGCAAGTGGAGAAGCTGTAAACTGTGCAACTATCATCAATGGCTTTGTATCATCGAATGTCGACCTTATTCTTGCTAATGCAACAGCACCTCTTCAGGCAGCAGCTTCTGCAACAAGCACAATTCCTGTGCTCGGAACATCTGTAACAGACTATGCATCTGCTCTTGAAATTGAAAATTGGACTGGAACAGTCGGAACAAATATCTCCGGAACATCGGATCTTGCGCCACTAGATGAGCAAGCTCAAATGATCAAGGAACTCTTCCCGAATGCAAAGACAGTGGGACTCCTATATTGTTCAGCTGAGGCTAATTCGGTATATCAAGTGGAGACAATTGATGGATATCTAAAGAAACTTGGTTACAAGACTAAGATGTATTCTTTCACAGATACAAATGACTGTGCATCCGTTGCTCAGAAGGCTACTGAGTGTGATGTCATCTACATCCCGACAGACAATACTGCTGCATCCAACACAGAGGCAATTGCTAATGTCGTAATTCCTGCCAAGACTCCTGTTGTTGCAGGCGAAGAAGGAATATGCTCAGGGTGTGGAGTTGCAACTCTCTCGATTTCATATTATGACCTCGGTTATAAGACAGGAGAGATGGCTGTAGAGATTTTGAAGGGTGAAAAAGATATCTCTTCTATGTCTGTTGAATATGCTCCACAAGTAACGAAGAAATACAATGCATCGGTGTGTACTGCTCTTGGCATTACACCTCCACAGGATTACACAGCTATTTAAAGGATTATATATGCTATCATTGTTCAATGCTCTTCCCGGTGCGATTTCACAGGGTTTGATTTGGGGTATTATGGCCCTTGGAGTGTATATTACATTCCGCATTCTCGATACAGCAGATATGACAGTAGACGGCTCCCTCGCTACAGGCGGGGCTGTCTGCGTTATGCTGCTCAGAGCCGGATGTAATGCCTGGCTATGCATTCTTGTTGCATTCCTTGTGGGGGCTCTTACGGGTCTTGTGACTGCACTTCTTCATACAAAGTGTGGCATTCCTGCAATTCTTAGTGGAATACTCTCTCAGCTTGCTCTCTACTCAGTCAATTTGAGAATAATGTCCGGCAAATCTAATCAGCCCGTATCTGTAGATAAGTATTCTCTCCTTGTCTCACAGCGTTATGTCCGGTCCATCGCATTCGATAACCCCATAATATTCATCGTTATTCTTCTTGCGCTTCTCATTGCATTTATGTATTGGTTCTTCGGTACGGAAAAGGGGTGCTCTATTAGAGCAACGGGTGCGAACAAACAAATGGCGCGTGCACAAGGTATTAATCCCGATAACGATATAATACTCGGCCTTATGCTTTCAAACGCTCTTGTCGCACTGTGCGGTGCTCTTGTTGCGCAATACCAGGGGAGCGCAGATGTCAACATGGGACGTGGCGCTATTGTAATAGGACTTGCAGCAATAGTTATAGGAGAGGGTGTTTTCGGTAAGATAAAGCATAACTTTGCCGGTACTCTCATCTTTGTTGTATTGGGAGCTGTAGTCTATTATATTGTAATTCAGGTGACGCTGCTCTTCGGTCTTAATACAAACGATCTCAAGCTTATCACAGCAGTCATCGTAGGACTATTTTTGGCACTTCCTTATTGGAAGAGAGCTCTCAGCGAGAAGAAGGCACATAAGGGGGCGAAGAATGCTTGAAATAAAAAATATCTCGAAGACATTCAATAAGGGGACAATCAATGCAAAAATTGCACTCGATAATCTATCCCTTACTCTCAACGATGGAGACTTTGTTACAGTTATCGGGGGTAACGGGGCTGGTAAGTCAACTCTCCTTAATGCAATTAGTGGCGTTTTTATTGTAGATGAGGGAACAATATTATCAAATGGTAAAGATATTACTTATCTTCCTGATTACAAAAGGGCTGAGATGCTCGGCCGTGTCTTTCAGGATCCTATGATGGGGACGACTCCTAATATGCTCATTGAAGAGAATATGGCACTTGCATATAGACGTGGTAAGAGAAGAGGACTAAGGTGGGGAATAACTAAGGAAGAGAGAGAGATCTACTATAATGTACTTAAGTCTCTTGGACTTGGACTGGAGGACAGAATGACGACTAAAGTTGGTCTTCTCTCTGGCGGGCAAAGACAGGCGCTGACTCTCTTAATGGCGACTCTAAAGAAACCGGAGGTTCTTCTTCTTGACGAGCACACTGCAGCTCTTGATCCGAAGACAGCTGAAAAGGTTCTCACTCTCTCTGATAGAATCGTTGAAGAGAACAATCTTACGACAATGATGGTCACACATAATATGAAGGATGCCATCGCACACGGCAACAGACTCATCATGATGGATAGAGGACACATCGTTGTTGATATAAGAGGAGAGGAGAAGAAGAAACTTACAGTTCCAGATCTAATGGCTCTCTTTAGTGAAAGAAGTGGTTCGAGCGAAGCAAACGACCAGATGCTGCTTTCAAAGTAAAGATAAATAGATGTAGAATGGACCTATGCTATCTTGCGTGGGTCTTTTTCTTTGCCTTAAGAATATTAGGTTGCATTTACTCTCGTTTGAGAATTTCTGGCATTTTAACAACCACAAATAAGGAAGTGCATCAAGGCAATTTAAAAAAACCATATAGCTATAGAGGCTTAACATATTTGCTAGAAACACCACAGCATGTAGGGGGAAGCTTTATTAAATTTTCTTCTATCTGCAACATCTTTGGGTGGATTATGTAGCTTGTAGATACTCTTTTACCAAATTTCTCTGTAAAGGCTGTAAGTGATTGTGTTCTATAGTTCTTTGAAGATTTAACCTCAATAGGAATTATTTTGGGATTTATACTACTTTCATTAGAGAGGAGAAAATCTATTTCCATAGTGTTCCTGTGACTTACCAGATTGCTTTCAGAGTAGAAAAAAAGCTTTTTACCTTTACTTCTTAATGTTTGAGCAATTATGTTTTCAAAAAGCATTCCTTTATTAAGAGAAAGCCTTCCATCAATTACTGCTTTGTATAGGTTATTGGAAGTGATTTCATTTTCACTAAAGGCAAGACTGAATAATAGGCCAGTATCTCCCATATAGCATTTGAGGAAAGAATCATTTTGAGTTAAAGCAAAACCCACATTTGGATCTGTACACTTATAGCATAGATTGCAAATCATGGAATCTTCCAACCAAAAGAATGGCTCATCGTATGATGAAAATGTTGCTCTACTTTTCTTGTCCAATAAAGGTGCTAACTTGACCCTTTTCTCATGAGATGACAAATAACCTGGAATCATTTCAAATATAGCAGAAACCCTAGAACTATATCTCTGTGAAGCCTTTTTTATATCAGCTCTATAGAGTTTCAGAATTTTTCTTTTCTCTTTATCGCTGGCATAAAAATCCCTATTTCCCTCCACATAATCTACAATACTCTGAGGCATACCACCAACTAGGATATACTCATTGAAAAGTCGCATAGCTTTTGCATGAAAAGACTGCTCTAGAGGAATTCTTTTCTCCCAACAAGAATGGATATATTCAAGAAGAACATCTTCTTCAAGAGCAGAAGCAAATTCATCAAATGTACATGGGTACATACTTATGCTCTCTTCTTCAGATGGGATTGTTATATTTTTAACATTTTCCTTTATGGAAATTAACGATCCTGTTTCTATATAGTCATATCTTCCATCTTCAACAAGATATTTAATTGCTTCTCTAGCTTTAGGAAAACTCTGAACCTCATCAAAGATTATAAGACTATCGCGTCTATATAGTGGCTTATTGTAGATAAGGGAGAGATTTTGGAAGAAGACATCAAGAGAATTTAGATTCTCCGTAAAATTCCGTTTTAATTCATTAGGTGCATTATTAAAGTCAATAACAATGCAGCTTCTATATTCGTTTTCTCCAAAGTGTTTTGCTACAGTTGTTTTTTAGTTCTTCTCGCTCCTTCAATTAGAAGCGCAGTCTTTCCATTTGACTCTCTTTTTCACTCAAGCAATTTATTGTAACTATTTCTTTTTATCTTCATTGTTTTTTCTTACACTGAAAGTAATACAATAAAAATATAACAACAAATCGCAGAGTAAGCTATCAGATGCTGCTTGCAAGTTAAATGGGTCTATGCTTTTATTTAAGATAAGCATGAAAAAGCAGCTATTTCTTTATGTTGAACTTCTGTGCTGTCTTTCTTCCCGCTTCAAGAAGAGTCTCTCTGTCTATGCCGTCTAACTTCTTTCTTTCTCTAATGATTTTTGCCTCATTAAGTACAGTTTCGATTGCAGCTGCACTGAGATTGGAGAAAAGAGAGACAAGCATTTTTTCTGTTAGACCATCTATAAGAGAGGTTCCCTTGAGATACAGATTGATAAGTTCTTCTCTTGTCTTTTCGTCGGGGTTTGGAACGGTGAATTTCAAATCAAAACGCCCCGGCCTTATGAGTGCACTGTCAAGAGAATCGAAAGAGTTCGTTGCTGCGATGACGAGTATTCTCGAGGAGGGGAGGAATCCATCCATTTCATTAAGGAGCGTCGTTATTATTCTGTTGTTCTCCTTGTCTATGCCACTTCCTGCATAGTTACGCTTCTCTCCAATTGAATCAAACTCATCTATGAATATGATACAAGGTTTGTTTCTTCTCGCCTTCGAGAAGAGCATTTTTACTTTAAAGGCTCCTAGTCCCATTAGAGCACCCTGGAAGTCTGCGCCTTTAGTTGCGATAAAAGCCGTTCCTGCTTCTTCTGCCAGTGCACGAGCAAAGAGCGTCTTACCGTTACCGGGAGGACCCTCGAGGATAATTCCTTTTATATTTCTGTTACTTCCGTTTGTTTTGAGATTATTTACAGCAAAGAGAATCTCTTCTTTCTCCTCATTCATTCCGGCAATGTCTGAAAAGTGGACACCGGTGTGAGTAACAATTTTGAATGTTGATGTATAGTAGCTTATAAGCTTATATAGTCCCAAAAGGATAAGAGCGAGGAATATAATGTTTATCAGTGTATTAAGGATACTATCGAGAGTGTCTTCTCTCTCGTCCTTTACATTAATGTTCTCGAGAAGGAGTTCCTCTTTGAGTGTTGAGGAGTCAGGATTATCTGTTCTGAATGAAGAGCCACCTATTTTATATACAATCTTATCCTTATAGAGAGTCACCTCATCTATCTCTTTCTCGTCTCTATCAAAGACAAACGTAGAATACGGGACGAAGGTGGCTGAGTAGCTAGTGTAGATGAAATATCCTAATACGAGGAGAAGTAGAACAAGGATTAACAAGAATGTTTTTTTACGCATAAGAAAAAGATAATACTTTTTCCATTGTTATGACAAATATCTCGACTTCTCATATTAAAATCAAAGTGAAGTCTCAATTGGGAAAATTTTTATCTTTTTCAATTATTTTACTCTTAATCCTGACAAAAGGGGCCACTTATTGCGCTTTATATAAGGAGGCAAAATATGAA
>CAVFXW010000016.1:0-9917 GCA_963626675.1 Clostridium sp. CAG:452 | reverse complement strand
TCCATTCATGCAGGTACATATGGTTATAAAGCTGGTTCAAAATCTTATACCATTTGCCAGTAGTAAACAGTGCTTTGCAATTCTGCTCTTTCAACAGTGAAATCAGAAGATCGTATTTATGTTCAATATTAACGCTACAAGAGGTTTTTGTAAAACTCCGGAAACAGAATTCTTGCTTGCAACAAAAAATATAAGTATTCTAGTAGGTGACGAAACAGCAAAAGGGAGATTTCAATGCGTACCATCAAAGAGGTTTTGGCTGATTGTACTTCATATTCAGAAGAACAAAACTGGTTTGAATTTAAAGACAACTGGTATGAGCCCGATGGTATTGGCGAGTATATTTCCGCCCTGTCCAACGCTGTGGCAATGCTTGGAAAAGATGAAGGGTATTTGATTTGGGGTGTCCATGACAAAACACATGAACTAACTAATACCCAATTTAATTTCCATAAAGATGTAAAAAACGAACCTCTTGAGCATTTTCTTGCCAGAAATATCACTCCCGGTATTTATTTTTACTTTGAAGAAACCTTAATTGCAGAAAAGCGTGTTGTGGTTTTGCGAATCCCAGCTGCACATGATGTACCCACTGCATATAAAGGAATTCGCTACCTGAGAATTGGTTCCAGCAAGGTTAATTTATCCCGATATCCTCAAAGAGAGGCTGAACTTTTTAGAATTTTACAAAAGGGTTTGCCAAACCTTCTTAATACAGAATCTAGATTTTCTGAGTTAACTTTCGACCAGCTTTTTCTTTACTATGAAATGAAAGGAATAAAGCTTAATAGAAAAACATTCAAGGAAAACCTTGAACTTCTAACTGCAGATGGAAAATACAACATGTTGGCTCAGCTTCTTTCAGACGACCCACACATACCTATTAGGTTTGCAGTATTCAAAGGAAAGGATAAAACCTCAACAATGTATGCTGTTAGAGAGTATGGGAATATGTGTATTCTGTTATCTCTTGATAAGGTTTTGGACTTTGGCGATATTCTCAATATTCCTCAAGCAGATGAAAGAGAAAGAGTTGTAGAGCGTAAAGAAGTCTTTCTTTTCAGTAAAAAAGCATTTAGAGAGGCTGTAATAAATGCTTTTGTCCACAACTTGTGGATAAATGGAGACTCTCCAATGTTTACCGCCTATGAAGACCGTATAGAAATTGTTTCACTTGGTACTCTACCTGCTGGGCAAACCAAAGAAGGTTTCTTCAAGGGAATATCTATTCCTGTAAATAAGAAGCTCTCTGAAATCTTCCTCCAACTTCACATAAGCGAAAAAAGTGGTCGCGGAGTACCGCGTATTGTAAGTGAATACGGGGAGAAAGCCTTTGAATTTAGAGATAATGCCATTGTAGTGACAATTCCATTTAATCACCTAGAGGTGGATAAAACCCCATCAGATGAGGCACAGACCCCCTCAGATACCCCTCAAGATGGACTTAAGACCCCTCAAGATGAATGGTTAACCCCACAAGATACCCCTCAAGATGGAAAAACAAAGAAGATAGAACAAAAAGTATTAAACTTTTGCTTAGAACCAAAAAGTTGTAAGGAAATCCTTGAATATCTAAGTCTAAAAGATAGAAAAAATCTTGGAAAACAACTTAAAAATTTACTTGAACAAGGAAGACTTGCAAGAACAATTCCAGATAAGCTACACAGCAAGCATCAGAAGTACATAACAATCAAGTAAACCATGTGCCAGCTCATGTGCCAAGAGGACCATTTTTGGTGTATAAACTGGTCTAAATGGACTAAAACGAGACAAGGATTATTTTATTTGACTTTTGTACTTTTCTTTGCTATATATAAAATTACTTAAATCAAACAAGGATTTTGAAAAGCGTAATTGGACGCTGTCTTAGTGTTACGGGCAATGAAGGCCATCGTCTTATAAAAAACCTCAGAGAGAGGTCCCTTGTATCTTCCTTTATCCAGCACAGTACCAAGCTTATTCTTTCCCTGCCAGAGCCGACAACAGACTAGTGAATCATCTCCGTCATAATCGTTTTCGAACATCAGAAACCCCGACTTCGCAAAGCCGTCAGGAGTCACAACCTCCATACTCTGGAGCTCCTTCAACTGGGGGACACTATTGTTCTTTCTATTATTTCTACATAGATCGAGATAAAGAGACCAGTCCCGTTCATCATATTTGACGTCCGTCTTTTCATTATCAATTCCACCTTTTCTCTTCGAGAGTGCTATGATGTCTTCTGGGCTTGCATGAGTTGTGCACCCGTCCTGTCTGATAAAGACTTCGCTGTTATAGTCTCCGCTTCTATACCTAACCAGTGAATCCGAAGGTGAAACTTTTATACCCAGAACAAATAAACCAAGCCTGTCATCAACATTTCTTAATAGATATGAGATCTTCGCCTTCGGAATTATGTGCCTCTCATTCTCAAGAGCAACCTGATTCTTCACTTTATCAACAGCCTCAATATCGATACCGAATGCCTCGCCGTTATCAGAGACCCCAACAAAGATGATTCCACCCTCAAAATTTGCATAGGCCACAATTGTCTTGGCCCACTTGACTGGATTATCCTCACTAAGAGCTGCCTTGAACTCGTAATTAAGATTTTCTCCTATCACATCTGGAAATATCTGACTTATTTTCATCTCTTCCTCCAGAAAAGTGTATCTAACATTGTCAAACATTGTTCAATCATTGTCATAAGAATATAATGTAATTCTTCATATTAAAATAAATTATCATAATTAGAAAGTCAAACAATGTTGTATTAAACTAACATTGTCAGACATTGTCAAATAAGACAATGTTGATATTATAAAGACCAATATCCACGGTATACGCTGCTTTTTCTATCAAGGAACTACATCCAATACTTCTTAGTCTTATATCTTAAATGGAAACAATAGCTTTTCTACCTATTATACCCCTTTTCAAGAATTCATTATCGAAAATTTTTCCCACTCTTGAAGAAACTCTCTCCGCCCCTCAATCTCGCGTTTATATTCAGCTGTCACCTCTACTCGAGTAGCCTTTACCGCCATAAAAAATTTAAGATGTAATTATTTCTAAAATAAACAGGGAAACTTCTATATTATGTGAACCGATAGCAATTAAACTTAATAAAGTATCTACCAGCTTTACTGTCAGAATAAAACTTTGAAACATACTTGTTTTCTGTGTCATTTTGAGACAAATTTGTTTTTCATATGAATACTCATAAAATTTATTTAACTATTTTTCATAAAGAAATTATTGTTAAAGGGAGGTATTTTCCATGGAAAACAACAATGAAAACAAAAAGAATAATAAACCCATAATATACTATTGCTTGATAGTATTTCTGGTAATGATGGTTCTCAATGCTTTTGTCTTTCCACAATTTGTGAATAAGAAGATACAACAAGTACAATATTCAGACTTTCTGAGAATGGTAGACAAGAATGAAGTCAAAGAGGTTGTACTTGCGGATGATTACATAGTATTCACTGCTGTGGTTAACGGAATAGAGGGAACTTATCAAACGGTAGTCTTTCCGGATAGTGGATTGAGAGAACGCCTTGAAAATGCTGGCGTATCATTTTCATCCTACATAGAACCCGAAAGCTCTCCAATAAGCTCATTCCTAGTAAGCTGGGTACTTCCGATCCTCTTCTTCTCATTCATCGGGCGTGTTGTATATGCGATAATAATGAAGAAAGGCGGCATGAATGCAATGAGTTTCGGTAAGAGCAATGCAAAGATCTATGCCGAGAACGAGACAGGTGTAACATTCAAGGATGTACAGGGCGAAGATGAAGCAAAAGAAGCTCTTGAAGAGATAGTAAGCTACCTACACGACAGCGATAAATATACGAAAATAGGAGCGAAACTTCCAAAGGGAGCTCTCCTTGTCGGTCCTCCTGGAACAGGTAAGACGCTACTAGCGCGTGCAGTTGCTGGGGAGGCAAAAGTTCCTTTCTTCTCAATAAGTGGTTCGGAGTTTGTCGAAATGTTCGTCGGTATGGGGGCGAGCAAAGTCAGAGATCTCTTCAAGCAGGCATCTGAAAAGGCTCCATGCATAGTATTCATCGATGAAATCGATACTATCGGAAAGAAGCGTGATTCTTCCCCTTACGGCGGAAACGACGAGAGAGAGCAGACACTCAATCAACTCTTGACAGAGATGGATGGCTTCGATGCAAATAAAGGCGTTGTCATTCTCGCTGCAACCAATAGGCCCGATTCTCTCGACCCGGCTCTTTTAAGGCCCGGAAGATTTGATCGCCGTATTCCTGTTAATCTACCTGACCTCAATGGAAGAGTCGCAATACTCAAGGTACATGCAAAAGATGTACAGATGGATGAGCATATAGACTACGAGGCGATTGCAAGAGCAACAAGTGGTGCCAGTGGCGCAGAATTGGCAAACATCATAAACGAAGCGGCTCTCCGTGCTGTAAGAAACGGCAGCGACAAGGTTACACAGGAAGACTTAGAAGAGAGTGTTGAAGTCGTAATTGCAGGCTATAAGAGAAAGAATGCAGTCTTGAGCGAAGAGGAGAAGAAAATCGTTGCTTATCATGAGATAGGACACGCCCTTGTTGCTGCAAAGCAGAACAATAGTGCGCCCGTTACAAAGATAACGATAATTCCGAGAACTAGCGGAGCATTAGGATACACAATGCAAGTAGAAGAGAGCGACAAGAACCTCATGAGCAAGGAAGAACTCTTGAATAAGATAGCAACGCTCACCGCTGGACAAGCTTCAGAAGAGCTCGTATTCCACTCCATCACAACTGGGGCAAGCAATGATATAGAGAGCGCAACAAAACTTGCTCGAGGCATGGTCACACGATATGGAATGTCTCAAGAGTTTGGTATGGTTGCTCTCGAGACTGTAAACAACCAATATCTTGGAGGAGATACATCCCTCGCATGCTCGAGTAAGAGCAGCGAAGAGATAGACACAGAAGTCATAAGAATCGTCAAAGAAGCTAGAGAAAAGGCGATGAAGATTCTCTCAGAAAATGAAAAGAAACTCCACGAACTCTCTCTCTACCTTCTTGAAAAAGAAACAATCACAGGAGAAGAATTTATGACTATCCTCAATCGGGAATAAACAGTATCATAAATGAGCCCTCTTCAACGTGGGGAGGGCTTTTTTATTGTTATGAAAGAAAAAAAAGAAAAACTCACGATCTACCTTAAACCTTACAGAAAGGAAGCTGTCATGGCTCCCTTCTTCAAGCTTCTTGAAGCCTTCTTTGATCTACTCGTTCCGGTAATCGTTGCCAAAATGATCGATACGCCTTACATAGGAAATGAAAGGAGAATAATACAATATTTTCTTCTTCTCATTCTCATGGCCATACTTGGACTCTCTTCATCGGTCACAGCCCAATATTTCTCAGCAAAGGCTAGTTGTGGATATGCACAGTCACTGCGCTATGAGCTATTTAAGCATATTTCATCTTTCTCCTTCTCTTCTCTTGATGAAGAAGGCTCAAGTACACTTATAACACGTCTTACAAACGATATAAATCAGATACAGACAGGACTAAATATGGCACTGCGCCTACTTTTAAGAAGTCCCTTTATCGTCTTCGGTGCCGCTATCATGGCACTCATAATAAATCTTGAGGCCTCAGTTATTTTTCTTTTATCGATTCCCCTACTCTTGGCTATAACATTTCTAATTATGAAGGTAACGATTCCACTCTACTCAAAAAGCCAATCATCGCTTGATAGAGTTACAACTCTTACAAGGGAGAATCTGACCGGAGTAAGAGTCATCAGAGCATTTAACAGAGAAGATAAAAGTGTAAGCGAATTCTCACAAAGTAATACGGAGCTGACAAAACTCAATCTCTTTGTCGGAAAGATATCATCCCTGCTTAATCCTGTAACCTATGTTCTTATAAATATCGCCACAATCATTCTTATCAAAAGAGCTTCCATACAAGTAGAACTAGGAGAACTCAATCAAGGTGAAGTTGTAGCACTCTACAACTATATGCTTCAAATTATCGTTGAGCTCATAAAACTTGCCTCTCTGATAATCACAATCAACAAAGCACTCGCTTCATATAGAAGAGTTGAAAGCGTGATGAATAAAGATAGTGGAATGGAATATCCAAAAGAGGATCCCAAGATAAAGAATACTGATGAAGCTGTCACCTTCAATAACGTTTCATTCACCTATCCTAAGGGGGGAAAAGCTACACTAGAAAATATATCGTTCTCGATAAAAAAAGGAGAAACAATAGGCATAATCGGAGGAACAGGAAGCGGTAAGACAACATTAATTAATTTGATTCCACGCTATTATGAAGCATCTTCTGGAGAGGTTATGGTAAACGGAAATAACGTTTCGTCTTACACTAAAAATACATTGTCTTCTCTTGTAACAGTAGTGATGCAAAAATCTCAGCTCTTCAAGGGAACTATAAAAACAAATATGCTCTTCGGAAATAAAAATGCCAAAGACGATGAAATATGGTCGGCTCTAGAAACCGCTCAGGCTAAAGAGATTGTCGAGAAAAAAGGAGGCCTGGAGAGCCCAGTAGAACAAAACGGGCGCAATTTCTCCGGAGGACAGAGGCAAAGGCTCACAATAGCACGTGCACTTATAAAGGGAGGAGAGATACTCATCCTCGACGACTCATCAAGCGCGCTCGACTATAAGACAGATGCTGATTTAAGAACAGCACTAAAGAATATAAAGGGAATAACAAAAATCATAGTCTCTCAGCGGATATCATCTGTGAAGAATGCCGATATGATTCTTGTACTCGATAAAGGTAAACTAGTCGGGAAAGGAAGACATGAAGAGTTACTTCAAAGCAATGAGATATACCAGGACATATACTACTCACAGTTTCCAGTTAAAAGAGAGGGAGACGGAAATGAAAAATAAACTCACTCTTAATAGAGAGACAATTAAAGAGCTCATAAAATACCTCTCCGGATATAAACTTCTACTCCTTATAAGTCTTGTATTTGCTTTTGTAAGCGTAATACTTCAGCTTTATGTTCCGATACTCTTCGGGGATGCCATAGATAATCTTGTCGGTAAGGGCAGCGTAGATAGTGCTTCTCTCGGCATATATCTCTTAAAGATTCTTCTGTGCGTACTTTCAAGTGCCCTCTTTGTCTATTTGATGAACCTCATCAACAATAAAATAACCTACTCTGTCGTAAAAGATATAAGAAACACCCTTATAGAGCATATACAGCATCTACCGCTTTCCTATCTCGATAGCCACACATCCGGAGACATACTCAGCCGTATTATTACAGATACTGATGTTCTCTCCGACGGCCTACTACTCGGCTTTACTCAACTCTTTAGCGGCGTCATCACGATAATAGCGACTATTTATTTCATGTTCTCAAAGAATATCTGGATAAGCCTCATAGTAATCCTACTCACCCCACTGAGTTTTTTCGTCTCTTCCTTTATTTCATCCCGGTCATTCAATCTCTTCAGAGCACAGAGTGCAGCACGTGGGGATGAGACTGCACTTATTGACGAGATAGTTTCGGGAATGAAGACAGTAAAGGGATACGGCTATGAAGAAAGGGCTACAGAAAGATTTAAAGTTCTAAACGATAAGCTTGCCTCTACCTCGAGAAGCGCTATCTTCTACTCTTCTCTTGCAAACCCTTCAACAAGATTCGTCAATAACATAATTTATGCATTTGTAGCTCTTATCGGAATAATCCTCATCCCAAAGGGCGCCCTCACAGTAGGCGGGCTATCTGTAATGCTGAGCTATGCAAACCAATATATGAAGCCTTTTAATGATATAAGCAGTGTTGTAACAGAGCTGCAAAATTCTTTTGCCTGCGCTTCGAGGGTATTTGAGCTCATGAATGAGAAAGAAGAAATAAAGGAGAATGATGATATACTCGAGAATGTAATGGGCAATGTAAAAATCGAGGACGTTGCATTCTCTTATGATAAATCAAAAAGCCTCATAGAAAATTTCTCATTAGATGTAAAGAAGGGAATGAGAGTTGCAATCGTCGGTCCTACGGGCTGCGGAAAAACAACTTTGATAAATCTTCTCATGCGCTTCTATGATACAGACAAGGGAACAATCAAAGTTGACGGAAAAGATATTAGAAATGTAAGAAGAGCATCCCTGAGAGCCTCCTACGGCATGGTACTTCAAGATACATGGATTAAGAGTGGAACTGTGAGAGAGAACGTCTCTTTCGGTAAAACAGATGCAAAAGACGAAGAAATCATTGCCTCTCTAAGGGAAGCCCATTGCGATGACTTTGTTTTCTCTCTTCCAAATGCTCTCGACACTCCACTTTCTGAAAACAGCCTCTCAGAAGGGCAGAAACAGCTATTATGCATAGCCCGTGTAATGCTTACGCACCCACCGATGCTCATTCTCGATGAAGCGACAAGCAGTATTGATACAAGAACGGAAATGCTTGTACAAAGTGCCTTCGACACTCTTATTGAGGGCCGTACGAGCTTTGTTGTCGCGCATAGACTCTCAACAATAAGAAATGCTGACTTAATACTCGTAATGAAAGACGGCAGAATAGTGGAAAAAGGAAACCATGATGAGCTAATAAAAAAAGGTGGTTTCTATCATAAACTCTATTTCAGCCAATTTGCACCCTCTTAAAGATGTAGAGCTCCCACGGGAGCTCTTCTCTTTAATTATCAGATGACGGACCCAATAGAGACCCGTTAGATAGCGGTATAGGGCCATATTGATAAGTTGAGACATATCTGCCATCCCATTTTTCAATTTCCTGGGATTTTACCTCAAGTTCCCTAAGCTTAAGCTCAACTTCAAGATTCTCAGCAATCTTTTGGTTATAGTAGGCTTCAGCATCTGCCGTAACCTTCTTTGCCTCTGCTTCAAGTTTTGCACTCTCAAGCTTTGTCTCAGCCAAAATTAGAGCCTTCTCCTTCTCGGCATTGGCTCTAATAATAGTAGCCTCCTGCTCTGCCTGGGCCTCTTTAATCTGCTTCTGTGCTTCCTGCTGTGTTATTTGAAGCTCTTGCTCTGCAATCTTAACTTGCTGGGTAGTCTTCATCGTCTCGGCAATCTGCTCGTCAAACGCCGGGCTCCAATCCCAATTCGATATAGCAATTTGATTGATAACAATAGGATATATACTCATCTTGGATGTAAGAGATGACGATATCTCCTGACTTATTTTTTCCTGATTCTCTACTATCTCATAGATTGTATATTTTCCAACACTTTCCTTAACAGAAGCCAGCATAGTCTTTTCTATAGCACTCTTGAGAGAAGCTTCCGTGTACTTCGTTACAGCATCGTAGAGCCTTGTCTCGTCATAGGTCCAGAATACATCGGCAGTAAGTCCTACAGTCTGCATATCATTCGTAACAGCTCCGTCACTACCTATGGAGAAGTCGATTTCATAATTAATCGGTGCAAGAGAATACTTTTTGATAGTCTGCGCAAACGGAATAGTAAAGTGAAGACCAGGATTTAACACCTCCTCCCCAGCCTTACCGAAGGTAACAAGAATTCCTCTCTCAGTAGTACCTACAGTCGAAAAACAATTGAAAATTACAATTAAAGCTGCAAGTGCGATCACAGCTATGATGATGGCTTTCTTCATATTTGCCTCCAGAAAGAAGATAAGAACAAATTAAAAGAAAGGAAAGAGCAAAGCTACTGGATAGGAAGGTCTCGTCCAGAATAAGAATCAGAATCTCTTAATTCTTAATCAATATGCTTTATCATCTACACCAGTATAAGCCTTTTCAAAATCCGTATAAGATATGCTCTCACGAAATGTACTAAGCCAACTCTCAAAACTTCTCTTTATTCTGTTGCCTTTTTGTAAATAAGAAGTTCGTTTACTGCTCCTCTTGCGCTTCCTTTACTATTGATCGTTCGACTTGCTTTTACGCGCTCTATTCTGAAGGAAGAATAGAGAGAATCAAAGAA
>CAVFXW010000015.1:0-32659 GCA_963626675.1 Clostridium sp. CAG:452 | reverse complement strand
ACAGAAGACGGTATTCTTCTTCTGCCATGGAATCTTTTCTTGGATATGTTATGGAACAAAGAAATCTTTTGAGAGAGCTTTTTTCTGCAACTTAAGATTGGTTTTCCATTGTCATAAATCGTTAGTTTTGTATATTATCTCTAGGTGTGGCAATCACCATTTAAGAGTGTGGAGACTGGTTCTCACAATTAAAGGGCGGTAGTCCACCAGGAAATAATGAATAGAAAAACCAAACACATTTTGGCTAAGATAATCTTAATTGTACTTTTTCTTGTTCTTCTTGTATTTTTTATCGCTGAATACAAAACGACATACAAGAAAACAGAAGTAGTTTCATCTTCAAACAATGACTATCGTTTATCAATCTATATGATAGGGGAGCCACAATTCCCGTACGGCTATACAAAGTGGGGATTCTCACTTTATAGGGGGAAAAAGAAGATAACAGAAGAGTCTTTGTCTCTTCTTAATGACGGGAAGAATTTATCGAAAGATAACTTTACTCTTAAATGGACAGATAGTACGCTGACGATCATTGCTTCCTCCTCCGAAGAGGAAGATATAAAATTCGTGGTTTCACTTCTAGATTAGATCTCGAGAGATTAATGGCTTTGTTGTGAATGCCATCACAATTGTTCCTATTGTGAATAGTCATGATTTAATTTAAGCTAAAAAAAGCTTTTCGGTGGAGGAAATAATATGCAATATGAAATAACAATTCCAATGGAGGAAGTCTCTCGCTGTCTCCTGTGTGAAGAGAACTCCTCTAGGGATATATGTCCGTCCGGCATTGATCCGTGCTCTATCATCCGTTCAATACGGTTTGATAACTATATGGGTGCTCATGCAAGACTAGAAAAGAATTTCGCTTGTTCGTCCTGTAGTGCCCCATGTGAGAAAGCTTGTACTTTGAAAAATAACCCTATCCAGATAAAACGTATATTATCAAGCCTCGAGAGTGACAGCAAAGCGTGGGATGACATTCCCGAGAGAGACGTAGATCTCTCACTCGATTTTCTTGGTGTACACTTTGAAAATCCTTTTCTTCTTTCGTCTTCTGTTGTTGCAAGTACATATGAGAAGATTTCTCGTGCATTCGATATGGGGTGGGGAGGCGCATGTTTCAAGACCCTTTGTGATTTTATTCCTCAGGAGGCTTCCCCTCGTTACTCGGCTCTCTTCTCCGAACATGGGTTTAGTGGTTTCAAGAATATAGAGCAGTTATCTTCAAACGGACTTGAGAACGACCTGGAAATCATCAGAAGGCTTAAGAAGGAATATCCAACGAAGGTGATCATTTCTTCGATAATGGGTCGCAACGAGGAGGAGTGGGAGAGACTCGCTCGTTTAAGTGAGGAGAGTGGTGCCGACATCATAGAATGTAACTTCTCCTGTCCTAATATGGAGGAAGGAGGACTCGGGTGCGATATCGGGCAGGATAGAGAGGCAGTACGCTCGGCAACCGCAGCCGCACGTAGGGGAACGAAGAGACCACTCCTTGCAAAGCTTACACCGAACGTTGCAGATATGAGACCTTTTGCACGTGTTGCTATTGAGAGTGGAGCGGACGGAATAGCTGCGATAAATACTATTAAGAGCCTCATGGAGATGAATCTCGATACATACGCAACTGAGCCTTCTGTCAAAGGAATGTCAGGAGTCGGAGGATACTCGGGTCATGCCGTAAAGCCTATTGCTCTCAGATTTATTTGGGATATGGCATCGGATAAAGAGTGCCCTAATCTTCAAATCAGTGGAATGGGTGGCATAGATACATGGCGTGATGCAGTTGAATTTATGCTTCTTGGTGCAAATCATGTCCAGATTACGACATCCGTAATGCAATACGGCGCAAGAATAATTGATGATTTAATTGATGGTCTTAAGTGGTATATGAGAGAGAAGGCTTTTAATCATGTTTCTGACTTACAGGGGCTTGGAGTCGAGAATGTGAGGGATCTCGATGAACTCAATAGAGAGACGAAACTAATTCCACATTTTGATAGAGAGAAGTGCCTCGGATGCGGAAGATGCTATCTATCGTGCAGGGACGGCGGACACGAAGCGCTGAAAATGGTTAATGGTAAACCCGTTATGGATCCACGGGTATGCGTAGGCTGCCACCTATGTGTACTTGTATGCCCTGTCAAGGCTGTAAGACCGTACGGTAAACGCATAGAGTGTTGAGAATTATTTAGGAAGGGTGGTGCAGCTACACCACCACTTGATTAGAATTCGTAAAGAACTGTCGTCTCACATAGCTCGTCGGCTTCTTTCTTTGTGTCATCAAGAATCTCGAGCTTTGAATCCTTGTTTTTGTTAAGGCGATATTCGATGTGATTGGCTACAATCTCAATTGTGCTCCTCTTTTCTCCTGTTTTGTTTTCCCAACGGCACATCATAAGCCTTCCAACTGTTCTTATGACCATTCCTTTGTGAATACTCATTAAGCATTTCTCTCCAAGCTCTCCCCAGCATTGGATGACAAGAAAGAGTTCTTCTTGCTTTGTATTGCCGTTGATATCCTTGTAATACCTGTTGTTTGCGATGGTGAATTTTACAAGTCTACTTTGCGTAACAGCACTTTTTGCTACTACTTCCGGTTCATTTACTAATGTGCCTTCTAAAATGATGTTGTTCAATTGATTCATTTTTCTGCCTCCATATATATAGCAAAGAAATTCCGGATTTTGTCAAAATATGGAGAAGTTATATCAAATTTATGTTCATCTCTGTCTTATAACAATATTGATAATAAAAAAGCAGAAGATTGTCTTGTCTTCTGCTTGAAGTATATTAAATCTAATCTAGCTTATCTGTCCGGCTAGAAGAGAGACAATAATCAATAGACCAAGGATTATACGGTAGATGCCAAATAGTGTGAAATCTTTCTTTTTTATGTATCCAAGTAAGAATTTGATTGCAAGGAGTGAGACGATGAATGCCGTTAAGGATCCAATAGCTAAAATCAGTATTTCATTTCTTGTGAAGTTAAATCCGAACTTCATTATCTTGATAAGAGATGCTCCCGCCATTGTCGGGATACCCATGAAGAAGGAAAACTCCAAGGCTGTGGTGCGGTCAAAACCGAGAAGTAGGGCGCCCATAATCGTTGCACCGGAGCGCGATGTTCCTGGGACAAGGGAGAGAATTTGAAAGAGTCCGACATATAAAGCGAGGCGTATTGTGATTGAGTCTACGGATTTTGTAATTGCCTCTCGAGATCTATTTTTCTTCTCAATGACGATGAATAAAATGCCGTAGATAATCAGCGCTAGTGATATTACAAGACTCGTATGAAGATGCGCCTCCATCCAGGAGTCAAGAAGTACACCGACAATTCCTGAAGGAATGATTGCAACTATTGTTTTTCCCCAGAGAGAGAGGGTGTTCTTCTTCCAGGTAATCTTTCCGTCTCTTTTTCCCAGCGGCCACAGCTTATTGAAATAGAGTATTACAACAGATAGAATTGCACCGAACTGTATGACAACGAAGAACATGTTCTTGAAGCTTTCTTCAGCATCTAAGGCAAGAAAACTATCGAAGAGAAGCATGTGTCCTGTACTCGATATAGGAAGCCATTCCGTTATACCTTCTATTATGCCAAGTGCTATTACTTTAAGTATTTCTGTTAGATTCATAATTCCCTTCTTTTTCACGGATAGTAACAGATTTTATTGTTGTTTTTCCATAGTTAGATCATAATTCTTTCGGAGGCCGAAGTGGAAAGTAAAAAATTAGATAAAAATACATGGCTAATCGAAGACGAATCAAGAGTCTCGTATCTTCTTATAGGAGAGGAGAGCGCAATCCTTGTTGATGGCTTATCTGGGTGTGAAGGATCTTTTCTCCAAAATTTGACAGATAAACCTGTTTCTCTTATAAACACTGCCTCTTTAGAGGAAAATCTAGGCTTGAATGACTCGTTCCCTATTTTTTATATGTCTCCCTCGGACGCTTTTCTCTATTACAAAACACTAGGAAAGGTTGGTATCATGAAACCACTTTTCAATGGAAAGGTGATTGACCTCGGAGGAAGAAGAATTGAGATAGTATCTTTTCCAGGCGTAACACCGGGTTCGGTTGTACTCATCGATTATAATCTAGGAGCTGTCTTTTCTGGCCATTCCATAGTAGGTGGTACTATAGATCTCTCCTTTCCCTTTTCAGATATCCACGCATATCTTGAGTCGATTTACCATCTCTCGCACTATAGAAATAAATTTGATGTCATCTATCCAGATTTCTCTTCTCCTCTTTCTCCCTCTATTCTTGATACCCTAGAGAAAATAATCAGGAAAATCATCCGTAAGGAAGAGACTGGAAAAATAACCGAGTGCGGCACTCTCTTTGATGGTGGGCTCGTAAAAATATTATTGGAGACGAAAGATGAATAGAGGAGAAAAAGCACGAGATAACTTCCTTTGTGGATACAATTGTACGCAAAGTGTACTTCTTGCATTCTCAGACATTGTTAAAGAGGAGGACCTTAAACTCCTTGTTTTCTCTACCAGTGGTTTTGGAGGAGGGATCGGGAGACTGAGGGAGGTATGCGGAACCTTTAGTGCCGGCGTTATTCTTCTCTCTTATTTCTTCGGCTATTCTAGACCTAAGGAGAAAGAAGATAAGGCGACCCTCTATTCTTATATTCAGGAACTAAGCGGGCGCTTTGAAGACGCAAACGGCTCAATTATATGTAGAGAGCTCCTGGGGCTCGACCGAAAGAAAGACTCACCCATCCCTGAGGAGAGAAATAGCGAATACTACTTAAAGAGGCCCTGCTCAGAGCTCTCGCGTCGAGCGGCAGAGATAATCGAAGGTTTTCTTATCGAGAAAGGAATTATTCAATCGAGTAGTACAGGCTCAGAACTCCTCAGGTAGAAAAGATATGTTTCTATGCTCTTTCCACTGTAGATTGTTGAAAGAGCCTTTTTATAGTATTCAAGCTGAGAGCGGTGTTTTTCTCTGTCTTTCACGCTGTCTGTCTTGTAGTCAACTATAATTATTTTCTCTTTCGACACACATAAGAGGTCGATTATACCTTCCACTATATATTCTCCATCCTTGATGAGGAACTTTTTCTCCGGAAATAACTCATAGGCTAAGAGAGTTTTATAGAATGGTGAAGAGAGAAAATTATTCTTTAGTAAGTATGCACATTTTATTATTTCATCGCGTTCTCTCTCGTCCTTGAAATATTGTGATAAATCCTCATCCTCTTTTTTAATTGCACATTCGATTAAGTAATGAACTAGCGTTCCAAATGAGGTAATACGATCCTCACTCTCTTTTGTATCGTCGCCTCGTCTTAATATTTTATCTGATGGAAGTTCACTAAGCCTCTCTCCTCTGCTAGGTGTACTATCTTCTTTTATAAGCTCCGTTACTCCAATTCTTTCTCTTTCTTTTTTCTCTTCGTATTCGCGCTCTCTTTCATACCATTCTTTTTTTATTTTTGTCTTCTTCTTTTTTTCTCTTTCCCTATAGACGGAGTAGTCTCTTCTCTCATACTCAATTGTCTCGATTAATGGAGAGCCGTTTTCAAGAGTAAAATCTATTCCTTCCACAAGATATTGAAGCATTGAGTTGTAGCTCTCTTTTTGCGGCCTCTTTACTGTTCCGTCATCTTTTACTGCAGTCTTACCTAAAACTGAAGTGAAAATAAGATGGTGCATGCTTCTTGTTGCAGCGACATACAAAACTCTCTTTGTCTCGGCATTTTCTATTTTGTTGTCTTCCTTCTTTGTAACAAAGCTCAGCGTGTTCTTTAGCTTTCCTTCTTCTGTCAGATAATAAGGAAATAGAGGGAGCCCGGAGGGAAGAGAGGAGACGACAAATTTGTTCCCGGCATTCTTTCCCGCTATATCAGAAACGATGACAATAGGGTATTCAAGACCTTTTGACTTATGGATTGTTTCGATAGTGACACCTCTTCTATCTTCTTTAAGAACAGCGAGGTCCTTGTAGTCAGATACTTTCCCGAGTTTTGGTCTTAATCTTTCAAGAAACTCTACAAGGTTTCTATTATTCTTTTCTGCATCTACTGCTGCTGAATAGAGATAGTCATAGTGTTCGCTATAGTTCTCGTTGCCGCTCTCCGTCTCTATTGAGTATCTGTAGCCCGTGTCGAACCAAAGATAGTCTATAAGCGCGCTGATAGATGCTCCCGTCAAGAGTGTTTTCAGCTCTGACAGAAGAGAGTAGAAGTAGTTAAGTTTTTCTTTTTCCTTTTCTTCTAGTCCTTCTTCTTTCTTTATATTGTTCTTCAAGTTGAAAGCAATACGCTCAATTGCCTCGTCGCTCATATTCACAAAAGGAGAACGAAGTACACTTAGAAGAGACAGGGGATCATCATCTCCATATATTGAATATTGCATAATTGAGTAGAAGTCGTTGCAAACACATTCTGTTGTCAGAGATTTGTTATCTGTCACATTGAATGGTATGTTGAAATGACGTAGAGCTTTTTCAAATTGACTTTGGTTCGTTGTCTTTTTTAAAAGTATCGCTATGTCATCATACTCGGGGTACCTGAGTGATTTAACTTTGTTATCCCACACCATGTATTTCTCTTTTTGAGAAGTGAGGATCTCTTCTTTTATGATGCGTGCGCATTCGTATGCTTCAGATTCTGGACTTGAGAGTGCATAAGGGTTTCTCGTCTCGCCGTCATATTTTCTTACATTCATGTAGCGAAAGCTTATAGAGGATTGCACTCTCTCTCTCCGGCTCGTCAAGGGTGTGTACTCAGCTTCGTAATCGGGGTTATCCTCGCTTTTTATCGGCATGATTCTACCGGAGAAAATTCTGTTGATTTTATCTATCAATGTCTTTTCTGAACGGAAGTTTTCGCAGAGTGTAAGAACCCTATCTTTCCCAAAATCCTTCTCGATATTCTTGAAGACCGATACATCAGCTCCACGGAACTTGTATATTGATTGTTTTTCGTCTCCTACCATGAAGATTTTGTCGATGAGTATATCGTCTATCTCAGGATAGTTTGTGTTCGATGTAAAATCCTCCTTTGCAGATAGTAGATAAATGAGCTTTCTGTTCTCGTCGTTGTTATCCTGGAACTCGTCGACCATTATTCTTTTGAATTTTCTGTTGTAATAGAGCCTTATGTCGGGGTTTGTATTGAGGATGTCTATCGAGAGGAGCATTACATCGTGGAAAGTCAGGAGACCCTCTTCTCTTTTATGTTTGATAATCTCTTTTTCAAGTGCTTGGATTATAGAAGCATAGCCCTTGAGGAGTGAAAAAGATTGGTCGTCGCTGTACGCTAGGCACTCCGAGTAGAATGAAAAGGCTTCCTTTATCTCTTTTTTCTCCTCTTGAAAGCTGTCGCTAAGAGAGCTATTTTCCTTAACTGAGCGTTTACGTGAGAATGAAGATAAGACACATGAACCATCATCAAGGAATTTCTTAATGTTCTTTGCATGTGTTGTGTCATCAATTACGCTTTCGTAAGGGGAGTATTTTTCGATGAAAGACAGAAGGAGTGCGTTGAGCTTTTCTTTTTCATTCTCCAGAGTATTTAAAATTACTTCTTTTGTCTCGGCGCGCATCCTTTCATAAAGTGTAAGACTGTCGCATTCAAACGGAGAGGCTATATTGAGATAATTGTAGGTAAACTCAAGCATGGCCGAGAGGAGTGTGTCGAAGGAGACTAGGGACGCAATTACTGCAACTTCTTCCTCTGACTTTATCTTCTCTTCCATGATTTTTTCGAGTGTATTTTTTACATAATTCTCTATATCCTCATCGTCTTCTATTCTGAAGGACGGCGTAAGGCCGTAACGGATGGAATCGAGTTTTACGATTTTTGAGCAGAAACTGTCAGTTGTCGATATCTCACAGGACGAGAATCGTTTTATCTCATCCTCGTCTATAAGGCCGTTTTGCTCTGCCTTTTTGAGGATGAGATATATTCTTTCTCTCATGTTGGCAGTTGCGGCTTTTGTGAATGTTATCGTTAGAATTTCATCGCTGTGAATGCCATCCATTATGAGACGAAGAAAGCGATATGCGAGTACTGTTGTTTTTCCACTTCCAGCGCCAGAGGGAAGCACGGAGCATAAAGGGCTTGTTATAGCTTTACGCTGTGCTGAATCTGGAGAAGATATATCGAAACCTTCTTTAAGACAAAAGGCGAGGAATTTTTCCATTTTCTCTTCAGTCATCGTTTTCTTCCTTCTTTACGGCATATTTCTCTCTGCAAAGCCTAGGGTAGGGGCAGAGAGCGCAGCTATCAGATGTATATAGAGGCGTAAAGATTCCCTCATCCAGCATTTTTTTGATTTCGTCTAGGCGTTTATTTGCATTCTCTAGTACGTCTTCCTTTTTAAAGCCTTCCGTGTATTTGCGCCCAGATTTTGTCATATAACTTTCCTCCGGCCATATTACACGGTATTCTCCGTCTCTGAATGAGTAGAAGGCGCCACCTTCTATTTCATATGATTCATTTTCAAGAATTAAGGAGTATAGAATTACCTGGAGGCTCATCTCGTCTAGCGAGTCGGAGTAGTCGTTCTTCCCACCGGTCTTCCAGTCGATTATATAGGCTTTGCCATTATCGGACAAAAGGACAGTATCGACTCGGCCGAGAATCGTTATGTTACCTATAAGTGTATAACCTGATATCTTCTTCTCATTTTCCAATAGAGAGAAAGAGCTGTAAATGGGGGCTTTGTTGGACTCTTTAATATTTTTAAGTTTATCTATGAAGGAGCCCTTTATATGAGTATATGCATAAATTGAGTTTATACGCTTATTCCTTACTTCCTTCTCAAGCTCTTCTATAAACCTCGTCTTCAATTGAGTTATGTCTATGTTAGAAATGGTCTTCTGTTCTTCAAGTGTTTTTTCGATTGTAGAATGAAGGATCTCTCCGATAACAAGTGGATCTTCTTTTTTTATTGTGAAGTCCTTCTCTTCAACCTTGAGCCTGGTTGAAGCATAGCCGCGGTATGGACATGAGTCATAGTCCTTTATTTTTGATACGCTCAAGTCCATTTTTTCTTGAATAAATGGGGGAACTTTAACCTCTCGCTTTCGTCCTCTAAGGGAAGTCGACAAGGCGCTAAGATAGCCCCTTCTTTGAGCGTGGTACGGTTTATTAAGAGGTGTAATTTCGTTTATCCAGAGTCTCTTTTCCTCGTCATATGAGTCCTCGCTTCTCTCTTCATTTTTCTTCAGAGAGTCGAGAAATATTTGTGGTAGGAGACGCGCCCCATCAAAGCCGAGACCGGCGCCACTGAGTACTGTCTTTTCTGTAAAAGAGGATGAAGAATAGACGGAGAGGAGAGAAGAGCTTATATCTTTTACCTCGGGACGCGTCAGCGATACAAGAAATGGATAGTCGTCTATTTTCTTCTCGGTAGTCTTATCGTCCAGTCCGATTACATAATGAACCGGAGTAATAAGCCCAACACTTGCCGGATATTGATATACTCTTATTCCTTTTTCGTTTTCTCTGTTCTCAACGTAGTCAGTCTCATCAATGAGTGAGATGAAAAGATGAAAGAGATCGCGTGTGTTCTCATCAGGAATCTCCTCAAGAATCATAAGAACAGAACCAAAAACCCTGTTTTCTTTCTCGTTCCATTCCCCGTTGGCGAAGAATGTATCTCTGAATTCTTTGATATATCTTAGCGTTATTGTTGGCCTAGAGCTTTTTACAATCTCTTTTATTTTACCTACCATAGATAAAAAGAGTTCTCTTTCTTTTCCTAAGAGAATTTTCTCCCAACTCCAGACTCCTTTATCTGATAGCTTATTATCGATTGCTTTTCGGATTATTGAGATATAAACATCTCTGTTCTTGAAGGGAAAAGCGGGATTGAGAAGAAGAGACTTCATATTCTCAAAAGCAAAATTTGATTTATAGGCGTTATATAGGCTCCTCATTAATCTCCCTTCATTATATGAAGAGAGTTTTTCAGATGATGTGAAGACAAGAGGAATATCGCGCTTCTTCGCTTCACTTATAAGATAGCTCTTATATGTATCAAGAGAGGATGAGGTGATTGCGATATCACATAGGCGATATTTAAGCCTATCCTTTTCGATTTGTCTTAAGACAGAGCGTATTTCCGATATGGAGTTCTCATATTCTATAAATTGATTCTCTCCGCCATCTGGAGAAGTAATTACTTCGACTTTCTCCATCTGTGTAATAATTGATGCAATATTTGATGTGAATGTCTCGGGAAAGACGAAGACAAATTTCCCCTTCTCGATTTTAGAGTAGTCGGGAGTAAGGTAGTTCTTCTCGTAGAGATTGTTTTCCTCGAGCCACATGGAGTAGCTGGAACGGAGGATATCTATGTCGTGTAGCATAGCCGCGTCAATGTGGAGTCTCACTTCATCATCTCCTGGCGGCAGAAACGGTAGTATTGAAGCAATATATGAAGAAAAGCTCAATGTGCTTTCCTTATATTGAGAAGATGCAAAATATTCCATTCTTTCTAGGTCGCCGCTCGTTAGAAATGAGTATGCAAATGCCTTTCTTTGTGTTTTCTTTACTTGTTTTCTTTTCTTTGTGTCTAGGAGAGAAAGAAGAAATGTATCCCAGCTTATTGTGCGGTCGGCTAGAATTGCGCGAGAGGGATATCTTTCCAGAAAAGCGATAGACGCGTTTCTAGAAGCAGTTTCCGAAGAGAAGACAAGTGTCTTTTCAGATTGTAGAAGGTAGGTGAAGATAGTCTCTACTTTGTCCATATGATAAATATAGCACAATTAACCGAAGATATTAAAAGAAGGATTAGATTTTTGTATCTTTCGAAGCAAAAAAACGAAGATGGATGTATAACTTATTGAATTACAAGATTTTATTTAATGAACTTATGAATATTTTTCTGATTGACCAAAATCTATTCTTAATTGATTACATTTTCATAAAGAAAAGTAAAACTATACAAAATATATAAAAACTGTGCTGAGTCTCCGAGTGGAGCTTGACCCCCCCAGACTTCACGGGATATAGTTAAGCAAATTTAAAATTAAGAAGGTAAAAAATGAAAAAAGTAATAACAGTTCTATTAGTTTTAGCATTAGCTATAACAGCTGTAACAGCAGCAAATATCAAAGTCGGAGCAGAGCTCGGATATGGTGTAGATTTTCTAAAGCTTTCTGGTAAAAATGATGGGGGAAAAGTATCCTATAAATTGCTGAATAGAGGAATCGCTGCTAATCTTACCGGCGAATATGGCTTCAATGATAACCTTGGCATCAAGCTTTCCGCTGGTGTTATGTATGCTTTTAAAGCTAAAAATTTATCAAATTCTGAAATTAATACAATAATTAATAAGAATTCTGGTCTCTATTTTGATTTAATCCTTGATGGAAAGTATTCATTTAACATCAATGAGAAGTTTGCTGTTTCCTCTCTTGCTGGTGTAGAAATGGTTTATGGATATTTAATGAAAAATGGAAATGAAGATGATAAAGAGAACAAGAACCTTGCTTTAGGTGTTAACGCTGGAATAGAAGCATCATATATGATAATTGACAACCTTTATATTAGCGGTGGAGTATCTGCATCTTGGATGTTTGTTAATATAAGTAAGGCTCTCAATGACATCAAAAAGGATATGAGTAACTCTCATCTCAATAGCTTCTTCATCCGCCCATACGTAGGTGCACAATACGCTTTCTAATAATATTAGGATAAGTAATATTAGGCTTCCTTCGGGAGGCCTTTTTCATAAGTATTCTACAACAAAAGAATTATCTTAGTGCAAAGATAGAATAGCAATCCATCATTTTCTGTTGCCGTAATATGAGAATCTTGGCCTTTGCCTTGTGTCCATGGAGAGAAAAGGAGGATTAGGCTCTTTTATTTTATCCGGCCTTTAAATATAATCTTATCTTATGAAGAAAAGACTAATTACAGCAGCATTACCTTATGTGAATAATATTCCACACCTTGGAAACCTTACACAAGTGTTGAGTGCGGACGTCTTTGCGCGTTTCTGCCGCCTCAGAGGATATGAGACGCTATATATATGCGGAACAGACGAATATGGAACGGCGAGCGAGACAAGAGCGCTACAAGAGGGAGTAACGCCTCGTGAACTCTGTGATAGATATCATGCAATACATGAAGATATCTACAAGTGGTTTAATATAGCCTTTGACTATTTTGGGCGTACAAGTACCCCTAAGCAAACTGAGATTGTTCAGCACATATTCTCCGCAGTCGATAAGCGTGGTTACATAACAGAAAAGGAGACAGAGCAGCTTTATTGCCCGACATGTAAGCGCTTTCTTGCAGATAGATATGTCTCGGGTAAATGCCCGAAGTGTGGCTATGAAGGAGCCCGCGGCGACCAATGTGATTCATGTGGAACTCTTCTCGATCCGACAGAGCTCTTAGAGCCGAAGTGCTCCGTATGTGGAAGCACACCGGAAGTGAGAAAGACAAAGAACCTATATATAAATCTTCCGAAGGCTCTTCCTCTTCTTGAGACATGGATTAATAAGGCAAGTAAAGACGGTTTTTGGGCGAAGAATGCTGTTCAGATTACCTCTTCATGGATACGTGATGGACTACAGGAGAGATGTATTACACGTGACCTCAAGTGGGGAATACCCGTTCCGAAACCGGGATACGAAGACAAGGTCTTCTATGTTTGGTTTGATGCCCCCATTGGTTATATTTCAATCACTGCCAATTACATAGATAACTGGGAGTATTGGTGGAGGGATAATGAGAACACAGAGCTCTTTCAGTTTATCGGTAAGGATAATATTCCATTCCATACTGTAATATTCCCGTCATCGCTTCTTGCCACAGGCGAAGCGTGGACGATGCTCCATCATATGTCTTCAACTGAATATTTGAACTATGAAGGTGGAAAGTTCAGTAAGAGTAGGGGAATCGGAGTATTCGGTAATGACACAAAAGAGACAGGTATTCCATGCGATGTATGGCGCTTCTACATGTTCTACAATAGGCCTGAGAAGCAGGATTTTACATTTACATGGAAAGATTTCGGGGAGAAAGTCAATAAAGAGCTTATTGGAAACCTTTCAAACCTCGTAAATAGAACCCTCACATTCGTCAAGCGTTTCTACTCGGGCTCTATTAAGAGTGGAGAATGTAATGAGGCTCTAGCTCAGACGATAAAAAGGGAAGAGGAGAAGATAACAGAGCTCCTTGAAAGAGCAGAAGAAAGGGATGCTCTTAGAGCAATCTTTGCCTTAAGCGACATCGGAAACAAGGCATTCCAGGAGGGAGAGCCCTGGAAGTTGAGAAGTACTAATCCAGTAGAGGCCGAGAAACTATTGAGGACGCTGCTCTATCTAATTAGGGATCTCGCAGTCATGATTAAGCCTTTTATGCCTGAGACTGGAGAGAAAATATTACAATTCCTCAACCTAGACAAAGATCTCACATGGGATAGAATTGGTAAATTCGATGGTGATTTCCTACTAGGAGAAGTGAGCCTTCTTTTCTCGAAGTTGGACGATAAGTTTATAGATGAGCTTAGGCTTCGCTACAGCGGAAGCCAAAAGGAAAGAGAAGAAAAGAAGGACGAAGAGAAAACTAAACTCGATAAGGATAATAATAATAAAATGGACGAAGAAAAGACATTATTGGAAAATTGGGGACATAAGGTGATCCTCAAGGTCAGTAAAATCGTAGAATGCGAGAAGCATCCGGAGGGCGACAAGCTTTATATTTTGAAACTTGATTGCGCCGAAGAGGAGCCGAGAACAATTGTCTCATCAATTGTTCCCTACTATAAGAAGGAAGAACTCCTGGGGAGAAATATCGTACTTGTAAGTAATCTCAAGCCGGCTAATTTCCGCGGCGTCAAGAGCTACGGAATGCTCCTTGCTGCTAGCGATAAGAATGACGAGACACACTCAACTTGTGAAGTAATCTTTGCAGATGATTTTACTCCTGGAACAATCCTTGAAGCAGAGGGACAGGGAGAATGCGAGAAGATTACAACTTATCTCAAGAGCGAGCATTTCTTTGCTCTTCCGATGAAGACTATTGACGGTGTTGTTACAATAGATGGAGCGGCAATCGGAAAGGACGGTAAAGTTCTTAAAGTTTATAAGTATACTAATGGCAATGTTGGCTAGAGTATATTGACTCATTTAATTGTAATAACCATAATGGAAGGGTAATTACAAAATCCAATTGGAATAAGGAGCATTCAAAAATGCCTTGCGGAAGAAAAAGAAAAAAGCATAAGATTGCAACTCATAAGAGAAAGAAAAAGCTCAGAGCAATGAGACATAAGAAAAAGTAATCTTAGATAAAGCCACCGGTTTTCCGATGGCTTTATTAGTCTGTGTGAGCGCGTTATTCTCAACGGGTATAAGTAATATAAGTTGTAGCTGAGCCCATTGATCCTGGGAGATCGCACCAGAATACAGCTGTTATGCTGGATGTGCCTGAATAAATCGGTGTTAATGAGAAAGTCTTATCTGCAGTAGTAGGCGAACTCGAATGCCAAGTAATATGCTCGTTGTACCATTTAACCTTGATATCGGACGGGGTAATTCCATCAGGCATTGAGGTAATATTAAGTGATACATTCAAACAAGATGTGTTTTCCCATTCGGTGACTATTGTTGCTTCGATAGGAGAAGCTATGTTCTCTTCGATTATCGACTCGCTAGAGACACTTCCGCCTCTTGTGAGATCAATTTCTGCGCTGAGCATGGACGAAGAGTTTGTGAATCTGAATACTTCCGTGTGACCGACGTGTACTGTATTTCCGTTAGCAAGTTTTGCAACGAAGATGTATGAACCGGCATTGAAGTCCTTTGTAAGTGTTGCCTTTCCGCTTGATGCGTCATTTACGAATTCCCCATCTGACAGCGTAACTGCATCACCGTTTTGGTCATAAATATCAAGTTTGAGAGTCGGAGGTGTTGAATACGATTCTTTATTCCACTTGTATACGATATTCGCCTTTTGCTTACCAGAAAGAGTCGATAGTGTAATGGTGAATGATTTCATTTTTTTTTCAGACTCTGCTCTTTCGAGATATAGTGTCTCTGATCCTTCTGATATGACAGCATTTTGGCTTGTTAAGCCTTCTACCTTTACAGTGTACGAACCGGCTTTGACACCCTCAATTACGTACTTTCCTGTATCATTTTTCTCAAATGTTTTTGTTAAGTCCTGTGCTCCTGAGAGCGTAAACTTATATTGTGTGATTGATAGATGCTCACTGTCGGAGGAAATTGTACGTGTTCTATCGTTTGTTATTGAGAACTGTACGTCTATTCCTTCCTCTTTACTATCCACAGCGCAGGAAGTAAGAAATGCTGCTAAAACAAGTGAAAATACGACTAATCTTAAAATTCCTTTTTTCATGATTTATTTCTCCTTTGCCTTATAAGCAAAAAAGGAGGAGAAAATGTCGGGAAAATAAGATTATGTTAAGAATATTTTACATAAATCAAGTAATTATTTTACATTACTTTACAAAATGGCTGGAAAAACTATCTCTCTATCTAGGATATTACATATCTTTGCGTAGAAATTTTCGAGCGTCTTCTCTTCTTCCTCTCCTGTCGGCATATCGGATTCGATTAAGAATCTCGTGTTTTTGATGAGTGAGTAGAAGCTTTTTTGGTATATAGAGCGGGGAGAGAGTGAAATAAAGCCACCCATTTTCTCAATAGTGGAGGCAACTTCTAACGACGATGAAAACGAATGGAAGATAAATCTATTGGTTTTTGTTTCCTTTAGGAGTGAGATTGTTACATCTATGTATCCGACTGAGTGCACCGTAACGAGTGCATCATACTTTTTTGCTATCTCAAGACCCTTTCTAAAGCGCTCTATTTGTCCCTCTTTATCGGGAAATCTTTTATCGAGTCCTATTTCTCCCACTCCGTATCCCTCTTTTACGTAGTCTTCGATTTCCTCTATTTCTCCCGTTTCTCCAGGAAGAAGGCCTACGGCTTTGTACTTGAAGGCAGAGAGTAAATGCGCCTCCTTGAGTGAGGAGGTGCATACATAAGCCTTATCAGTTACCTTTCCTATATGAGCATGATAGTCAAACACAACTTGAGTATAATCTCTTATATCACACTCCGCTAGTGCCGTAGTTGGAGAGAAATCTTGCAGACGGGTCGTTTACATCGCATCCCTTCCAATTTTTATTCGGCATCCAGAACGTCGTTACCATTTCGCTTAGTCCCGGGTAGTATTTCTCGAATATTTCCCTATAGAGAAGAGATTCCTTTGTGAAGGGAGTTGAATGAGTGTACTTTTGTCTCTTCTTTTCAAACTCTTCATCGGTGTAGGTATTCTCGGCCTTTTCCTTGAGATAGTTTACCATTGAGTGTCCGACTGCATCTGAAAAAGCTGCTTTTTCTCGAAAGAGAATATCTTGAGGTAGATAATCGCCAACAAAAGCTTTTCTCAAGAGGTATTTCCCCTTGTTGTGTCGGTTCATCTTGAGAGAGGGGTTAATCGACATGACGTAGCGCACAAATTCCAAATCTCCGAACGGAACACGTGCTTCGAGGGAGTTTACGCTTATACATCTATCTGCGCGAAGTACATCGTACATATGGATTTCCCTTATCCTCTTTTCAGCTTCTTTTTGAAAAGCTTCTGCATCAGGCGCGAAGTCTGTATACTTGTAGCCGAAGAGTTCGTCAGATATCTCACCGGTCAATATAACCCTGAGGTCTGTATTCTCATGTATATATTTACATACGAGGTACATTCCGATACTGGCTCTGATAGTTGTAATGTCATAAGTGCCGAGAAGATATATTACATCCTCTAGGGCCGAGAGTACCTCTTCTTTGGTCATTATGACTTCGGTGTGGTCGCTCTTGAGGTAATCTGCAGTCTCTGCTGCGTACTTAAGGTCTATTGCGTCTCCCTCCATTCCTATTGCAAATGTCTTAATAGGAGTAGAGTTTTTCTTTGCTGCTATTGCGCATACGAGAGAGGAGTCTAAACCACCCGAGAGAAGAAAACCTATTTTGGAGTCAGAAACAAGCCTTTTTTCAACTCCTTTTATAAGGAGATCCTTTATTTTCTTTTCGGCTTCTTCTTCGTTATCAGAGGAATACTTCTCACATTTCCATATTTCCTCGTATTGGGTAAATTTGCCGTCCATGTAGTATGAGCCTGGAGGAAACGGGAATATTTCATCCACTATATCAACCAGGTTCTTCGGCTCTGAAGCGAAAGCTATCTCTCCGTCTTTTCTGTAGCCGTAGTAAAGCGGTCTTATTCCAATCGGGTCACGAGAAGCAACAAGAGTTCCGGTCGCGCTATCATATATAATAAGTGCATACTCGGCATCAAGAAGAGAGAACATCTTCTCTCTGTACTCTTTCCAGAGTGGTAGGAGTACCTCGCAGTCAGACGAGGAAGAGAAGGTGTATCCCTTTTCTATGAGGCTAGTCTTTATTCTCTCAAAGCCGTATATTTCACCGTTACAGATTACTGCGTCGTCGCCACTAGTAAAGGGCTGCATGCCACTTTCTCCGTGTCCCATTATCGAGAGACGGTGGAAACCTAAATAGTATCCTCCCTTTTCAATAATTCTTGTTGAGTCGGGGCCGCGAGAGAGAGTCTTATCGAAGGAGAACTGGAACTCACTGTACGGTAGAGTCGATTTAGTTGCCATTATTGAACACATATATTACCTCACAGAAAACAAGAGATCGCCGTATGTAGGAACAGGCCAGGAAGATCTTGAAACAAGTGTTTCTGCCTCGTCTACATTAGCCCTCAATTCTGACATCTTAAGAATGATTGAGTCTCTGACGTATTCAGCCTTCATTTTCTCTTCGTGCATGCTCTTTTCTTTTGCAAGCTCTTTTTCAAGCTCCTCTGAGATATTCATTATGTTGTCCGTTATTGCACATAGTCGCGATAGAGTCTTCTTCTCATAGGATGAGGGAAGGCTGAATGCACTCTTCTTCTCAAGTGAGGAGATGAGAGAAGTTGTGAAAGCAGAGATAGCCGGAAGATAATCTTTCTTTGCCATCTCTAGCATTGTGTTAGCCTCGATTATAACAGTTTTAGCGTAGTTCTCGAGAGTTGCTTCCATTCTCGAGAGGATCTCGGCCGGGCTGAAGATGTGCTCCTCTGTAAGAAGTTCAACGTTCTTCTCGTCCATAAGATGCTCTACGGCGTCTACTGTTGTGGGGTAGTTGGAGAGTCCTCTTTTTTCTGCTTCCTTTACCCATTCCTCTTCGTATCCGTTACCGTTGAAGATGATTCTCTTGTGTTTGATGATTGTCTCTTTGATGAGGGAATGTACGTCCTTTTCAAAATCATCTCCCTTTTCGAGAATATCGGCATAACGATTTAAAACAGATGCAACTGCACTGTTGAGATAAGTGTTTGCATCACTTATAGAGGCCGAGGAACCAAGCATTCTGAATTCGAATTTGTTTCCTGTGAAGGCAAATGGACTTGTACGGTTACGGTCTGTTGTATCTCTGAGGAACTTTGGAAGAACAGCAGCACCAAGCTTCATGGTCTTCTTCTTTGTACCGTTGTAGAGAGAATCGTTCTCGATCGATTCGATAATGCTCTCGAGTTCGTCTCCGAGGAATATCGAAACAATTGCAGGAGGAGCTTCGTTTGCTCCGAGTCTATGGTCGTTGGAAGCACTAGCAACACTAATTCTAAGTAGATCCTGATATTCATCTACAGCTTCGATTACAGCTGAGAGAAATAACAAAAATTGTGCGTTCTCATATGCATTGTCGCCAGGGGAAAGGAGGTTGACGCCTGTGTTTGTTGCAAGAGACCAGTTGTTGTGCTTGCCCGATCCGTTTACACCGTTAAATGGTTTTTCATGGAGTAGGCAGACAAGAGAATGCCTATCTGCGACCTTTTGCATAAGTTCCATCGTAAGCTGGTTGTGGTCTGCAGCGATATTTGTTGTCGTATAAATAGGAGCCATCTCGTGCTGGGAAGGCGCAACTTCGTTGTGCTCTGTCTTTGCCAGTATTCCATGTTTCCATAGTTCATCATTGAGGTCTTCCATGAACTCCCTGACTCTCGGCTTAATAGCTCCAAAGTAATGGTCCTCCATCTCCTGTCCTTTTGGGGAAGAGGAACCGAATAAGGTGCGTCCTGTATATATGAGATCCTTTCTCTTCAAGTACATATCCTTATCAATTAGGAAGTACTCCTGTTCTGGTCCCACACTGGTTTTGACGCTTTTGACATCTGTGTTGCCAAAGAGAGAAAGAATCCTAAGGGAAGCTTTGTTTATAGCTTCCATGCTCCTGAGGAGTGGAGTTTTCTTGTCTAAAGCTTCCCCTTTGTAGGAGCAGAAGACAGTTGGTATACAAAGTGTCTTATCTTTCAAGAATGCATAGGATGTCGGGTCCCAAGCTGTGTAGCCTCTGGCCTCGAATGTTGCTCTGAGCCCACCGGAAGGAAAAGATGAGGCATCAGGCTCTCCTTTTATAAGCTCTTTTCCAGAGAACTCCATCATGACTCTACCGTCTGGAGAAGGAGTGATGAATGAATCATGCTTCTCAGCTGTAAAACCAGTAAGAGGCTGGAACCAATGTGTAAAATGAGTAGCTCCGTTAGCTACAGCCCAATTCTTCATGGCCTCTGCCACACTATTGGCACATTTTTCGTCGAGTTCTTTTCCTTCGTCGATCGTTGCTTTTAAAGAAGCATAGACTGCCTCTGAGAGCATCGACTTCATTGTTCTGTCATCGAAAACTAGAGATGCGAAAATGTCTTTTACGTTATCCATATTCATCCTCCGGATTAAAAAAAATGGGCAATGGTTTCTTAGTTTCCCAAGACGCCATTGCCTTATTGGCGAAAAGATAGTTTTTTTTACCTCACTATGTCAATAAAAATTATGAATTTTTTTATAAAATTTTTAATTTTGTTTCTCTAATTGACATTAGAATAAATAATTAATGAATTGAAAATGTATTACTATTCATAGTTACAGACTAGACGTAGTATCCTATTTAAGTAAAAATGTAAAAAGAGGTGCATATGAAATATACCCGTGAGGACTGCCTTGATTATTTGAAAGAGGAGAATATAGAATTTGTTCTTCTTTCGTTTATAGATATAGACGGCGTAATGCGTACAACAACGATAATGCCTAGCGAAATGGAAAAGGCAATCGACTATGGAATAAGCTTCGATGGCTCTGCCATAAGAGGATATGAAGGAGATGGGGTACATAGCGACCTTTTCCTACACCCCGATCTCGATACTTTGACACTTCTTCCTTGGAGACGAGACCAAGGTAAGGCCGTTGCATTCTTCTCTTATGTAAAGAGAATTAATGGAGAAGGTGTTCCGACAGATTCTCGGCTTATATTAAAAAATGCAGTTGACGAAGCAATCAAAAAGGGTTTGAGCTTCCAGTTCGGAACTGAGTACGAGTTCTATCTCTTTCCTCTCTCTGAGAACGGGGAAGTTATAAAGACGCCTATAGATAACTCGGGTTATATGGCATCAGCTCCCTTCGATAGGGGGGAAGGCATAAGACGAGAAATTGCCCTTATGCTTGATTCTCTCTCCCTTAAATGTGAGGCTTCCCACCATGAGGAGGGCCCGGGACAGAATGAGATAGATTTCTCTTATTCAAGTCCCTTAGAGGCTGCAGACAATTCAGAGACTTTCCGTCAAGTTGTGGCTCTCGTGAGTCAGCGTAATGGGCTCTATGCCGATTTCTCTCCAAAGCCTATTATGGATAAACCGGGAAATGGTCTACATATAAACATATCTCTCAAAGGACGAGGTGAGGAGTCGCTAGACTATATTGTTGCGGGAATACTCAAAAGAATTAAGGAAATGACGATATTCTTTAACAGTAGAGAAGAGTCATATGAGAGACTTGGTAAATGTAAAGCTCCAAAGTATATTTCCTACTCGTACGGTAATAGATCGCAGCTTGTGCGGCTTCCAGAGGCGAAGGGACCGTTTATAAGAGCAGAGCTCAGAAGCCCCGATGGACTATGCAACATATACATAGCACTTGCTCTACTTATATATGCATCTATCGAGGGAATTGATAACTCGCTTCTTCCACCTCAACCAATGGACGAGAACCTATATAAGAGGAATGATGATTTAGCTACTCTTCCATCCTCCCTAGAAGAGGCTAAAGACGAGGCAAGGCGGAGTGAATTTCTTAGAAGAGTACTTCCGAAAGAGGTTCTAGAGTATTACCTGGGATAGACAAGTGATTGAGACATTCTACTCCGTTTTGATTGTTTCCTCTCCCTCTTCCTTTACTCAGGTTGTTCCGTCTCTTTTTCCTGAGACTAGCTTCTATCCGGTAAAGATTGTCGAGAGTGCTCTACAGGCAAGACGAACTCAACTCTTTCGAACATACGATTTAGTAATAATCAACGCGCCGCTTAAAGACGAGAGCGGGATAGCTCTTGCTCTTGATGCGGGAGAAAAGAAAGAGTCGTCTGTTCTATTTCTTTCTCCTCCTTCTTCTTTTAGTGAAGTTGAGGCAAAAGTGAAGGGGTGTGGAATCTACACACTCAAAAAGCCCCTCTCACTTGAGCAAATAAGTAATGCCGTGCGATGGCTAACAGTATCGGCAGAACGCATTAAGACAATGGAAGCGGAGAGGATAAAGGTCGAGGAGAAGATGGAGGAGATAAAGATAGTAACGAGAGCAAAGCTTATTCTTATTCATGACCTTAAGATGAGCGAAGAGGAGGCACAGAAGTTCATCATAAAGGAAGCTATGGATAAGTCCATAACGAAGAAAGAAGAGGCGGGAATAATAATCAATACATATCGTCCTCTTTAAATTTAATAAGTTTGTTTCTGTTTCTCCTCGTTGTTTTATTGACTTGTACTTTTGCTTTTGAGTATTATAACAATACCTCTTTATCCGAAGTTTTCGGATCAAATTTTTGTCCATAAGGAGGAATTCATGATTTCTAATTATGAGTTCACAATTATCTTCGATGCTAACGAAGATAAAACAAAGGAAGGACTCGCACTAGTTGAGTCCAGCTTCGCCAAGTACGGCGTTGAAGTCACAAAGAAGGAAGATATGGGAGTAAAGAGCCTCGCTTATCTCATCAACAAGCAGGAAAAAGGTCACTATTTCTACTTCGAAATCAATGCTGAAGGCTCTTCAATCAAAGAGATGAGCAGAGCTTTTGAGCTTAGTTACAACGTATTGAAATATCTGTTTATCAATCCTGAAAAAATCTGAGGAATTTTATGGCTGATATCAACTGTGTTACACTTACAGGCAGACTTACTAGAGATGGAGAACTAAAATACACACCTTCCGGAAGTGCGGTTGTTCGTTTTTCCCTCGCCGTCAACAGAGCAAAGAGGAATGCTGATGGAACTTGGGGGGAGGATACATCGTTCATTGATTGTGTCTATTTCGGTAAAGCAGCAGAAGCTACAAACTCCTATCTCACTAAAGGCCGTATGGTCGCTGTCTCGGGCGAATTGAGACAGAATAGGTGGGAAGGTAATGACGGCCAAGCGAGAAGCAGAGTTGAAGTGATTGTAAATCAATTTACCCTCACATCAGGAGCAGCTAGAGGAGAGGGCCAGATGGTTGCAGATGCTGCAATGAATCACCGTCAGGAACTTAATCCTCAAGCAGGAAACAATGTATACAATAATAGCGATGTAAGCTATTCTCGGCCTCAGGCTGTGCAGCGACCTGCACTTTCCTCCGGTCCGGAAGATTTCCAGGACGATGATATTCCGTTCTGATTATAGGAGTTAAAAAATGAAAGACGATAAAGATTTTGCAGAAATGGATAAGGGTGGCTTTAATAAGGATAGAAAGCTCGGCAGAAAGACAAGCTTCAAGAAGAAGGTTTGTAAGTTCTGTCAGGGTGCACCCAAGGCTGACTACAAGAACCCTGAAGCATTGAAGAGATATATTACTGAAAGAGGTAAGATTCTCCCTGCACGCATCACAGGAACATGTGCTAAGCATCAGAGAGCTCTCAACAGAGAAATCAAGAGAGCAAGAACTCTCGCTTATCTACCGTTCGAGAAGAAGTGAGTATGATGGAAGAGGAGATAGTAAAAGGTAAATTCCCCGTCAAAGATGCTTTAATTACATCTGTAATTTCCATCTTGATGGGACTCTCGAGTTTCTTTTCACTGTTTATTGCTCTTCCACTTCTCAATTTCGGCTGGAAGCACTCTAAAAGAGAAACTGGTGTGGTTTTTGCCGTTAATTTAATTGCTTTGGCTCTAAACTCGCTCTATGTGATGAAAGGCTCAAGCTATTATCTCTTTATGGTGCTTATGAATTTGTATATCCCCGTGTCGCTGTTAGCGGCCGGAATGATTTGGACTTGTACAAAAGGAAGGAAGACTGACGGAAGACTTATTCTTTCATTCATTCCTTCTTTGTCGATAGTACTTTTTTGTGCTGTCGTTCTCAGTACGGATAGGGCGCTCTTTACATCTGTTTATAATGGATATAGGGATGCGTTTGTGCCTGTAATTGGGGAAATGTTTCTCTCGATGGGCCTCACTGTTGATACCGAGATGTTTTTTCTCGTTATCATGAGTGCCGCCTCTCTAATGATGTTTCCTCTTGTTGTAGGCGCAGCTTGTGTATCATTATTTCTTTTTGAAAGTGTGGTGCATTCAAGAGAAGGCGACTGGGATGAGAAGTTGTATTCGATAGAGTTTTCCGAGCCTCTTATTTGGGTTTTGATTGCTTTTCTTGTTATAACTCTTCTCTCGCGCTTTATTTCTGTACCGAGTGTCATCTTCATACTTAGTATGAGTATGTTATTGTCCCTTTTGATCCTCTATGGAGTACAGGGATTCTCTGTTCTTTACTATTGGATCAATAGAAATGAGAGAAGAATGAAGAGCAATACGCTCTTTATCATTCTTCTTATAACAGGTCTATTTATTCCGGGATTAAATTTTGTTGTTCTTATAGGATTACCACTAGTTGGAATTCTGGAGAACTTCTTCGATTTGAAGAAAAGGAAAGAAGAATGAAAATTATTCTTAATCAGGATGTTATCCACGTCGGCGAAGAAGGTGACATCGTAAACGTAAAGGACGGATACGCTAGAAACTATCTGCTCCCTACAGGTGCTGCTGTTATCTACAACAAGACTAATGAAGCAATCTTCAAGCAGAAGAGTGCACAGATCGAGAAGAGAAAGATCGAGAAGAGAGAGGCTAGTGCTTCCCTTAAGGAAAAGTTGGACAAGGTTTCTCTTACCATTATTGTTCCTGCAGGTGAATCTGGAAAGCTCTTTGGGTCAGTAACATCTCTCATGGTTCAGGAAGCTTTACAGAAGGAAGGCTTCGAGATCGAGAAGAAGAAACTCGATGTTCCGACACATGCAATCAAGATGACAGGAACATATCAAATTGTTGCTCACCTCTATGAGAACGATAAGTCTGTTATTTCTCTTACAGTTCTCAGCGAAGCTGAAGTAAAGGCTCAAAAGAAGAAGGAAGAGGCTGAGGCTAAGGCTAAGGCTGAAGAAGAAGCTAAAGCAGCTCTAGCGGCAGAAGCAGTAGTAGAGGAGACTGGTGTCGAAGAATCTTCTTCTGAAGAGAAAAACGAGGACTAATTAAATTATGGAAGGGTCTCAAGAAAAAAGAACTCAGCTAGTGCGATCATTACCGCACGATGAAAACGCAGAGAAACTCATTCTTGGGGCCTTATTGCTTGATTCAGAAACATGGGATGAGGTTTCACCAATTCTAAGCGAAGAGGATTTTTACTCTCCCGCCAACAGGGAAATATTCCGTTCTATATCACTTCTGGTAAACGAGGAAGGAAAGACACACTTTGATGGTGTAATTCTAATTAATTACCTGAGACAGAAGAACACACTTGAAAAGTGTGGTGGTGTGGGATATATCTCAAGTTTAACGTCTCTCCCTTTCATTCAATCAAACGTCAAGGAATATGCCCAGATTATCAAGGATTCTGCCTATAGGCGTACAATCTATAAGCTGTCGGGTAAACTCCAGGAGTCAGTCTTTGATCCAGCAGTAGATATAAGACAAGAGCTCGAGAAAGATTCTGTTCTCATCAATGATGCACTTCTTTCGGGTTATAACCAAAATGCCTCTGAATATGAAATTGGGAAGGTAATGCTCTCCGTATTCAAGAATATCGTAAAGGATATGGATGATGAGAATAGAAAGAGCGACAGAATAGAGACTGGATTTTCTGTTCTCGACCGTTACACTAACGGTGGTTTTGCACCAGAGGAGTATGTCATCATAGCAGCGCGCCCAAGTATAGGAAAGACGGCATTTGCCCTCAGCATGATGCATAACATGATCAATAACGGTACAAAGGTTGCATTCTTCTCTCTTGAAATGCCTGCCTCTAGTATTGGAAACCGTATGTTTGCAATTGATTCGAAGGTAGAGCTATCGAAAATCATCAAGAAGAATCCACTTCCGGATGAACTTGAGAGGCTAAAGAATTCACTTGCTAAAATCTACGATCTCAAAGATAGGCTCTTTATTATCGATGTTCCGAATATAAATCTCACAGAACTCAGGACAAAAGCGCGTCTTATACAGAAAGAGAAGGGGATTAATTGTATAGTCATAGACTACATAGGTCTCATCAGTCCTCCGTCATATTTACAGGGCGCAAAGAAGTTTGAGCAGGTAAGCCAGATTTCCCTCGCTCTTAAACAATTAGCGCGTGAACTCAAAATTCCTGTCGTAGTACTCTGTCAGGTTGGACGAGAGTCTGAGGAGCAGGAACCAATACTATCTAATCTACGTGACTCGGGATCAATTGAACAGGATGCCGATATCGTATGTTTCCTTCATAGAAAGAAAACTCTTTCTGATGAAGAAAAACAAAGGAATCTTAAAGACAGCATGGGACGTGCTTCTATACAAGTAACGAAGATGATTGTTGCGAAGAACCGTAACGGTGAAACAGGATACTTCAAAATCGGCTATAACGGCCCTCTCACATACTATACAGATGTTGCGCAGTCTAGCGAGTTCATCGACTATGAGCCGAAGAATGAGGGAAAGAAGAGAAGTAAGGACTGATGTTACCTAATTCACCCTATAGATGAATTACGATAACAGTTACACACAAAGACCGCCTCACGATTCCAACATATTCTTGTATTCTCATCACTTTGTCTCAACATTTCTTTTCTATGTATAGAGGGGCGCTCTACTATTTTTAAACGAAATATTATCATATGTTTTAATGATGCTATGAATATATATTGAAAAATAAGGGCACAATGTTCCTAAATTGTCAATAAATGAAGAGGGCGTTTTTATGAGAAGATTGACGAAATAAATGAGAAGGAATTCATAACAATTACTATAGCCCATGCAAGGGTGAGCCCTATAATATGGAGAATGAGGTAGGCTTTAGGCTTGAGAGGCCTATGGTATATCATCTCCGCACAACATATTAGCATCTGGCCGCCGTCGAATGTAGGGATGGGAATGAGATTGCCAACACATATTGAAATGGAGACAATTGCAAGTAGATAGAGCGCTGTTCTGAGTCCACTAGAGGAACTTGTCTTGAATGCTAAAAGCGATATTCTCCCCATGTTTTTAGCACTCGAAACTGGACCTGATATTTCTTCAAGTGCCTCTTTAACGTGGAGTGTCATCAATTTAGAAATTGCTAGGAAAGTTCTATTGAAGAATACTTTTGTCTTATCTACGGCCCATAATAGTGCATTTTTTGATTCTGCGCTTTTCCTGAGTTCTGTTTTGAAAGCAAATGGAAAAGAAGAGGAGAGTAGGGTGATTTCTCTTGTCTTACCATCTTCAGATAGAACGAGTAGATTGTATTCTTCTCCTTTAATTTGTAATAAATCGAGGTTATTTTCGATTTTCTCTCCATTACACTCGATTATTCTGTCTCCAGGCGTAAAGAGGTCGCTACTGCTGCGGCCAATTACACTATCGACTAAATTTGTTATTCCGTATTGTGGAGTTCCATCAACTGTAGTTGAATGGATTACAACATCAAGTATCTCACCTTGCCGTTGAATGGTAAGTGTTGCGTCTTCTCCATTTTTGTCTCCTAGTTTCTCACATAGGTCTTCATAGTCTAATACCCTCTCGCCATCGATTGATAAGACTATATCTCCCTTCTTGAGCGTAGGCTGCTCTATACCGACATTGAATAGACTCTTGTATTCACTAATTGGAGTTATGATTGCCCTGTTCGAGACCCTTTCAACAGGAATCAATGCCACAATGAAGAAAAGAAAGAATGCAAGAAGAAGATTCATCAATGGACCTGATAGGTAGATTAAGAATTTTCTAAATGGGCTAATTGCAAATAGAGAGCCATCTTCAGCATAGTGTATTTTTTTATCATTGTTTCTAAGTGCTACACTTAAGTCTTCGCTTCCTCCGAGAGTGCAATACCCTCCGAAGGGAATGAGTGATATACGAAACTCAGTGTTCTTCCCCAGGTGTGAGTATATTGTTTTTCCAAATCCAAATGAAAGAACTTCGACATTGACTTTATTTAGCCTGGCACATATATAGTGTCCGAGTTCATGTATGAATATTACGATTCCAGTTCCGAGAAGCCCTATAATAAGATATAGAAGAGATAAAGAATACTTTATTAGAGTCCCCATCTCTTTTCCTTTATTAAATCCATAGCATAGAGACGTGTTTTTTTATCAAGTAAGAGAACATCTGAGTATGAAGAAGGAGTAAGAGAGACTAAATCTCTATTCTCTAGTGCCGATAGCACTATCTCTGAAATTGCAGTAAAAGGAATTTTCTTATCGAGAAAGCCATATGCGGCAATTTCATCTGCTGCATTATAAATAACAGGGCCGCTATAACCGAGGTTAAGAGCCGAGTAGGCATACTCGAGGAGTGGAAAACGCTTCTTGTCGGGCTTTTCGAATGTAAGCGTTAAATCATCAAAGGAGAGGGGACGCACTATGTTTTTGTTTTTCTCTCTTCCTTTTGAGACAGCACTCATTATGGGGAGTGTCATATCGGGAGGAGACATAACGGCATATACTGCGCCATCAAGGGTTTCTATCATCGAGTGCACTATACTTTGCCTATGTACCACAACAGAGATTTTCTTCGGCTCAAATGAAAAAAGATATGATGCTTCTATAACCTCAAGTCCTTTGTTTGCAAGAGAAGCCGAGTCCAGAGTTATCTTTCTTCCCATTTTCCAAGTCGGGTGTTTTAATGCATCCTCTACAGTGACAGATGATAAATCCTCTCTATCGACAAAAGGACCGCCGGAAGCTGTAATTAGAAGCTTTTCGGCTTTTCTATTTTTTAGGAGGTCATATATAGCGCTGTGCTCGCTGTCGACAGGAATTATTTCACATTTATTTTTCTTTGCTAAATCGAAAATGAAAGAGGCGCCACTGACAACACTTTCCTTATTTGCCAGGGCTATGTCTATTCCTTTTTCCAGAATTGTCTTTGTTGCAAAGAGCCCGTCAAATCCGCTTATTGCGTTTAGGACGATATCGGGCTGGGTTTCGTCTATGAAAGAATCAAGTTTACTTGATGAAATATTTCCTTGAGTTAAAAGGACGGGTGCATTGAACTCCTCTTTAAGAGAAAGGAGCTTCTCTTTATTGTAATTAGCGCTGAGTCCTACGAGCTTTATATCGTAAGTGTTTTTTCTTAAGGCATTTAGACACGTTGATCCGATACTCCCCGTAGCGCCGAGTATTAATAGTCTTATCATAATGAGAATATCTCAACAGCAAGGGTAAAGATAGGAGCTGCTACACTTATGGAGTCTATGCAATCAAGCATTCCGCCGCGCCCTGGAACCATTACTCCCGCGTCTTTAACGCCACAGCTTCTTTTCAGCATTGATTCAAATAGGTCTCCACATGTTCCGAAGACTGATGTAAAGAGGAAAAGGAAGAATGTTTCAATAGCAGTGAAGGGAAGTAAATTTGGTGCTATAAGAACTACTATAACTCCTACAAGGGAAATTACTATCGTTCCTCCGATGAAGCCTGCAATACTCTTATTCGGTGAGCATTTTACAACGCCCTTATTATTCTTTCCAAAGAGCATACCAGCAAAATATGCTAGTGTATCAGAACCGAAGACTATACAAAGAAATAGAATTATCATTGTCCTTGGGTAACTCATGAAGCATATTCTCACTCCATATAGCATTAATAGTCCCGGGTATACAATGTTTAATACTGTTGCTCCGATTCTCTCGAGAGATAAGGCAAAGTTATCCTTCTCTCCATTGAATATCTCAATCAAGAATGAGAGCGCAATAAATGAGGCGAGGAAAAACGGTGTTAGCTCAAGATCATTGAAGAAGTTAAGTTTCAATATTTCGATAACCGGTAGTAGTGCTCCAAGATAAGAAGTAAATGGAGTATCTATTCTTTTGTTGATAACATTATTCTTGAGTTCCCATGTGCCGCATGCTGTGACAAATACGACAATTATGGAAAATAAGAGATGATGATGTTGAGGAAAAAAGACTATTGCACATACAAGAATCGGTACCGATATTACAGCAGTCATTATTCTTGTTGAAAGTGAACTGTTACTCATTTAGTATATCTCCGAACTTACGTACTCTCGAATTATAGATTTCAACGATTTTCTCTACCATTTTTTCATCCCAATCGGGCCAAAGGGTATCGAAAAATGCAAATTCCGAATAGTTTGATTGAAAGAGCATGAAACCACTGAGCCTTTCTTCTCCTGCAGAGCGAACAATCATATCTGGATCGGGAACGAAAGGATTGTCTAAATAGTCTAGAATTGTGTCATTTTCAAAGACTTTAACACCGGAAGAAAGCGCTTTATTTACAGCGCGCGCTATTTCGTCTCTTCCACCGTAGTTTATTGCCAATTGTACATATAGTGTTGTATTGTTCTTTGTCGCTTCTATGGCTTTGTCGAGGCCTTTGAGTGCACCATCTGGAATATCCTTTCTATTTCCAAGAAGTAGGATTCTTATTCCAAGGTCGTTGAATTTCTTGATGTTTGAAACAATTTGTTTTGCTAAAAGGCCCATGAGGAAATCTACCTCATCTTTGGGCCTTTTCCAGTTTTCTGTAGAAAAACAGTAGAGAGTGAGATACTTTATACCACACTTGATGCATCCTTTCGCGACTCGTTCGGCAGCGTTAGCTCCCTCCTCGTGTCCCTTTATGCGCTTAAGTCCCTTATTTTTGGCCCAGCGCCCGTTACCGTCCATGATGCACGCAAGATGCTCGAGTCTCTTCATCTCTCTACGCTCTCTTATATTTCCATAATTTCCTTTTCTTTTGCTTCAGCTACCTTGTTGATATCTGAAATGGAAGAATCGGTGAGTTTCTGGATCTTTGTTTCGCCTTCCTTCTCTTGGTCCTCGCTGATAAGGGAAGATTTCTGCATCTTCTTCAATTCGTCCATAGCGTCGCGGCGGATATTTCTCACTGCAACTCTAGCGTTCTCTGCAGATGCCTTGGCATTCTTTGCGAGTTCCTTTCTTCTCTCTGCGGTGAGAGAAGGGAAGTTGATTCTGATGAGCTTTCCGTCATTACTCGGATTGAGACCGAGCTCAGACTTCAGAATAGCTTTCTCAATAGCAGGAAGAACAGACTTGTCCCAGGGCTGAATAACGACCATTCTCGCTTCAGGAACAGAGATTGATGCCACCTGTGAAAGTGGAGTCTCTGCACCGTAATACTCGACTTTGATTTTGTCAAAGAGGGATGCGGATGCACGCCCTGTTCTAAGCTGAGCATAGTCAGCCTCAAGGCTGGCTACGCTTTTCTTCATTTTGCTTTCAGTGTTGTTGATAACAGTCTGCATGTCTTCTCCTTATTTGAGACCTGCCTGGAAAACAGAGTAGGAGACGATATCGAGCTTGCATCCATTAGCCTTTCCCTGAGAAAGGAGTGCATCCTTAACAGACATTGAGTCATCCTTGACAAATGCCTGGTCGAGGAAACAGATCTCTTTGTAGAGCTTCGCGAGCTTTCCTCTTACGATGCCTTCTTTAACCTTGTCAGGCTTTGAAGCGAGCTTTTCGTCCTGTGCAACCTGAGCGCGGAAGATTGAGAGCTGCTCTTCTTCATAGCTCTTCTCGACAACGCTGTCAGATAGATACTGTGGCTTATAAGCAGCAGCGTGGAGAGCCAGGTCATGTGCAAACTCCTTAACGCTTTCGTTCTCGAATGCTTCTTTTTTGTCAGAAGTGAGGACAACTGCGACTGCAACTGCACCTTCACCGTGTACATATGTTGCGCAATACCCATTCTCTGGTATATCTGTTACGGTGAACTTAACGAGGTTCATGTTCTCTTTGATGATTGCAATGAGAGCATCGACCTTAGCCTTAAGCTCGTCGTTTATTTCTGTATAGCCTTTCTCAAGGATGAGAGAGCATAGATCTTCTCCAAGCTTCTTGAAGTCCTCGTTCTTTGCAACGAAGTCTGTCTCGCAGCTGAGTGAGAGCATGACGACCTTCTTGCCGTTTGACTTGACGAAGACTCTTCCGTTCTCGGTTGCTCTGTCCTGTCTCTTTGCAACAGCAGCTAGTCCCATCTCCTTGAGGATCTTCTCTGCTCCGGCAAAATCGCCGTCAGCCTGAGAGAGAGCCTTCTTGCAGTCCATCATTCCGGCACCTGTTATATCACGTAGTTTCTTTACGTCTAGAGCTGAAATAGTAGCCATATTATTTCTCCTAAAGTTAATTTCTTTTATTTGTTGAAGTATTCCTCTTCTGCGTCTTCACTGTTCTCTTCTTCATCCTTTTTCTCTTCGGATGGAACATAGTTGGAGTAGTCCTCGATTACTTCATCCTTATCAGCAACTGGAGGCATTGCGTTCTCTAGTGCCTCTTCCTCATCATCGAGAGATTCGATGATCTGGATGCCAGCTTCGCTATCAGCATCGATGACTGCGTTAGCAATGATCTCAACAAAGAGTGAGATAGCTCTGATAGCATCATCGTTACCTGGGATTGGGTATGTGATATCTGTAGGATCACAGTTTGTATCAACAACTGCGATAACAGGAATACCGAGTCTCTTTGCTTCTGCTACTGCAAGAGCTTCCTTCTTTGTATCGATGATGAAGAGTGCTCCTGGGAGTTCCTTCATATCTTTAATACCACCGAGGTCCTTCTCGAGCTTAGCTTTCATCTTTGTGTATTGAGCAACTTCCTTCTTTGTGAGGGAGTCGAATGTGCCGTCAGCTTCCATTCTCTCGATCTTCTTGAGTTTAGCGATGCTCTTCTTGATTGTTGTGAAGTTTGTGAGCATACCGCCTAGCCATCTGTTGGAAACATAAGGCATGCCGCATCTCTTAGCTTCAGTCTCGATAGCAACCTGTGCTTGCTTCTTTGTACCTACGAAGAGAATCTGCTTATCATTCTGAACCTGTGCTCTGACAGCTTCATAAGCTTCGACAATGCATGCCGATGTCTTCTGTAAGTCGATAATATGAATCCCGTTTCTCTCTGTGAAGATGAAACGTGCCATCTTAGGATTCCATCTCTTTGTCTGATGGCCGAAATGTACGCCTGATTCAAGCAGGCTCTTCATTGTTACTACTGCCATAGTAGTCACTCCTTTCATAAACCTTGAAGTTTTCTTCTCGGTTCCCTGTCGCTGTATCTCTTCCATACGGAAGGAAATTTGTTGTTGCCAACAGCGCTATTCTACACATAACACTCTTGAAATACAAGACGTTAAC
>CAVFXW010000014.1:0-6307 GCA_963626675.1 Clostridium sp. CAG:452 | reverse complement strand
GACCATAGAGAAGTGGAAATACCCGTTCCCATCCCGAACACGGAAGTAAAACGCTTCTTCGCCGATGGTACTAGAGTTCGTCTCTGGGAGAGTAGGTCGTCGCCAGCTTTTTTTATTGCCTTATTTTTGATTTTATTCATATACCAAGGAGAGTTCTGTTCTATTAGTACGGTACTCTCTTTTTTTATTGATGAATATTAACTTTCTTTATGGTAGAATTTTTTCATGGCTCAAATTTCCTTTTTTAAACCTGCATTATTTCGTAAAGACATGGACGCTGTTCTTCAAACAATGGTTGACGAGAAGATAGGGCCCGGCGAGAAGAAACGTCTCTTTATTAAGTCATATTCAACGCTTCTAGGACACAACGATGGAGTTGCGCTTAGAACATATATTGATGCAATAGAGATAGCACTCTCTTCATTTAATCTAGAAAAAGGAGATAGTGTTGCTCTCTCTGTATTTACTCCACTAGTTTATCTGGAAGCACTTAAAAGACTCTCTTTAAAACCTTATATCTGTGATATAGAGAGCAGCATGATGCCGAGTATTGAAGCTATTTCCTCGGGAATGGAAGAGGGTGTCAAAGCACTTATTCTATTTCTTCCTTTGGGTAATATATGTCTTGAGAGCGATAAATTTAAAGATCTTGGTATTCCTATTTTAGAGGATGTTACACAATCTGTTGGATCAAAACTTAATGAAATAAAATGTGCTAATGTGGGTGATGTGATTATAGCAAACACAGAGGAGGATGCTGTTGTATCTACTGCTGGAGGAGCAGTTTTACTATCATCTGATGATGAGAAAATAGAATTCATGAAAAAAACTGTCAATCCATATATAGAATTACCTGATATGAACGCATCTCTCGGGATTGTACAACTTGATAAGCTCGATTCCATTGTTATAAGAAGATCAAGTATTTTTAAGATTTATCAAGAAGAGGCAAGACGAAAGAACAGAGTAAAAGTATTTGGAAACACAGATATCGAGTATGTGAATAATGGTTACGGTTTCAGTTGCATAACAGAGGATAGGCCCGAGGATGTGATAGAGATGGCAAAAAAATACGGCGTAACTGTACGTAAGACATTCAGTAAAGCTTGTGGCAGTATTTATCAAAAGGATTACGAAAAGTTTCCTAATGCTTTCAGTTATCTTTCTCGCTCAGTAAGTTTCCCTCTTTATCCGTTTCTTTCAAAAGCAGAAATCGAGACAGTCCAGAAGACTATTGGAATATTGAGGTAGTTATGGCTGTAAAAAATATTAAAAAAGTTTTGATTATTGCACCCCGTATAAAAGAAGAGGCATATAGAATATCGAAAGAGATAGAGGAATATATTTCTTCTTTGGGAATCGAAATAAGTACACTTTTTATTGATTCAACAAATGGAAATGCAACACTCGATAAAGATATCGACCTTGTTGTCCCACTCGGTGGGGATGGTACTGTGCTATATTGTGCGCGTGCTGCTCTCAACTCTAGGGCAGACCTTCTTCCTGTAAACTTGGGCTCTTTCGGTTATATAACAGAGATAGAGACTAATGAATGGAAGGAAGCCTTCAATGAATATATAGAGACCGGAAAAAATGTTTCAAATAGGCTCATGTTGAAGGTCACTGTAGTAAGAGACAATAAAAAGATATTTTCCACTCCTGCACTCAATGAAGCAGTAATATGTTCCTCTGGAATAGCGAAGGTTGTCTCACTTTCACTTGAAATCGATAATACCTATGCAGGCTCCTTCCGCTCCGACGGTATGATTTGTGCGACTCCTACTGGAAGTACGGGCTACTCTCTTGCCTCTGGTGGTCCTATTCTTGATTGTGAATTGAAAGCTCTTGTAATAACACCGATTTGTCCTTTTGCTCTTTCCAATAGGCCTCTTGTTACTGCGGACAAGAAAATTACTTTCACTGTTAGGGAAAATCAAAGGACCGATATATGTCTCACCGTTGATGGCCAAGTTTATTACCTTCTTGAAGAAAGAGATAGAATTATATGTGAAATGAATAGCAGAATGATACGTATCGTCAATTCACAGAAACGTAATTTTACCGAAGTTGTCAGAGATAAACTTCATTGGTCGGGGGAAATGCACAATGATAGAGTCGTTACACATAACTAATTATGTTCTTATTGAAAAACTGGATCTTGTTTTTTCTTCCGGTCTTATAGCAATAACAGGAGAGACTGGATCGGGTAAATCAATAATTCTAGGAGCTCTATCTCTTCTTCTTGGAGCAAAAGCAGATAGAAATGATGTAAGAAAAGGTTGTGATAAGACCGAAGTTTCGGGAGTGTTTTCTACTTCAAGCAATAAAGTTAAATCCTGGCTAAATGAGAGAGATATATCATTCGATGACGGAAATATAATTATAAGGCGCGTCATAAAGAGTGAAGGTAAAAGTATTTATACTGTAAATGGTTCTCCTATTACAATTAAAGATGGTGAGGATTTAGGCTATCTTCTTGTTGATTTTACAGCACAGAATTCACATCACTCACTTTTAAAGAAAGATGTACAGAGAGAAATTCTCGACACAGAATCCGGAGCAAAAGAAACGTTAGAGGAATATAGAAAAGCGTATTTCTTATTAGAGGCGGCCATAAAGAAGAAAGAGGAGACGGAAAAACTTATAAAGAGTGGAAAGGAAGAGCAAGATTATATGTCATATTGTCTCTCCGAGATAGATTCTGCCTCTCTAGAGGAAGGTGAAGAGGAGGCTCTTAAAGAAAAGCTTAGTAAAGAATCTGGTAGTGAATTCATTCTTGAGAATCTTGATAATGCCATATCTGACATAAAAAGTGCCTCGTCTGGCTTGTCATCATCTCTTTCCTCTATTTCTAAAGCAATGAAAAAAGATAAGGATTTAGAGAGCCTTTATTCACGCTTAGAGAGTGCACAAATAGAGATAGATGACATAAAAGATACACTAATTGATTATTCTCATACACTATCCTACGATGAAAGTGAAATTGAGCAAATGAACCAAAGACTATCTCTAATTCAAAGGATCAAGAGACGCTACGGTGGAACAATAGAAAGTGTAAAAAAGACACAAAAAGAATATAGGGAGAAACTAGAGCTCATAGGCGACAGTAGCGATATGCTATCTTCTCTTTTGAAGAAAATCGAAAAGTACAAAGAGGAAGTAGAGAAGAAAGGAGAAGAGTTAACACTACTTAGGGAAAAAGGAGCCGAAAAATTAGGACGAAAAATTGAGAATAAACTACATGATCTAATGATGGAAAATGCCGAGTTTAAAATCCGCCTCTCTCCTTCTGATTATTCTCAATATGGAAAGGATTCAATTGAATATCTAATTAGGGCAAATAAGGGAGAGAAAATAACGGACATCGAGAACAGTGCATCTGGCGGAGAGCTCAGCAGAATAATGCTTGCCATAAAAGTATCGAGTAACGCAATAGACGGAGTTGAAACGATTTGTTTTGATGAAATTGATTCCGGGCTCGGCGGCATGACAGCTGGAACTGTTGCTGAAGAATTGGGTAGACTCGGCAAAAAGAGTCAGGTAATTGTTATTACTCATATTGCGCGTATTGCGTCTCAAGCAAAAGAGCATCTACTTGTAGAGAAAATCCAGGAGGGTGAGCGTACAATTTCTTCAATAAGAGAAATTACGGGAGACGAGCGCATAGAGGAGACAGCACGGCTCTTAAGTGGAGATACATCTACTATTTCTCTCTCTCATGCGCGTGAACTATTAAAAAGCTAAAAGGTGGGAGTATCAAAGGGTTTCTATTTATTGTCTTTTCGTTGACTAAAAGCCCGTTTTTTTAATAAAGTTAACTTGGAGAAAATAGGAACGGTGTTACTTGTAAATCTTGAGTCATTGTCTACATCTGAACTGAGAAATCTCGCTCAACAGGAAAGGATCGACGACTTTCTGAATATGGATAGAGATGAGCTTATTCAAAGTTTGACTGAAAAGTATGAAGATGAGAATCCTAATATGGATTCAGAAGATATGAATATAGCTAAGACTGTCAATGTAAAGAACATTAACAGTTTTTCCGATAGTCGGGATCATTCAGAGTATATTTCTGATCTTCCTGGAACGGAGAGCCTTCCCGAGGATTACCAAGAAACAAGTATTCATTTTCTATATAAGAATTCCGATTGGGGTTATGTTTTCTGGTCTGTTTCATCATTGGATATGGAAAAAATAGAAGAAGAAAACGGTTCTTTGATTCTTGTTGTCACATTTACAGACAGAAATGGAAAGAAAGAAAGTTATGATATTCTTATTTCTAGTGATGATAGAACATGGAATATTGGATTTTCTCATGATGCTGAGTACTGTTATGTCTCTCTTGTTGAGGAAAAGGCAGACGGAAAGAGAGATTATTTAGTCCAATCGAATACAATTTCACTCAATCGTTCATATTGGCTAGAACACAGTGATGAAATGAAGGCTAATGATTCACTTTTTAAAGTTTATTTATCTCTCATTACAACAAAAACAGGTGAGATTATATCAAATCCTGTAGTTCATGAAATTATTAAAAAATATCGTGAAGAGGATGAAAAATGAATACGATCAATTTGCTCCTTCATGCTCATCAACCATATGTAAGGCATCTCGAATATGAGAAATTCCTTGAAGAGGATTGGCTCTATGAGGCGATGAATGAAACATATATACCTCTTTTGAGAATGCTCAGCAGACTTGAAGACGATAAGATCAAATTCAAAATAGCAATTTGTTTCTCTCCGACACTCTCCACAATGCTTCTTGATACAGCTCTTCAAGAGCGATTTGTCAGTTATATGTACCGTCACATTGAACTGGGAGAGAAGGAAGTAAAAAGAACAGAAAAAGAGGATAAAGAGTGTCATTTAATGGCTCTTCATTATCTAAACGAAACTAAAAGAAATCTTGATGTATATGAAGCTTATGGAAGAAATATTCTCATTGGCTTCAAAAAATTTAGAGATATGGGTCTTGTGGAGCTTGTCGCTAGTGCTGCTACTCATGCTTTTCTTCCGCTCTATAAGGATTACCCGAGTGCTGTAAGTGCCGAGGTAAAAGTTGGCATAAAGACACATCGTGAGGTTTTTGGAGAAAATCCGAGTGGATTTTGGCTTCCTGAGGCTGGCTATTATCCGGGCTTGGATGAGATTTTAAAGAAAAACGGCATAAAGTGGATACAATGTGCCAGTCAATCTCCTCTAACTAGTCCCGATAAGTCGCTCTACGGGGGATATAGACCTATTTTACTTCCCTCTGGGCTTTATGCATTCAGTGGAGAATGGTCGCTTTCGTCTCTTATATGGTCTAACAAGACAGGATATCCATGTGACGCTGATTATAGAGAATTCTATCGTGATATTGGCTACTACCTTCCTATGGAGTATGTCGGTCCATATATGCATGAACCAGCACTAAGAGTATTTACGGGATATAAATATTATGCAATCACTTCAAAGGGAGAAGAAAAGAAATTCTATTCAATCGATAAGGCTGAAGAGAAGGTAGCACTACATGTTGATAATTTCCTTTACAACGTAAGAAAGAAGGGAACGCTTCTTGATGCATGTGGAATAAATGATCATATCTTTACTCTTCCGTTTGATGCTGAGCTTTTCGGTCACCGTTGGTACGAAGGTATTTCTTTCATTGAGAAGTTGATCAGAGAAATAAATAATGACAATAGCAATTATAAAATGGCTTATCCTGAAGCGTTGATAGACGATGAAAACGCTAGATACGACAGGATATCGATAAATGAATCGAGCTGGGGTAGGCACGGTGGAGCAGATAATTGGCTAGACTCTACAAACAGCGACATATATCCACATATATTCAAAGCTATTGAGAGAATGCAAGAACTCACCGTACGTTTCCCGAACCAGGGAACACTAAAGGGTAGGTTCCTCAATCAAGCTTTAAGAGAGCTTTTACTCGCTCTTTCTTCTGATTGGCCGAGTATCCTACACGACAATACCAGTGTCAGTTATGCGCGTCGTAGACTTGAGGGGCATCTATCATCATTCAATGTTGTGCATTCGTCTATGTGTCGGAATACTGTTAATACCGAATGGCTTATCAACAGTGAGAAGCGTAATCAAATATTCCCGAATATAGACTACAATGATTTTAGTGTCTAATTATCTATTATATAAATAATTAGATAGTGCTTTTAGTCTTTTTGATTATTTATAAAAATCTTTGCTAATAGTGTTGACACTATCGGGGGAAATTTCTAACATATCTAAGAAATGCGGCCGTGGTGGAATTGGTAGACACGCTAGCTTGAGGTGCTAGTGCTTTAACG
>CAVFXW010000013.1:0-2664 GCA_963626675.1 Clostridium sp. CAG:452 | reverse complement strand
GTAAGCGTAATCTCGTGAACAATCCCATTTTTCCCTCCTCTGCCGCATACTTAGGGCATGAAATATGAAAACAAAGAGAAAGCTAAGTTAGTAAAAAAGTACTTCGAACTTCAGGCATCTAGAGTTCCCGTGTCCGTCAGAACGTATGCTGCACATATTGGAGTCAAATACTATACCTTCAGGGACTGGTACAGAGACTATAAGGCAAGTGTCGAGTACCGGAATTTATCCACCGAAGAATATTCGAAGAAACGGATAGACGAAGTCGGGAATGCAGCATCTTTCTCCATAGACGATGGCTTTTCCTTTGTAAAGATCACAAAAGGAGGAGCACAGTAATGTTTTTGACAGATGATCTACGTACCTATAATTACTATATACGCCCCGGAGTAACCGATGCCAGAAAGTGCTGGGGAGGACTGAGCGAGATTGTTCAGAAAGAGATGAAAGAGGACTTGTTCTCAAAGAGTATGTTCCTCTTCTGTAATAAGAATAGGAACGTACTCAAGATCATTCTTTGGGATAACGGTTACTGGGTGCTACAGAAGAGACTTGTTAAGGGAACATTCTGTTGGCCGAAGACAGAGGAAGAAGTAAAGAAGATTACAGTTGAAGATATCATCAGACTCATCAACGGCGAGGATGTTTTCAGGCGGATTCCCGAGATAGAAAGGCTTATTGTCTGAGGTAAAAAAAGACACAATATTTCATGTTTATTTCTTTATAATACTTGTAATTAAATGCCGAGTATGCTATACTTCAAGTGTTATGAAAAGTAAGGAAAAAGCAATAAATATTGTAGATTTTGAAAGCCTCTTAAAAGAAGTTGAGGCTCTTCGGGCACAGGCCGAAGTCCTTACTGAAGATAACGCTAATAAAGATAAGGCAATCAATCTTCTTACGAACGAAAATAAACTTCTTACAGCTGTAAATGAAATCCTTAAGGATAAGCAGGAAGCTGACAAGAGGATAATAGAAGAGCAGAAACAAAGGATCAAGCTTCTTAATGAGGCTCTTGCTAAAAGATATAAGAGAACAAGTGAAGTTTATAATAATCCTGATCAACTTACATTCGATTTTATCAATGACCTTGAGTTTGAAACCACGAATGATGCACTCAATGATGAAGAAGCTCCAGATAAAGAGTCTGAGGAGCCTGATCTTGGGACAAGGGTTAAGGCTTATATAAGAAGAAAGTCCAAGAACGCAATGCTCGTTCTTCCTGCAGATACACCTATTTGTCATGAATATGTTGAAAGTAAGCCTGGTAAGTGTTCTGCTTGCGGCTCTGAAATGGTTGAAGACGGCGAAAGAGTTGTCGATACTGTTACAAAGACTGTTACCTATTCTATCCTTAGAAAGCATTACAAGACTTACAAGTGTCCTAACTGCATAGGAGAAGCAAAAGATAGAGAAGGCATAGTAAAGGGTGAACTTCTCTCCGAAACAATCGCCGATCCGAGCTTCATTTCCGACATCGTGGTAAACAAGTTCGACATGGGTTCTACCCTGTACAGAATAGAAAGAGAACTCAGCTACCGAGGAATGAAAATAAAGAGGCAGACGATAAGTGCCTGGTTGATGAAGTGCGGAAACGCAATGCTCGGTAACCTGGATGAGGTGTTGAAGCAACAGATATTCAAATACCCGCTCATCAATGTAGATGAAACACCAACCAAGGTCTTGAACCTCCTTGATGAGAACGGAAAAAAGAAAGCTCCGAATTCCAAATACAATGCCTTTATGGTTTCCATTACCGGTATAGATGCCGAGGGGAAACGAGGCCTTACTATGCTCATATTTACCGATAATCGGCGTAACGAAACCATCAAGGCACTCCTTGAGGGGTACACCGGCTGTGTGCAGACGGACGGTTTGGAAGGTTATAACTACGCATGTGACAAAGATGAGTTCGTGCATCTCGGATGTCTTGTACATTCGAGACGAAAAGCTATTGAGGCAATGGGCAATAGAACATCCGGCATTGCATTTACTATAGTTGAAAAGTATAGAAAGATATTCCACGTCGAAAGTCAGTGGAACGATAAGCGTGGAACTATTTCTAAAGATGAGTTTGTTGCCGGACGTAAGGCTGAGATGCTGCCTCTTTTTGAAGATCTCAAGGCATTCTGTGAAGAAAAGCTTGCTACTTCGAAGAAGACTGGCTATGCACTGGAACCCAAGACTGCTGTTGCTGTCAAATATTTCCTCGAGAGGTATGATGAACTCACCAGATTCCTCGATTATTACTTTGCAACTTCTTCCAATCAGACTGCCGAGCAGGCCATACGCCGCTACATTCTCGATAGGAATGCCTCTCTCTTTAACATTACAGAGTGTGGCGCAGAGGTTTCGGCTCTCTATTTCTCTCTGGTTCAATCCTGTAGGAATCTCGATATAATCCCTATTGATTACTTTACCCACCTCTTTCTCAATGCCGGAGGTATTAAAAATGGAGATGAAGAAGGTTGGACTGGTATTCTTCCCGGTAGGTGCAGTCTCGCCGATGCCATTAAACATAAAGAGATTATTGCTTCTGCTAAGCCGGACCCGAATAGAACCGAGCCATATATTCTCAGAGGAAAGAAGATCTAATTTATATAATCCAACTTTGCTTTTCATGCCGATAGACTACACCAAAGCCTATTGGTATTCATATTTCAC
>CAVFXW010000012.1:0-55256 GCA_963626675.1 Clostridium sp. CAG:452 | reverse complement strand
AAGCGCTGACTTGTTAAACCGGCAAAAAAAATTAAATGCTAGAAAAGAAGAAGACGAAATCGTCGAATCTGAAGCATTTGCTCTTGCTGCTTGATTGCATCAAGGCAAAAAGAGGGAATATTAAGACTCCGGTAAACCCTCTCATTTAACAAAGGAGACTCATCCAAGGAGAGTGTCGCGGCTCCTTGGTGAAAGAAAGTGGCTGCTTCATGTACAACGTGTGTTTCTTTACCGAGTATGTGACTAAGATTTGAAGAGGAACTATGTCCGTAGATGTTTATGGATGGACTGTCAGGACAGGAGTTCGAATCTCCTCACCTCCAGAATAAGAGCTCAGCTTTTGATATAAATCAGGAACTGAGTTTTTTAATGCTATCTAATTTTGTCTCTAATATTTGAGGAATATTTTGAGTATAGGGGAGTATCTGGTAATAAATACGTAGGCGAGAATGATGATTTTATATGAAGAAGCGGAAGTTTTGAGATATGTTACATAGTCTTTCCAGTAGGTTGAGAAGTAAATTTGTATAGACTCATTTTCAGTTTACGTTAAAATTATTATTGGTATTATATTGTAATGAGCGAGCAAGAATTAGAGAAGCTAAAACAAATTAGTAATTTGATTAAGCAGTCTGTCCAGACTGAGAAAATCTATCTCTTTTTTTCTTATGCCTATGTTAAGCCAGCGAGAGTGACTATGACATTTGTGTCATCATCCCAGACAACTTGAGTCGTCCCATAGATGCCATTAAAGTAATTAGGCGCGCTCTCTATTCTATCCAAGATATACCAATGGATATCCTAGTCTATACAAAAACCGATTTTTTCATTCGTCAACAAAATGCATCGCTTGAACGTAAAATTTCAAGGGATGGAGTTTTACTGTATGCATGAAGAGTGGCTAAAATATGCACAAATTGATTTAGACTCTGCAGAATTCTTGCGTATCATGAAGCCAACTCCAATAGAAGTAATATGCTACCATTGCGATGAGGAATCAGAAAAGCTCTTAAAAGCAGTATTGGTAGCTTCAAATATAGAGCCTCCAAAAACACACGACTTGATTATTCTTTGCAAAAAGTGCACAGAGTTAGACCCTTCGTTTGAATCACTCTCTGAAGCGTGTATTGAACTAACTCCTTATGGAGTCCAAACTAGATATCCATCAAACTTAAACTTATCCTATACCGATATGCAATGTGCTATCTCTTAGTGTCATTTAATCGATAATTTTGTTAGGATGAGACTAAAAAAGTTAAGTCTGAACAGATTTTATAATTCTATACAAAATGTATAAAATTATAGAAACAATCTTTACAATTGTTGCCAAATAGTTAATAATTAATGAGTATTTTTAACAAAATATTGCTAGAGGTGCTATATGTTTGTCAGACTTACTGGAATTAGACTATCGAATTTTAAAAATGTTGAATTTGGTGAAATGTTGTTTCCAAACTACCAAAGTGTAAAAACGAAAGGAGCTATAACCAAGAGTGATATTACTGGAATTTATGGTCAAAACGGTTCCGGAAAAACAGCAATAGTAGAAGCTCTTGATGTTGCAAAGAATGTTTTATCTGGAAATGCCGTTTCATATGGTGAATACTCTGGGATTATTAATGACGGAGCTTCAATTCTACTTAGTTTTTTTATAAGTACTAAAACTAAAAACTACAAAGTAGATTACGAAGCTAAAATTCAAAAATTCAATGAAGTCGTAGGAATACCTTTTGAAAGACTTTCTTTCTGGACTCGTGGTACTGGATGGAAAAATGAACAAACAATAACAATTGAGAATCCATATTATGAAGAGGATGCTATTACAAATAATGTTCACTTAACTCCCACATACAAGGGAAGTTGTTTTGTACGGTATGATTTTATATCAAATCCTGACAAATTGGCAGTTTACTGTGCATCTCACGGTCAATCGTTTTTATTTAACGGAAATGTAGAGAAAATTCTTGCAGAAAATAATTCGACAGATGATTTAAAGCTAATTATTCAAGCTTTACAGATATATGCAAAAAGAAACCTTTTTGTAATTAGAGTTAACCAAATTGCAGAGACTAATAGCCAAAATTTTATTCCTCTCAATATTTATTTTACTGACAACAATTGTGTTTTATGCGGTTGTCTTCCGCTTTTTACTAATGGAATAGGCTCAATTCCTAAAAATCTATATGAAAACTTTAATAAGATATTAAAGTCAATAAATATTGCACTCTGTGCAATAGTACCTAATTTAAGGTTAGAACCTAAGGTTATTGGAGAAGAAAAAAATCCAGATGGAGTAGAAATAGTCAAATTTGAAATGTACTCTGTAAGAGATGGAAAAGAATTTTCGACTAAATATGAATCAGAGGGAATAAAAAGAATAATATCTCTTTTGAGCTGCATAATTTCAGCTTTTAATGATCCTGGGATTACCCTTGTAGTTGATGAGCTTGATTCCGGTATTTTTGAATTTTTGCTTGGAGAAATTTTATGCGTAATTGAGAAAGAGGCAAAAGGGCAAATTATATTCACATCACATAACTTAAGAGCTTTTGAAACACTTCCAAATAATAACATCTATTGTTCAACGGTTAATCCGAAAAATAGATACATTAAGTTAAGTGGGATTAATGCAAATAACAATAAAAGAGATTTTTATATAAGATCATTAGTTCTTGGAGGACAAAAGGAGACACTGTACTCCGGTGATGATTTAGACAATATCGGTTTTGCATTCCGACAAGCTGGAAAGCAAGTAGAGGTCGAGAATGAAAACTAAAACAAAAAAAGTCTTCGTTTTTATTTTAATTCTGATAAGACAGCTCTTGAAGGAATTTTAAAAAGGATTTATACGAACCGTTTTATCTATTCTGTTGTAACTTATGGTGATATTACCTCCAACATAGATATAGATATAGAAGATTTAGAAGAATTTATATACAAGACAGTTAAGCAACAAACGGGTATAAACAAAATCAAAATGTCGGATATAATAAATATCATTCAAATTTGCGATACAGATGGTGTTTATATTCCAGATAGCAATATTGTTTACGGAGAAAACAAGAACTTTATATACACGGCATCAAATATTATAACTTCTAATATTATAGACGCAAAAAAACGAAATAAACATAAAAGAGAGGCAATAACATATCTTCTGCATAAGGACAAAATAAAGAGTATTCCATATCAATTATTTTATATGTCATGTAATCTTGATCATGTGTTGTACAATGAACAAAACCTTAATGAGACCCTTAAAGTAGATTATGCAGACAATTTTTTCAAAAAATTTCAAAATTGTCCTATGGATTTTATTCCGTTTATTAATGAAAACGCATTCAATGTACCTGAAAACTATACAGATTCTTGGAATTACATTGCAGAAGATTTGCATTCATTAGAACGACACAATAATCTGTTTATTTGCTTCAATAGCCATCCTCCATTTGCTCAATGACACCCCTGCCTTGAGTTCAATAGAATTGTATCAAAAGCTATTGGTCTACACAGAATAAGAGCCTCTTTGATGAGGCTCTTATCAGTTAAATTTTATTCTATATAAGCACTTGGAGCTGGAGCAATATCCTTTTTCCACTCAATTAAGTTGACTAAGAAGAAGGTAATCGTTCCAACAGCACAACCGAATACGACAGGAAGTATTCCAAGATAGAAATCACCTCCGGAGAGAATCTGCCAGAAGACAACTCCTATAGTACCAGTAATTATAGATATCTGACCGGATCTCTTTGTCGCTTTGTGTACCACAAGTCCGAGTCCGTATGCAGCAAACGGGCCTGCACAACGTATTGCAAAAGCAAATGTGTTCATAGTAACTATATTTATTCCAAGTAGAGAAATAAGCATAGCAACAGTACAACATATAACATTGCACCATCTGGTAACTCTGACTTCCTTCATTCCACTGAGTTCTCTCTTTGAATATGGTTTATAAAGGTCGTTGATAATCATAGTTGACATACACAGTAGGTTAGAGTCTGCAGAACTCATTGTAGCAGAAATAATTGCTGCAGATACTAGTCCTGTAATGAAATGTGGCGCGAATGTTTGTGTAACTGCCATCATTGCCTGTCCTGAAGAGGGATTTCCAAGGGCTTCTTTCATTGAAAGTGCAGCTAGTCCCATAAGAGTAGGGAATACAGCCATTGCAGCCATAAGTAGAGCAGAGAGTATACTTGCCCTCACAGCTGTCTTTTCATCTTTAGCAGACTCAAATCTACTGATCATTTCAGGTCCCGAGAGGAAAGTACAGAAGTAATTGAAAATATATCCGATAATTACAACCCAGCCGATTTTCGTGAAGTCTGTTTGTCCTTCAGGAAGTCTGGAAGCGATTTGCGCCCAGCCGCCACAACCCTTGATGACGAATGGAGTTGCAATAGCAAGACCAACAAGTATGATTATGAATTGTACAAGGTCGGAAACCTGGTCTGCAATCATACCACCGAAGGTTGTATATAATATGATTACAGCACCTGCTATTATCATACACAGTCTAGTATCGATTCCTGTTAAAACAGATACAACACTACCAGACGCTGCAACCTGACTTGAGGTAAGACAGAAGAGTGCGATGATATTAAGAACAGCAGAGAACCCTGCACTGAACTTACCAAATCTTCTTCCTATAACTTCCGGGATGGTGACAGCCATTGTTTTGCGGATTTTCGGTGCAAAGTAAGCTAATGGAATCATTGCAATTGATGCTGCGAGTACGTACCATATGGCACTCATACCCCATGAGGTATATGCTTTTCCTGCGAGCCCTGTAGTACTTCCTCCTCCGATGTTGTTTGCTGAAAGCGAGAAAGCGACCATAAATAATCCCATTCTTCTTCCGGCGAGCATATAGTCATCTGCATCCTTGATCTTCAGCTTACCAACGATGAATCCAATAAGGAGCATTCCAAGTAGGTAAGCAATTACGATGATGAGAGCTTCTGTGTTTACTGCCATCTTTTTGTCTCCTTTTTTGTTTTTATAAATAAATTGTGAGGGAGAAAACTTGATCTAGCAACTAAATAATGTTCAAAAATAATCATATATAGATAATTTGTTTTTATTTAACAAATTGTTTAATTAAAATGATGATATTTTTAACATCAAGAAGAAGTAATGATAGAGCAAAGATTATATTGGCGCATTTTCTGTGTTCAGAATAAATACTTTTTAAGATATCGCCCACAATGGCCCACAATAAACCTGTAATAAAACATGTCCAGGGAATCAACATAGAAAACAAATATCCAATAAAGAAAGAGTAACCACGAGGAAGTATATAGATAGAAATAGCAGAGACAGTGAGCATCATTATCTTCATATTAACCATTTGGAGTAGAAATCCCTCTTTAAAAGATCCTTTATTTTGTCCTATAGGGAGACTGCTCTTTTTATATATCTTCCATGAGAGATACAGGATATAAATTATGCTCATTATTTGAAGGAAGATGTTTATTGACGGAAGAATGTTACTTAGTAGTGATATAAACACATATGCTACTGTCATAATGAGATAAATTCCCGTAAACATTCCATAATTGAGATATATTCCTTTCCTTAATCCTTTTTCAGAAGCATTCTGCAAGCTATATATTGTATTTGGACCCGGAGTAATGGATAAAGTAATTAGATAAATTAAACAATCAAGCATCATTTATAGACTAATAGGTGAATGAATACTGCTCAATGTATAATTTTAATTTTTCTTGAAGTATATATTTCAGTTGTATTAATATTATATCATAAGCATGATATTTGCTCTAAATTGGGGGATTTATGGCAAAAAAAGAAGATGTCAGAGTAATTAAGACAAGAGAGAGATTAAGAGATGCTCTTATCATACTTTTGAAGGAAAAGTCGATTAATGATATTTCAATTCTCGATATCTGTCGTCAAAGCGGCGTCAACCGCAACACCTTCTATTTTCATTATGATAACATCTATAAACTTTTCGATGATGTGATTTCAGATACAAGTGAATATTTTCTTTCCTTTATTGAGGAAAAGAAGAAAAACGGGGAGAATGCGCAAAGCATAATCACATCTATTCTTGAGGAATTAATGTCAGATAGGTTTTTCTTTTCTCAACTCTTCTTGGGAGAAAAGGGTCTCAAAGCAATAAAGAGAGTCATCGAGAGAGCTCTAGAAGACATAGTGTCTAACATCAATGGTATTTCAGATCTAATTACGCGAAAAGATTTTATTGATTTTCTACTTGGTGGTGTTGTGAGTATGATCTTTTCGTTTTTGAAAGAGCCGAAAAAAGAAATAAAAGATGCCGCAGCAAAGATATGCTTCTTTGCCTATAACCTCAGGCCGTTTTTGTATAGATAATCAAAATCGTGACATATCTCTGAGTTCTCGTCGCGCATCAATTCTGTTGTCACGCTCTTTTATAGCTTCCTTCTTGTCGTGTACGTTCTTACCTCTGCAAAGTGCAATCTTCATCTTAACAAGATTACCTTTGAAGTAAATTTCTAATGGAACTATCGTAAATCCTTTTTCGTTTACCTTACGTGTGAACTTCTTTATCTCCATTTTATGTGCCAGAAGAGTGCGTTTTCTATCACTCGAATGGTTGAAGATATTGCCGTGAGTGTAAGGCTGAATAAGAAAGCCGATAAGTGTAAGAGTGCCGTTTTTTGCTGTTATGTAACTATCGGAGAAGGAACACTTTCCTTCTCTTATCGATTTGACCTCTGTGCCGACAAGAGAAATACCGCACTCAAGTTCATCAATAATTTCATAATTGAAATATGCTTTCTTGTTCTTTTGTACAAGACGATAGTTTTTATCATCACTCATATTTAACTAACCTAAATCCATTAAACTCTGAAGAGCTGTTTTTACTTACTACTCCAACAGAGCTGATAGTTACATCTGTATTAGCATAACTACCACCCATGACTATAATATCATCAAAGGGGAATAATGACGATAATCTATAGATAACATCACTGTCTACTAATCTCATCAAAGGTATATATGGAGTGGATGTAATATCCCAAAGCTGTCCCATAAGAGAAGAAGGCGTAGAACTGTCATTTTCCCTGTATATAAGTGAAGTAACGTAAGCTTTATCTTTTGCTGAGAGCGCAGCAACGGTCCACTGGGTGATTGAGGGAAGAGTATATTTCACTCCGTCTTTATTGCTCTTCCATTCGCAATAGGCCTGTGCGGCATAATATGAAATATATCTTATCGGACGCGAGGAACGCTGAGAGAGCGTAATTCCCTTTAAGTAGTTTGAATCAACAAGGCCCTCGTCAATGAGGGACGATATATTGCTCTTACTCCACTTTGTGTTCTCTTCAACAAAGAGAGCATATTCATTCTCGGTTATGAGATTGCCGGAGATATAAAAAGTATCATACTCGATAGTCTTAGGAAGCACATTACTCTCTGGATAGTTTGTAATAGTACTTTCCCCAAGAGTAACACTGCCGCTAGAATACTTATAGAAGGAGCCTACCTTCTCTACTACAATATCTGTAGTTTCATCAATCTTCTCAACTGCAATATCTTCATCAACAGAATAAACAGAGAAGAGGAACGAGTCTATCTGAGAGGAGAGAGCTGTCTCATATTTGACATTTGAAGAACTAAGTAATTCCTTTCCCTTTAAATAATCGTCATACATAGTTCTAGATGTAATATGAAGCATTGCATAGAGCCATACATCGCTTATATCCTCTTCATTCATCTCAATAACTGTCATAGCATATTCTTCAAAAAGATGTGGGTATTGAGTAACAGCTGTATATGTCGTGATTTGAGAGTAGAGCGCTGAGGAGCGTGCAAATTCTTCCTTTGCTTTTTCTCTTACTTCCTTGCCATATGTTACCTCAGGCTCTATTACGTATGGCTTATGAACAAAAAGCGAGAAGAAAATACGCTTTGGTATTTTTACTTCCATTCTTCCGAGTTCAATGCCTTCATATGTAAATGAAACTATATGAGTACCACTTGTTGTCTCAAGACTATTTTTCACTCCGTTTCCAAGATACCTCTCATCAACGCTGACTCCCAAGAGGGGCAGGGATGTATCGAGAGTTATATAAGCCTTATTGGAGATAATTCCAGGAAGAATACATATAAGTATAAAAAGAAGAATAAGGGACGAAATAAATATCCCTAAAATATAATATGCAGGTCTAATACCATGCCATGGTCTCAATTTTACTCTTTCGACGGCTGGATATTTACGTTTTTTTAACATAGCACTAAGGTAATCATCAACTCTTCTCTTGTCAATTGAGCCTATGAGGTGTTACCTTTTCTCTATGGAAAAATTCCTTTGTTGGGTTGAGTCTACTACAGAGACTGCTCTTACTAGAAGAAAAGCGAAGAAAACATATAACAAGACGAAGAAGCGTACAGTTCTCTCCGAGGCCCTCGAATGGCTTGATGCACTCGTTTTTGGTATTTTTTGGGTAATCATAATCAATCAATTTCTTTTTCAACTTTTTGTCATTCCTTCTCCTAGTATGGTTAGTACACTCCTAGTGGGCGACAGGGTTGTCGTTGACAAGAATAATTACGGAATTGAGATTTATCCCGGGGGAAAGAAGCTTCTCGAGAGTGAGAGACGAGTTCAACGCGACGATATAATTACATTCTATAATCCCGAGTACGATTCTCGTGGTCCTTTTTTCGATATTCTTTCACAAGTTATTTATATGGGAACCTTATCTCTTGTTAACATAGATAAGGATAGCAATGGAAACGTAAGAGAGAGGCTCTTTGTCAAGAGAGCAGCAGCACTCGGCGGAGACAAGGTTAAATTCATTGATGGTAATGTATATATAAAGGTAGCAGGAAGCGGAGAATACGTATTAGAAGAAGATTTCAGAGTAGAAAACGCCCTAAGCACAGCTCCGAATAGAAGTGTAGATACATCTCTATATGATGCACTTAAAGCTGTTGCAAAAATTGAGGCATACATAGATAGCGGACTATCTTATCCGGAATATTTAGTTGAGGAATATTCAGCTATGTCTGGCACTGAATGGGATTACAAGTTCGATCTATACGAATTCAATCGCTCATACAAAAATGAGTTATCTTTTATTAATCCACACGATATGGCCTCTCGAAGCGATAGCGCATCTTTCAGCGCAGGGATCTACGTTCCGTCCGGCTTTGTTCTTCCTCTTGGCGACAACAGAGATAACAGCCAAGATGGCCGATATTTTGGCCCTGTGAGTGAAGATAGCGTCAACGGAAGGGTAGTTGCACGTTTCTGGCCACTAGGTAGAATAGCAAATCTCTTAGATGATTGACCAATATATTCCATCTCGCCCACTATCGCTTTATATTCACTTTCCTTTCTGCAGAAAGAGATGTGATTATTGTGCATTCTATTCAACGCTTTTCGATAGTGAAATTATTGATAAATACTATCATGTACTCAAATTAGAACTTGAAACATTGGTTGAAGAATTAAAAAGGCCGTTTTATACGATATACTTCGGGGGCGGTAATCCCATATTAATAGGCAAGAATAGAATAAAGGAGCTAATTAATATTTCTTCGCGTTATGGAAAAAGCGAGGAAACAACAATAGAAATAAATCCCGAGGATATATCAGAAGATATTTCATCTCTATACCCAATGGTAAATCGTATTTCAACAGGAATACAATCTGTTAAGGATTCTTCACTATTATTTCTTGGTCGAAACGCAAGAAGAAAAGATAATCTCAAAGCATTAGAAATATTAAGCCAATCTCCCTTTATATGGAATGCCGATATAATTACAGCTATTCCACACACTAGTGTAGAAGATACCTTATATGATATAAGCGAAGTTTTGAAATATAATCCTCACCATCTCTCTTTTTATTGTTTGACATTTGAAGAGGGTACTCCTTTAATAAAGAAAGCTCTTCCCTTAGGAGAAGAGGAAGAAAGAAATCAATTAGTATCGGGATGGAGACTACTTAAAGAATCAGGCTACACACACTATGAAGTTTCTGCCTTCGCTAGAAGTGGATACGAATGTAAACACAACCTTGTCTATTGGAATCTTGGTCAATATATTGCTCTCGGACCATCGGGAGAATCATTCCTCGGATACACTAAAGGAGTGAGCATGCGTAATAGAGAGACAATAGAGGAATTTATTTCGTCTCCACAATTTGTATGTGAGGCGATGAATGAAAAAGAGACGGAAGAAGCTTATCTGTTAACTAAGCTTAGAACGCTCTACGGGATTGATAAAAAAGAATATTTGAAACGTTTCTCTATTTCATTTGATGAAGAATATTCTTCGAAAATAAAAGAACTCAATAGAGAATGGTATATAAACACCCCAGATTCCTTCTCTTTGACAGAAGAGGGAATGTTATTACTCAACCAAGTTGTACTAACACTATCTATGGCGATTTAGCTAGTTTTTCTTCTTTCCTTTTTCTAATATATTGACTGAAAAATACTCGCTGTGATAATTTTCTAAGGTATTCTAAAAATATCGAGGTATTTACATGTCTGGCCACAGCAAATGGGCAACTATTAAACACAAGAAAGGTATTGCAGACGCTAAACGCGGACAGGCCTTCACAAAACTCATCAAGGAAATCACAGTATGTGCAAAGATGGGTGGTCCTGATCCGGAGTCTAACGCAAGACTAAGAACTGCTATCCTCAAGGCAAGAGCAGAGAATATGCCTAAGGATAACATCGAAAGAGCCATCAAAAAAGGAAGTGGAGAGCTTGGAGCTTCTACTTTCTACGAACTTACATATGAAGGTTATGCACCCGGTGGAGTTGCTATTATCGTAGATACTCTTACAGATAATAAGAACAGAACTGCTAGCGATGTAAGAAGTACTTTGACTAAACTTGGTGGATCTCTTGGAGCAACTGGATGTGTATCCTACATGTTCCAGACCAAAGGTGTCATTACATATTCAACAGAAAAGTATACTGAAGATCAGATCTTCGAGGTTGCACTTGAAAACGGTGCTGAAGATGTTTCTACATCAGATGATATCATCGAAGTAACTACAACACCGGCAGATTTTGCTTCTGTTCTTGAAGCTATGCAAGCTTCTGGCTTTGAGCAGGAGAGTGCTGACGTTCAGCGAATTGCCGATCAAACAGTTACTCTTGATTCTGAGAAGGCTAATAAGGTTTTACGTATAGTTGAAAGACTCGAGGAACTTGATGATGTCCAACAGGTTTCAACTAACCTTGATCTTCCTGATGACTTTGTTGCAGAGGACTAAAATTTGATTATTCTTGGAGTTGATCCGGGACTTGCAAATACAGGCTGGGGAGTTGTTTCCTTTGATGGAACGACCTACCGGCCTGTTTCTTATGGTGTTATAGAAACTCCAAAAGATGAGTCTATCCAAAAGAGAATCTATACAATAGCAGAAGATCTCGGAACTCTTGCTGTAAAATATAAAGTAAATGCAGTCAGCATGGAGGACATCTTTTTTACAAAGAATATTTCATCTGCTATTCCGGTTGCAAAGGTAATCGGTGCTGTAATATATAAGTTCTCATCAATGAATATTAAAACCTATCTTTATTCTCCAAAAGAAATAAAGCTTGGTGTTGTTGGTTTGGGGAATGCAGAAAAGGAACAGGTGCAGGATATGGTAAAACGTATTCTTCGCCTGAAAGAAGTCCCGCGCCCCGACCACGCAGCGGACGCACTAGCTGATTGCATATGTCACGTAACACATAGTCAATTGAGATTTTTGAAATAATAATCTTTTCCATGTGTCCTTTTCTCTCTTTTTAAACTATTCTAGAAGTATGATAAATGCAATACGAGGAAAGATTGTGGAAGTTAATGATTCTTCCATAATTGTTTTAACAGCGTCTGGAGTAGAATATTTTATTGAGATATCTCTCACGAGTTCTCAAAAGTTCTCCTTACTTAATGGAGAGGATAAGAACAATGTGAGAGTTTTGACTGTTCTCTCGCACAGAGAAGATGCGATGACTCTATACGGTTTTTATGACGAGAAGGAGCGTTTTGCCTTTTCTGAGCTCATTACAGTTCCGGGAATTGCAGCAAAAGGTGCATTGAAGATTCTTGGAGGCATATCTGTTGACGAACTAATACTCGCTTTAGATATGCAAGATGTGAAGAAACTAAGCAAAGTTCCGGGGCTCGGAGCAAAAACTGCACAGAAGTTGATACTTCAATTGAGAAATGTACTTGTCTATGACGAGAGCGAGAAAAATGACAAAAATAATGGAGAGAGTTCCTCTCTCTCAGTTAGATTTAAAGATTTCATCTCATCCTTTACAGATATGGGCTATGACAAAAAAAGCGTTATAAATGCTATAGATAGCATAATAGAAGAAAATAAGGATGCGTATTCCTCTCTTACAGATAGAGAAATTGAAAAGCGAATATTCACTTTTGTTCTAAGGAGGCTCAATTGATTAAGGAAAACAGATTTGAACTAGACGATGCTACCTTAGAGGAACGCTTAGTTAAACCTGAAATGGTTGAAAGAGAAGAGGTCCAGGAGAATATATTGAGGCCGAAATACCTCTGTGATTTCCAGGGACAAAAAGAACTCAAGGAAAACCTTAAAATATATATAGATGCTGCAAAGAAAAGGGGTGAGGCTTTAGACCATATCTTTTTGCAAGGTCCTCCGGGACTCGGAAAGACAACTCTAGCCTCAATCATCGCCAACGAAATGGGGGCCGATATTAAGCTGACATCTGCTACAGCGCTCGATAAGCCTAGAGATCTTGTCGGAATTTTAACGAATCTTACAGCAGGTTCCGTATTATTCATCGATGAAATACACGGCCTCAAGAAGAGCATGGAGGAGACACTCTATGTTGCAATGGAAGATTACAAGATTGACTGGGTAATCGGACAGGGACCATCTGCAAGAACAATCAAGGTAGACCTGGAGCCATTTACTTTAATCGGTGCAACTACACGAACAGGGGCAGTCAGTAAACCACTAGAAAACAGATTCGGTATTCCTATTAAGATTGATCTCTATCCTCCAGAAGAGCTCAGCCTCATAATAAAAAGATCTGCTGACATACTCAAAGCAAGAATAACTGACGATGCTGTTATGGATATCGCAATGTGCTCAAGAGGAACACCACGTATAGCAAATAGAATACTTAGGCGTATAAGAGATATAGCCGAGGTAAAAGGTGACGGGGTGATCACAAAAGAGATGACGTCTCTCGGGCTAGAGAAGCTCGGAATAGATAGCTATGGACTCGATAAGACCGACCGCGACATACTTAGAATTATAGCAACAACATACTCCGGGGGACCTGTTGGACTCGAGGCGCTTGCTGCATCTCTCAATGACTCAAGTGATACTATCGAGATATATTATGAACCATACCTCATGAGACAAGGTTACCTCAAGCGTACAACAAGAGGACGATGCCTTACAAAGAAAGCTTATGAAATATTAAATATCGAGGATAAATATGCTGACCAAGGATTTTTACTTTGATCTTCCCGAGTCGCTTATAGCGCAGGAACCGACAGAAAAGAGGGGAGATGATAGACTCCTACTCCTAGATAAAAATACAGGAAAATATGAAGACCATATGATCAAGGATTTTCCTTCTCTTTTAAAAGAAAATTCCATTCTTGTAGTGAATAACTCAAAGGTGAGAAAAGCACGTGTCTATGGAAAAAGCAAAGATAGTGAGGGAATAGTAGAATTTCTTTTCCTCGGTGAAAACGATGACTCAAGCTGGAATGCAATAGTAAGTAAAGCAAAAAGGCAGAAAAAAGGGAAAGAATTCATATTTTCTAATCTAAATGGAGAAGAATATACGAGAGGAATAATTTCAAACGAGAGAGATGATGGAACGAGGGATGTTGTTTTCTCGTCTCCTATAAGTGAAGAATTTTTTCTTTTATGCGGCCATGTTCCTCTTCCTCCATATATAAAGAGAGAAGACAATTTTAAGGACGAATCGAGGTACCAGACAATATATGCAAAGAATGAGGGTAGTGTAGCTTCTCCTACAGCCGGTCTTCATTTTACCCCACAGATACTTGAAGAAATCAAAAATAGGGGAATAGATATAGTTGAAGTGACGCTTCATGTAGGGGCGGGAACATTCCTTCCTGTGAGAAGCGATAATATTGAAGACCACAATATGCACACGGAGAGCTATGAAATTTCTCCTTTAGCCAAAGAGACTCTAAATAAAGCAAAGAAAGAGGGAAAGGAAATAGTCTGTGTCGGAACAACTTCAACTAGGACTCTTGAAAGCGCAGCAGACGAAAACGGAGTAATCGTATCATTGAAGGGAAGAACCAACATATTCATATATCCGGGATACAAATTTAAGTTTGTTGATTCCTTGTTGACGAATTTCCACACTCCCGAGTCAACACTCCTCATGCTAGTAAGCGCACTTGCAGGCAAGAATAACATAATGCGGTCATACTCGCATGCGATAGAGGAAAAATACAGATTCTTCTCCTATGGGGACGCGATGTTTATAAGAGCTTGAGTGCTTTGAGTTCAGTTAAAATCGCTTTTGATATTTCATCAATATTCATTCTGCCGTCGATTTTGACAAGAGTGACAGAACTATCTAGAGAAGAAAAGAGCTTAAGATAATTATCCCGTACTTTTTTAAGGTATTCCTCTTTTTCAAAGAGCTCTTTTTCTTCTCCTCTTTTTTCAATTCTCTTCATGCATTCTTCTATCGGAGTATCTACAAAGATGATGTAATCAGCGTCAATAAAGCGTGAGTTGATCGATAAAAGAAAATTTATGTCGCATTCAACTCCTTGATAAGCTATGGATGAATAGAAATACCTATCAGATATTACGATATCGCCATTTTCGAGGTGCTTGATTATTCCATATTCTTCGTTATAGAGATGGTCATCTCTGTCTGATGCGTATAGGAGAGCTAGAGACGTACTCGGGAGGGTAAACTTTTTCTGTAGGGCCGCGCGGACAAGTTTTCCGACGCTATTATCTGTCGGCTCGTGGGTAAGAAAGACATTTCTTTTCTCTTTTTCGAATGCTTGCCCTAATAAATTCATCTGTGTTGTTGTTCCAGCCCCGTCGAGGCCTTCAAAAACTATCAGCTTACCTTTTTCGTTCACATAATTGTCCTTATCATGTATTAGCTATAAAATGTTCCCAATATTGTATAGATTAAATGAATAGGAAACAAGAGCTAAGATGAGATACCACACAAATACGAAGACGATAATCATTTCCATTCTAGTTGCATTTCTCTTTTTCGCTTCTTCCGTCTTTATTCTTCTTTTTCTAAATCTTACAAGCCCGACACTATTAGTCACAAACAAAATACTTTCTTCCATAAGTAGCACAGAATCTGATATATCATTCAAATTCGATTCGGTTGAGAGAAATTTCAGAGACAAGGTATCAGTAAAGAATTTCGATGTATATTATTTAGGAGAAGGAATAGCAGAGTTTGATACAATCGAGATTAAACTAGGTATATTCGACATAATCAAATACTTTCTTAACCTTAACGGGAGCCTAGAGATAATATTCGATAGTGGGAATATTACTCTTCCTTCTTCACTATTTTCTCAAGATGACACAAATGGAGAGGAAAATACACTCTCAAGTGACTACAATATAGAGGAAAAAATATCGCAATTTTTCTCTTCTCATAATGTAAGATTAGTTTTCAACTCTGTTGATCTTTCTTTTCCATATGGTAGCGGAACGATTCATAGTCTCGCACTTAATTACATAGGAAAAGAGAATAAGATTTTGGGCGAAGGGAGAATACCTCAATTTACTCTCTCTTATTCAAACTATAATACATATCTCAATGATTTATCGCTTTCCTTTACATATGGAGATAGCATTTTCCTTAAAGGAAATATAGGAAAAACAAATCTCATTGGAAAGGATGTAAATGTATCTAGTGAATCAATTAGTGTAAAACTCTCTTCTGAGTCTATAGATGCAATCAGGGCCTTAGATATCCTTGGTATATGTACAATTAATTCAATCAATGGAGAATACCAGGGTAATACACTAAGTATAAATAATATCGATATTCAATATGATTATGATTTATTTAGTCTAGAAGTTGATGATATCTCACTCTTGTATAATGATAAAAAAATCAATGTTGATAATATACTAGGTACCCTTGAGCCATTTGATAGATATAGTCTTATAGTTGGGGATGCTCTAATAAAGAGTGAGAAGACAGAATTTAAGGTATCTCCTTCAACTCTTACAGGATCACTAGAAGAAAAGGAGATCCTTCTCTCTCCTGGAGTTATTGAGGGTAATATTTTAAACGCAACTGATAATTATCTAGATAGTATTGAGATATCTTCTTCTAGAGCTCTAATCTCATATACCGACTGGGTCAAAGCAGATATTTCATTCTCGCCTTCAATTACTTCCTCGAATCCCACCTTAAAGCCACTATCATTCAATTCTGCAATTTCCTTGTCTCTTCAAGACGGAACGATTAGCGATTTCAATGTCGATATAAAGGATCTCTATTCCGGATGGGGCGAGAGGTTTGACTCTTCTCTTTCCTTAACGGGAAACATGGAGAGCTGTGATATAAAATTAAAGTACGGCGCACTTTCACTTGATGTACAATTGAGGGTGAAAGAAAAGAGGGTAGAAGGAAGCTTTAATCTAGATGATTACAATGTTGTTAATGTTCTTCCATTTCTTAATATGGAGGGAGCAAAGATATTCGACGATTCGTCTACTTTAGCATTGAGTTCCTCATTCAATCTCCGCCTCGATGAAAAGAACAGAATAGAAGGAAACCTCGACTACGATTTTTATCTATCGTCTATGCATATCAGTGCCCTTAGTACGCTTCTTTCTTCAAATGGAACGCTTATATTCAATGACGATAAAATAACACTCAGTAGCGTTACTCTCGACACGTCTTTCTTCTCTTTTAATGCGAGCGGCTATTACGACTTAGAAAAGAAGCTGCCGTCTATCGATTTTACTTCAACTCTCTTGTCGGGCGGCGAATTACTTGACGGGTTTATTCATCTCAATAATGACAGAAGCTACTCTTATTACGGTAATTTCGTTGCATTAGACAACACTGTATTAAGAGGCATTGTCGATTTCAATATTGATAACATCGTATCTTCGTCCTCAGTTTTAACAACAGAAAAAAGAGAGAGACCTTTCTCTCTTCTAGTAGACCTAGAGAACAAAAGAATAGAGATTTCTTCCGATAAACTCTCTTTTTTAAGCTCATATCTGGATGGGTTTAAAGGAAAGATTAAGGCTGATAACCTGGACACTCTATATGACAAAAACACAGGAAAAGCACTCCTAATTAACGGAGAAGTAGAATTTTCCTACCTCGTAGGAGAGGGCCTTGTTATTGATTCTTCTTTAATTGATATATCAAATCTATTCTTCCTTCCTCTTTCTCCGTCGATGAGTTTTGTATTATCAGGAGAAGATAACGTATATACACTCAATCAATTGGATATAGCTAGCCCAGATGGTATTGAATATAACGGAAGAAGTTCTCTTGACTTAAATCTTAAAACATTAACATTTGCACTATATGAGAATAACGACGAGGGATCAATTCTATTCTCGCTATATAAGGACGATGAGTTTGTTGCATTCCTAAAAGGAAACGACATCTCACTTACCCCGATTGGTATGGATGATATGATCCTCTCTTTCAATCTATTTGGAAGAGCTCTCCAAATAGAGGATTTCTCATTCAGTGGAAATATGTCCGTCTCTAAGGAAAACAGCAATGAAAGAAAGATGAATGCCGAAATAACGCTTAATTCTTCTTCTCTTAATATCGAGAATATCATCTACTCTTCTGATACTTTAAAAGCTCAAATAGACACTCTATTCTATGACGCATACACAGGTAAATTCGGTTTAGACGGCCTAAAGCTTACCGCTATGAATGAAAAAGCGGAAAGAGCATATCCAGTATCTCTTTCATTATCACTTAGTGGAGAGACAGATATTACCGGGTCGCTATTATCGAGTATCTCATCTCTTATCTCAAATAAAGGAAACGGAACGAAACTCACCCTTAATCTAGATTATATCGATGGAGATAACGGAACAATTAGAGTCGAGAACAAGTATGCTGATTTTTCTGTATTATCACATTCTGTTATATGGAATGGTGATTTTCTTACTGGCTACTATGCTTTTGATTCCAAAAAGGCCGAACTAGCCATTAATCTACCGCTCGTGGCAGTAGCCTCATTCAAGCTTGACTTATCAAAAGAAGTCGAGATAACGGCTTCTATAAAAGAATTCAATATGGGTATTGTCAACCTATTACTAAAGTATCCTACTCTAGTATTTAGAAGCGATTTAGTCAAAGGTGAAGTCTCTCTCACGAGAGATAAAGGCGAATACAGTATGAACGGATCCCTTTGGGTAGACGAGCTCGGATGCTCCGTCTTCTGGATAGAGGACCAAACACTTATACTACACAATGCAAGATTCATCATATGGGATAATGAACTCTCTTCTTCATTTACATATGCAACTGTATTTGATCATCTGACGGGAGAAAGAAAGATGATAAAAATGAGTGTGGGCTTAAGGATGAACGATACACTCTCTCTCGAAAGATGGGAAGTTGATGTATATATGGATGAAAACAACTCCATAAGAGTGCGTCTTCCACTCCATACAGCCGGGATTGATATACTCGGCGATGTTACAGGGCACTACTATGCTTATAGTGAAGATGATAGGATGAATAACATAGGAGAGCTAAATCTTTCTAACACCGTACTTTCCATCGGAATGAACCCTTATCCGGAGTGGTATAACAATATTACCGGTGGATCTGATATGGATCTAACGCTAAATTTCCTTAAAAACAATTCAATTATATATCCTGCAGGAAGCGACCCCATCTTCACAATCACGCTCCAGGAAAATAGCTCCGTCAGGGGATATATGGATAAGACGAAATTCAACTTCACAGGAGACGTACAGATAAGAGGAGGGGAGATATTCTACTTCCAGAAGTACTTCTATATTACATCCGGTAGCATACGCTTCGACGACATAACATCTTTCAATCCCAAAATATCGCTTAGAGCTTCTCTGAGAGACTATGACTCATCATCTGAAAAAGTCGAGATATATCTAGTTATGAAGGATAATACTTTTGATAATCTCTCTCCGACACTAGAAAGTAGTCCTCAGAAGGAAATGAGCGAGATAATGGAGATCCTCGGGCAGTCGATTCTTCCGCAGTCGGCATACGGCTCTTTCAATGCCTCATCCGCTGCATCATTGGTCACTGAAGGCTATGACATACTCTCCAGGCTCGGAATTGTCTCTTCCTCATCCAATCCTCTATCGTCTCTTTCTTCTTCACTTAAGAATGTATTTGGAGTCGACTCATTCTCACTGCACTCCAATATACTCAATAATATAGTTGCCGATACAATCAGTCAGGCGACAACGAGTTACGTTACTGAGTATTCTCCTATGGCGAGGTTTTTAAACGGAACGACACTTAATATAGGCAAGTATCTATCGCAGAATCTCTATCTTCAGATTATGGTACACCTTGAGGCGACAAAAAATAATTCATCCTATACGATAATAAGCGATGACCTTGCACTCGATACGGAATTTTCTCTCGAATGGTCTAGCGATGCGTTCAACGTGACGCTCTTTACAAAGCCGAGTTATTTTTCCTTCTATTCCATACTCTCTACATTCGGTTTCAGCATTACAAAGATTATAAACTTCTAAAATAATACAAATAAAACACACAGATTTTTATTTTTATTAAATATTTAATTCTTTGTTTTGAAAGTAATTAAAAGAATCAGCTAAATAAACATTATATTTGAGTTACAATTGTTTTTCTGCTAGAATACACAAAGAGGTAAGAAATGAAGAGAAGTAAGATTGTAATTACTTTAATTATATTAGTATGTTTGATTTTTCCTCTTTCAGCAGAAGAGAGTGGAGAGTGGTATATAGGAAAGACTATAACCAACATTGAAATAACGGGATTACAAAATGTAAAAGAAAAGACAGTAGATAATATAACAAAAGATTATATAGGCACTGTCTTTACAGATGAGAATTATTCCTCCCTTGATTCTGCGTTTTATTCCCAGCCGTGGCTGAGCTACATGCTTGTAGATGCAGTTCAAGACGAAAATGATGAAAACGGACTTATATTAAATATTGAAATATATGAAAACCCAATGATTGTTTCTGTCGATGTAATAGGCGAAGCAAAAATCGGGAAGAACACACTCCTAGGGGCACAGAGCTTAGAAAAGGGCGGCTGGTATTCTTCAAATAACCTAGATGCTAATGCCTCCCTAGTATTAGATGCCTACCTTTCCAAGGGGTACAAGGATGCCAGAGTTACCTCAGATATTGTTGAAGATGAAGAAGCAAATACTGTCGCTATTACTTATACAGTAGTAGAAGGTAAGCAATATAAAGTGAGACAAATCTCATTTGAAGGCAATGCAAATATTCCATCAAAGGATCTCAAGAGCCTCCTCTCAACAAAGGAAAAGTCTTTCTTCAATTCAGGTAATTACCAAGAGTCTAATGTCACACTCGATAAAACAGCCATTCTCTCGTACTATGCAACAAAGGGATATCCTTATGCGAATATTACTACAGTTGATATCGAGAAGATTGAAAGCGAGGAAACAGATAGTACAATTTACCTCTCACTCACTTTCGAGATAGAGGAAGGTGATAAGTGGACAATAGGTAGTGTAACTATTACCGGTAATACCGTATTCAGTGACGAAGAGCTTTCTGAATTAGTCACTGTATCTACAGGTGACCTTTTCAACAGCGAGAAAATCGAGACTATATATACAAGTATTGCATCAAAGTACTATGACAATGGTTATGTCTATTCTTCAATAACACCAAATATTGAAGAGGCAGAAGGAAACGTTGTTAATATAGCATTTACTATTTCGGAAGGCTCTCAAACAGTTGTTGAGGAAATACGTATAAATGGTTTGACGAAAACAAAGCCATATGTTCTTGAAAGAGAGCTCGACATGTCTGTCGGAGATGTCTTCTCACGTTCATCCTTCATACAATCGCAGCAGAATATGTATAATACATCTCTCTTGAAGAATATTACTGCTAACCTATACCCGGGAGAGAGTGAGAACGGTGTCATATGTGAATTCAACGTCGAAGAGGGTAATACGATGGAGCTTCAATTCGGAGCTACATTCGGCGCTAGCGAAGTAGACGGTTTCCCTGTTTCGGGATTCTTAAGTCTTACTAACTCCAACCTTGGAGGAACTGGAAGGGCACTCAGTGTCTCTACAGAGCTCAGTCCTACCACCCAGTCGCTTTCCGTTTCACTTTCTGATAATTGGGTAGGCGACAAGAGATGGAGTAATGCAATATCACTTTCATTTGCAAGAAATGTCAGAAGTAGTGTCCTCCAGCGTGGTATAGGATCGGCATATTATGACGGTAGAGATGACAGTGAGGTAACCTATCCTCTTGGCTATAATTCAGCCTTAGAATGGTACTCATCGGGTCAGACAACTCCAGCTTCATCCTATTTGATGAAATACAATAATCTATCTTTTACAGTAGGTTATACAACAGGATATTCATGGGTATTCTCAAGTGGTACTTTATCGCTTTCTGGTGGAATATCTGTCGGTCTCAATAGAGCGTTTTATGACACAAATAAATATGATCCGTATGAGGTACTTATAAAGAAGTACCAGGAGAAATGGCAGTTCTCAAATAAGCTCAGCACTAGCATTACTTGGGACGGCAGAAACTATGTCTCACGCACTCCTCACGGCTATGTAGCATCTCTAGGCTACACATATGCTGGAGGCTTCTTGGGTGGTTTAAGCAACTACAACAAGCTCTCATTGTCTCTAAGTATGTACCGTGGCATTTTGAGAATAGAGAACGAGGAGAAGGAGAGTGTAAAGAATTTGATCCTTTCATTCTCGACCGAGGTCGATTTCATGCTTCCACAATATTGGAACAAGAATAATAACGGCTGGAAATGGTACGATGCTAAAGACGGTGCGACAAAATACGAGATGCTCTACATCGATGGTATGAACACAGCACGTGGTTTCTCCGTACAGACAGATAAGGCATTCCTTTGGAATAACCAAGTTGATCTTACATACCCAATAGCTGAAGATGTACTTTCTCTTGAAGGATTTGTCAGTGGTACTGCACTACAGACAAAACTTGAGAATCTGTCACTGGGTAATCTCGATTGGTATTTTGCAGCAGGATTCGGTATAAAGATGGAAATTCCGGGATTCCCTCTTGGACTTTATCTTGTTAAAAATGCTACACTCCTCTCAGGAGAATCCTTTTCTATCAAGAGTGGATCTCTCTTCAATTGGGGAGGTAACAGTGGATTGAGCCTTGTATTGGCTATAACCACTTCAATATATTGATGGAGAACAAGAAAGACGATTTGACGCCGATGGTGCGTCAATATATGGAAATTAAAAAAGAGCATCAAGATAAGGTGCTCTTTTTCCGTCTCGGCGATTTCTACGAGATGTTCAATGATGACGCAATTCGGGTCTCTAAACTCCTGAATTTAACTCTTACACACCGCGGGACGATGCCGATGTGTGGCATCCCCTATCATGCTCTAAAAAGCTATCTCAAGCGCCTACTCGAATATGGTCTCAAGGTTGCTTTATGCGAGCAATTTGTAAGAGATGACAGGAAACTTGCAGAGCGTAGTGTAACTCAGATATTCACTCCCGCAACAGTCGTTGACGAAGATTTTGTTGATGCAAATAATTCCTCTTATGTGCTTTCTCTATATGTTGATAGAAAGAATATTTACTCTGCCTATGCAGATATTACAACAGGGGAATTTAAGATTACTTCACTACCTATAGAGAAGAATTTTTCTAATCTTGAATCACTTATATATAAAATAGAACCGAAGGAGATTTTGGTAGTTGATGATACATATTATTCGATAAAAGAATTTAGACTAGTGCTCGACTCATATTCCGCAATGATAACAAAACTTCCTCAATGGTACTTTACTTTAAAGGAAGGAAAGAGGCTCATTGAAAAGCAATTTGGGCAAAGTGCTATGAGACTCTCAGAGATAAGCGAAAAGGACAATATCCTATGTGCTGTCTCGGCGCTTCTAGATTACATAAACGAGAATACAAAAAGTGAACTACCACAACTGAGGTTCATCGAAAGAGTCTCTTCTTCTTCCTTTATGGATCTCAATTGGGCAACGATACGGAACTTAGAACTCGTCCATAACACAATGGATTCTTCTTCTGATTATACACTCCTTTCCTCAATCAAGAGGACAAAGACTCCCTCTGGCGCGAGGTTTTTAAAAGACGCTATCCTTCATCCACTATGCGACAAGGAAAAAATAAAAGAGAGACTCGACTGGATAGAGTACTTTTTGAATAACAAAAATGAAAGAGACAGGGTCAGAAGGAAACTTGTCGACATTTCAGATATAGAGCGCCTCAGCACTAAAGCGAGCATGAAAAGGCTCACTCCACGTGATTTATTAGCTATTAGCGAGAGCGTATTAGCGATAGTGGAAATAATAGAAGAGAATGAAAAGTATCTAGAAATAGTAGATAACTTTCAATTCGATTTTGCCTCATTAATAGATTTCTCCGCCTCTATCGAGAAGGCAATAAACAAAGAATGCACTAATATAAACAACAGTGGAACAATTATTCTTTCCGGGTATGATAAAACACTAGATGAGCTCAGGGAGATAAAAAACGGAGGAAGCAACCTACTTAATGAATATCTTGAAAGAATAAAAAACGAGTGTGGAATAACTAATATTAAAGTTGGTGAGAACAGAATAATCGGGTCTTACATTGAAGTAAGTAAAGCTCAACTAGATAAAGTTCCATCATATTTTATAAGAAGACAGACTCTTGTCGGTGGAGAGAGATTTACCACCTCTGAATTAATGGAAATAGAAGAGAAAATACTATTCTCAAAAGATGATGAAGCAAAAAGAGAAAGGCTAGTATACTCTCAATTCATTGATAAAGCATTCTCGCTATATAAAGACCTCGAGAAACTCTCTAAAATAGTAACACTACTTGATTTCTACTCCTCTGGTGCGCATCTAGCCGAAGAAAAGAATTATTGCCGCCCTAATTTTACTGATGGCAGCGATATAATAATCAAAAATGCGAGGCACCCCGTTGTCGAGGATTATACAGAGAACTACATACCATCATCTTTCTCTTCAGAGGACGGGAAATTTTCTCTTGTAACAGGCCCGAATATGGCAGGAAAGAGTACATATTTGAGAGCAATAGCGCTAATAACGCTTCTCTCTCACATGGGCTATTATTGCTCTGCTGAGGAAGTAACACTACCTCTAATTGATAAGATCTTCTGCCGAGTAGGCGCAAGCGATAATCTCTCAAAAGGGGAGAGCACGTTCCTTGTTGAGATGAGCGAGTCGAGCCAAATTCTACGCTCTATGACGGCCCGTAGCCTCGTTATAATGGACGAAATCGGAAGAGGCACAAGTACTGAGGACGGCATGAGTATTGCCTATGCTATAATGAAATATCTTAAGGAAAAAGGAGCCGTAACACTTTTTTCAACTCATTATCATGAACTCGGGACCTTAGATACATCCGGCATACAGTTATTACGTATGGCAGTACTCGAGGAAAAGAATCAAATAACATTCCTCAGAAAGGCAGAAAAGGGGGTATCACAATCGAGTTACGGGATACACGTGGCAAAACTTGCGGGAATTCCAAGAGAGATTATAAATGACGCGTCCTCATTTATGAAGAAGCATTTTGTAGATTATTCGCTCTCGAGCGAAGAAGGTAATCTCTTTTCAGAAGAGCCAGAGATAGTTACAATCGGCGACGAAATAGTACAATTAGTTGAAGATTTTAATACCGACTCTTCAACGCCAATAGAGGCATTGATGTTCATCAATACTTTGAAAGAAAAAATAGAGGGGGAAAAGTAACATCATAGCATTATGACACCTCAGGCAGTTTTTACATTTAGCGTTGTTGTATGTTCTTTAATTACGGCTGTTCATCTTGATAGGCGTTTTGTTGAAAGAGAGAAGGTTGGTGATATTACAAAATGTTTTCTTATTCCGTCTCTCTATTTTACTCTTTTTACTGCCTCTAGAGCCTTCCCGAGGGAGATTTCTCACCCCGTTCTTTTAATTTTGATTGCCGCCTTTTATACCCTTGGCGATATCCTCCTCTTAAAGAAAGAGCCATTCTCGCGTTTTGTCTTTGGCGCGCTCTCATTCAGCACCGGCCATATGATTTATATCATATATTTCAGCTTTTTCGGTTTGAATATTTATACTCTCCTTTTCGGAATGATTATATTCGGTATTCCATATATCGGTGTAATCAAGTACGTACTCTTGAAAAGGCCACATCACGCATTGGGAGTTCTCATTTATGCTTTCACGCTTTATCTCTTTTCAGTCGGGATGTCTGCTGTATTTTCTTTTAAATATCTTAAAACCTCCATTTTGGTAATTATAGGAGTAATTCTCTTTATCTTTTCAGATAGCAAAATCGCAATTAACACAATAACAGGCAATAAGAAACACAGCTCATTTATCATAATGCTTACATATATTCTTGCGAATCTCTTTCTAGTTCTTGGAGTGTGGTGTATCAATGTTCCATTAGCTACTTGACAAGAAGATGAAAGATAGGTAATTTCTACATAGTTTCATTTAAAGTAATTTAAAAGGGACCGGGTAACCGAGTCCCTTTATTTATGAGGAATAGAATGCTTAAGAGTGGAGAAGAGAAGAAAGAACTTTTCATCGAGATTGAATCTCTTGTGTCTCAACTAGGACTGAGGTGTGTCGAAGTCTACAAAAACGAAACAAAAGGAACTGTCTCACTCACATGCCTCCTGTATAAAAACGAGAGCGATATTACTACTGATGACCTTGAAAAAGCATATAATGTTATATATCCGCGCTACAGTGTACTACTGGGAGAGCGCGATCTAACTCTTGAAGTCTCATCTCCTGGAATGGGAAGAGTATTTAAAGATTATTATGAATTTACTGTCTTTCAGGGAAAGAGGGTGAGACTCTACTCAACACAATATTCGTCATATATTTCCGGTATAATAGAAACTTCTGATTTCCAATCCGTTACTCTTATAAATTATCTCATTGAAGACAAGAAGGAGAATGGAGAGAGAATGAAGATTGATTACAATACAATAGCGAAGGCTAAGCTTGATTATTCTTGGGAGGATAAAAATGATTAATCTGACTAGCGAAATAAATTCAATGATGGCTGAAAGAGATATGAAGTTAAATGAAGTAACTTCTCTCATCAGAGACATGCTACGTTACGCATACAAGAGAAAGTTCGGAACAGATGAGAATGTAAAGATTAAGTTCTATTCTGACAGCAAGCACAACTACTTTGTTGAGATTTATGCCAAAAAAGAGGTTGTCAAAGAAGAGGATTACTATAATGCAGTTACCCAGATTCCTCTTGATGAAGCAATTGAGTTTGCTGGAGAAGATAGCGGTATAGATGTGGGTGATGAACTTGAGATTTCACTTGATCCGAAGTCTTTTGAGTATTCAGCCGTACAGTCAGCCAAGCAGCGCGGTCAGGTCGTTACAAGGGAAATAACAGACGATAAGGTCTATTATAAGGCAAAGAGCATGGAGTTTACTCTCATTAAGGGAGTGCTCAAGAAGATGGGGCGTAACACATCCGATTGGTTTGTTGATATTGGATTTGGAGATGAAAACTTGGCAGTTTTCCCTGTCCGCGGACAATCCCCCAGGGAGACATATGAGCTCGGCGACACTCTCCGCTTCTATGTAGAGAAGGTCGATAAGGGAGAGGAAGACGAAGTAAGGGATCCCAAGAGCGGAAAAATTAGAAAGAAAAAGAAGGGTGTAAAGATTTATCTCTCCCGTGCCTCAAAGGAATTTGTCAAAGCACTTCTTGAGACACAACTGAGAGAAGAGCTTGAAAATGGATCAGTTGTCATCAAGGGAATTGCAAGACAAGCCGGTGTCAGAACAAAAATTGCTGTCGACACCAAGAAGAGCGACACAGACCCAGTCGGAACAACTGTCGGTAAGGATGGCTTAAAGATAAAGACAATAATGAATGAGCTCGAGGGCGAGAAGATCGATATCATCCGCTATGACTCTGATCCGATTGTATTTATTGCCAATGCACTTATTCCTGCTCAAGTACAGAGAGTTGTTGAAGTTGATCCACAAAGTAAGTACGCAATCGCCATAGTAGATGACAGCCAGCAGGGTTATGCCATAGGTCAGGGCGGCGTGAACGTAAAACTCGCAAAGACGCTTTGCGATTGGGTTATAGACGTTAAGACAAAAACACAATTTAACGAGATGGATTCAACTCTTCTCATTCATGAGACTGTCGGTTCTCTCTTCAATAATGAAGATGGAGAAGAAGTCGAGAATCAATCTGAACCTCTTACAAACGATAGAATCGGAATAGCAGAGGATGAAACTCCAATAGCAGATTGTGGTTTTGATGATAAACTTGTCGAGAAACTTCATAATATGGATATATGGTCAATCGAAGAGTTCTTTGAGTATTCCAATGAGGAACTTCTTGAAAGAGGACTGAGTCAGGAAGAGATTGATTGTGTAAGAAATAATGTTGAGATTGTTACGGAAGAAGAGGAATCAGAATCCTTCGAGTGTCCGGTATGTCATGAATTAGTACCGAACACATCGACTGTCTGTCCTCATTGTGGTGCTGAGTTCGAATTCGAGTAATAAAAGGTAAGTATGGTTGAAGAAAAGAATAAAGTAAAAGTAAACATTATTAAGAAAGCTCAAGCTGCTCCTCAAAATATTCAAGAGGAGAAGAGTAATACTAACACTACTCTTGAAGAGAGCGAGAAGAAGAAGGTCGTCGTCAAGATAAAGTCGCAGCCTAAACCTCAACTTAAGCCTGTTGTAAAAATCAAGGAAAATCGCCCAGATGGAGACGAGAAGGTTGATACCACAGGTAAAGTATCTACAGAAGGCGAGACACTTCACCGCAATCAAGTAATTGACGGTAAGTCATATATGGGTAACGGCTCTCATATTCAAAATACGAGAATCCAGTCGACAATCCACTCCGGTCCGGTGATTATTCACGCTGAGACAAAAAATGATGAAACGAAAGTTGACGCTCCGCAGAAGCCTAGAGTACAGGGCGTTGTCGGCGGCCGCAATATGGATAAGCGTAACGGTAGTTATCAGAGGAATAATTACAATTCTAACGGACAGAGAAACTTTGTAAAAAGAGATGGAGAAGGCGGTAGGACAGCAACTCCTCGCTCCTACTCTCCCGATCAAAACAAATCTGGCTTCCGCTCTCATGATAGAAGCGGCTTTACACCCCGCTTTAACAATTCTCCTAGGCCACAGATGCCCTCATCTGGCGCTCTAGAACTAAACCAAAAGAACGGAAACAGAAAGACAAATCTCTCCTCATCGAGCCGAAAGAAAGACAAAGACAGCAAGTGGGATAGAGACGAAGAAGTCGACTTTGCACTTGGAAGAAAGAAGAAGGACGAGAAAAGACTAGCAGCCGTTCCATCTAGTATTGATATAATGGAGAACATAACAGTTGCAGATTTAGCAAAGAAGATGAATCTCAAGGCGAGTGACATCATCTCCAAGCTCTTCAAGATGGGAATGATGGTTACAATCAATCAGCCACTAGACCATGAAACGGCAGAAATCATTGCGTCTGAATATGGATGCTCTGTCCACCTTGTCTCACTCTATGATGAGACAGTCATAGAAACGGAAGAGGACAGGGAAGAGGATATGGTTCCACGCCCGCCTATCGTAACAATCATGGGACATGTAGACCATGGTAAGACAAAGCTTCTTGACGCAATCAGAAGTACAAATGTTGTAGAGGGCGAGTGGGGTGGAATTACCCAGCATATTGGAGCGTATAAGGTAAGTGTGCCGGATAAAGGTGACATCGTATTTTTGGACACTCCGGGCCACGCAGCATTCAGTATGATGAGAGCGCGTGGAGCACAGGTAACAGATATCGTAGTACTTGTCGTTGCTGCTAATGATGGCGTCATGCCTCAGACAAAGGAAGCTATAGACCATGCAAAGGCGGCAAAGGTTCCAATCATTGTAGCTATCAACAAGTGTGATTTGCCGGAAGCTAATCCTGATAGAGTAAAGCAGCAGCTTTCAGACCTCGGTCTCATGCCTGAGGACTGGGGTGGAAACACGCTCTATTGTGAGATATCTGCATTGAAGAAGATAGGAATCGATAACCTCCTTGATACAATTCTTCTTCAGGCTGAAATGCTTGAACTCAAGGCTAATCCAAATTGTAGAGCCTCCGGTAAAGTACTCGAAAGTAAGATTGACCCGGGACGCGGTACTGTTGCAACAGTTATTGTCGAAAAGGGTACTCTCAAGATGGGTGACTACTATGTTGCGGGTATATATTCCGGTCGTGTCAGAGCAATGTTCGATGATAATGGACGAAAGATTACCTCTTGTGGCCCTTCAACTCCAGTTGAAATCATAGGACTGAGCAATATTCCATCAGCTGGAGACCCCTTCCAGGTGACAGAAGACGAGAAGACAGCAAGAAGTATAGCTTCAAAGAGACAGGAGCTAGAGAGACTGGGAGAAGCCAACGGAAAGAATAAGGTTACACTTGAAAACTTCAACGAGAAGATTAAAGAGGGTAACATAACGGACTTCAACGTCGTCATTAAGGGAGATGTACAGGGCTCTGTAGAAGCTCTAACTGGAGTCTTGGAGAAACTCAGCACCGATGAGATAAAACTCAATGTCATACGTGCATCAGCCGGTGCAATAATTGAGAGTGATATCTCACTCGCGTCAGCTTCTTCTGCCGTCGTCATAGGCTTCAACGTCCGTCCGACTCCTCGAGCACAGGCTCTAGCAAATGAAGAGAAGGTCGAAATCAAAAAGTACAATATCATATATGATGTTGTTGATGATATTAAGGCCGCGATGGAAGGTATGCTACAGCCAGAAACAAGAGAAGTCGATATCGGAAAGTGTGAGGTCAGAGACACATTTAAAGTGCCTAAGGTTGGTCTCATAGCCGGTTGTATGGTTACTGAGGGTAAGGTTAAGCGTAACAGCCTTGTCAGAGTAATCAGAGACAGTATTCTTATCAGTAAGGATATGATAAAGATTACATCTCTCAAGCGCTTCAAGGATGATGCTAAAGAGGTTCAGGAAGGATTTGAATGCGGTATAGGACTCGATTCCTGGCAGGATCTGCAGGTTGGCGATATCCTAGAAATCGTAGAGACAGAAGAAGTTAAGAGGACACTGAATTTCAATGAGTGAGTACAGTCAATCACGCTTAGAGAGGCTTATTCTTGAGGGAATAAGCTCTCTCATAGTTTCCGGCCAAATAAAAAACCATAACCTGAGTACTCTTGTCTCTATTACAAGAGTTGCTCTTTCTCCCGATAATTCTCAAGCAAAAGTATATGTTAGCTACATATATGATGACGCTGTGCTCGATAGGTCTTGTGAAGCCCTAAACGGGGCATCGGCATTTATTCAGTCAAGAATTGCCAATTTAATGAGAACTAAAAAGACACCGGTTTTAACTTTTCTCAAAGACAACTCTTATATAGAGGGAGAGAAGCTTAACGCACTTATCGACTCCCTCACGAAAACAAATGAGTAATCTATTTAAAATTATATTAATGGAGAAGAAGGAGGATATAACCTCCTTCTCGTCTCTATATGACATAAAGAAAGAATATAAAACGAGTAAGGTCGGACACGCTGGGACTCTCGATAAGTTTGCCTCCGGCCTTATGATTTGTCTCATCGGCGGCGCGACAAAGCTCAATCCCGTTTTTAGTTCTTTTGATAAAAGATATAGAGCTAAAGTAAAGTTTGGTGAAGAAACAGATACACTTGATTTAACCGGTAATGTAATAAAAAAGACGTCTCATATACCAACAAAAGAAGATATCGAGAATATTCTTCCTTCCTTTATAGGAAAGCAGAAACAGGTTCCACCTGTATATTCAGCAATCCACGTCGGCGGTAAAAGAGCATATATCGAGGCAAGAAACAATAAAATAATAGAAATGGAAGAGAGAGATATATATGTAGAAAACATATCTCTTATTTCATTTAAAAATGGTGAAGCAGAGCTCGATATGAGAGTGAGTAAGGGAACATATGTGCGCTCTCTCGGAAGAGATATCGCATTGAAGCTCGGATCTTTCGGTCATATAACAAAACTAGAGAGAACTGAAATTGGACCATTTACTCTTTCCGATATCTCCCTCAACACCGACGAGCTCTTAGAAAAGACCGATCTCTTTGGAAAAATCTATTTTCCATCCATGTACAAGAAAAAAATCGAAAACGGTACGATAAAAAGAGAATGGATAACAAAAGAAGAAGGCGAGAATAAAAAATATAAATACGTTTATATTGATGATTTACTATTTGGGTACGCTATAGATGATGATAAAATTAAAATTATGGCGAGGGTTTGATGAGAGTTTTATCATTTAAAGAACTAGTAGAAAATAAAGAGCTCAAGAATACTCCTGTAATTCTTACAATAGGTGTCTTTGATGGCTTTCATCTCGGGCACAAGGCACTTGCTAAGAGAATGGAAGAAATAAAAGAAAAGACCAAAGGCGCCGTGAGCACACTCATCACATTCAATACAAATCCCAAGACAGATAAACCGAAAAATGTCGACTCTCTTAGACTGAGGGAAGAAAATGCATCTATTGAAGGTATAGATTACTTTGTTATTATTGACTTTTCCTCTGAATTTAGTAGAATTTCAGCTAGAGGGTTTATAGAACTCCTTGTGTCTTCACTTTCCCTCGTAGAAGTAGTTGTTGGAGAAGATTTTCGTTTCGGGTGTCCCTCCGCGAGCGCTTCTGCATTAGACTTAGAAGAGCTTTTTCTTGAGAAAGGAGCTAAAGTAAAAGTCTATATTGAAAAATCAATTCTCACCGAGGGTGGAGAGAAAATCTCGTCAACTCTTGTGAGAAAGGTTATAGAGAAAGGTGAGGTTGAATGTATTTCATCTCTTACCGGCCGGAACTATCGAGTCGACTTAATGCCTGTTACCTATAAGTTTGATTCAAGAGCTCTGGTTATTAGTATTTCTTCTATCCAGCAGATCCTTCCGCCACAAGGTGAATACTGGGCAGAATTAGTACTTTCAAATTCTAATTCTGTGAAAGGAAGTGCCGTAGTAGGAAAAACGGAACTTACGATTACGGGAAAAGATATAGAAAGTATTCTGTCTGAAGATGTACTATTAGACTCGATTTATTTTTTGGAGAGAAAAAATGGTATCAAGTGAGGAAAAGAAACAGATTATCGAAAAGTTCGGTGGAAACAGTGCTAACACTGGAGACGCTCGCGTTCAGGTTGCACTTCTGACAGCAAGAATCAATGACCTTCAGGGTCACTTCAAGCTCAATCCTAAGGATCACGCATCAAGAAGAGGACTCTTAATGCTCGTTGGTCAAAGAAGAAGACTTCTTGCATACATAAAGAGAAGAGACATCAATGAGTACAGATCACTCATAGCTGAGCTCGGAATCAGAAAGTAAATTAAAAAAATATAGCCAGAGTCATCTCTGGCTTTACATATTTATAATAAAGAACAATAAAAGAAAGAAAGAAGGGTTTTTTAATGTCAAATGTAACAACAGTTAAAGTTCCGGTAGGAGGCATAGACCTCGTATTCGAGACCGGAAAAATCGGAAAGCAGGCTAATGGATGTGTTTTTGCTCGTTATGCTGGTAGCGTCGTTATCGCAACAGTTTGCTGTGGAGAGGCTCCAAGCGAACCTATTGATTATGTGCCTGTATCCGTCGAATACAATGAAAAGTATTATGCAGCTGGAAAGATTCCTGGAGGATTTCTAAAGAGAGAAGGTAAGCCTAAAGATAAGGAGATTCTTGTTTCTAGACTTATCGATAGACCTATGAGACCTCTATTTGATAAAGCATTCGGAAGAGAGATTCAAATTGTTCCTACAGTTGTTTCTTCAGATATGGTACACACTCCTGATGTTGTTGCTATCAACGCAGCATCTTGCGCTGTAACTCTATCAGATATTCCGTTCTACGGACCTATCGCTGCTGTAAGAGTAGCCAAAGTCAATGGCAACTTTGTAGTAAATCCTACATTCCAGGAAATACCACTATCAGACCTAGATATAGTAGTTGCAGGTACTCACGATGGTATTACCATGGTTGAAGGTGGCGCACATGAAGTAAGTGAAGATGATATGCTAGAAGCTATCGCTACAGCTCAACCTGTCATCAGAGAAATTTGTGAAGCTCAGACAAAAATGCGTGAGCTCTGTGGAAAGGAAAAACTTCCTCTCATGGAAATTAAAGAAGAGAACACTTCATGGATGGAGGAAATCAAAGAGTACGCATATCCACTTGAAAAAGAAGCTAGTTTTGTCAAGGGAAAGATGAATAGAGGAAACGCTCTCTCAAAAGTGCATAAGGAAGTAAAAGAAAAGTTCAGTGCACTAATAGCAGAAGAAGAGGGCAGAATGGACCAGATCGACAAGATGTTCGACGATATGGAATACAACATTCTTAGAGCATCTATTCTCAACGACGGCGTTCGTACTGATGGAAGAAAAGTCACTGAAATAAGGCCGATTACATGTGAAGTTGGAGTGCTCCCCTGCACACACGGCTCAGCTTTATTTACTCGCGGAGAGACACAGTCTCTTGCTGTTACAACACTTGGAACAGTCAGCGATGAGCAGCTTTTTGATAACATCGATGGAGAAAAGACATACTCTAATTTCATGCTTCATTATAATTTCCCTCCGTACTCTGTAGGTGAATGCGGAAGACTTACAACAGGAAGGCGTGAAATCGGGCACGGACACTTAGCGCAGAGAGCTCTAGAAGCAGTTGTTCCAAAGAAGGATAACTTTCCTTATACAATCCGTGTAGTATCTGAAATAATGGAATCTAACGGATCATCTTCAATGGCTAGTGTATGTGGAGGATGCTTATCATTAATGGATGCTGGCGTTCCTATTTCAAAGCCGGTTGCTGGTATTGCAATGGGTCTTATTACTGAAGGCGCTGACTACTCTAAGTACGTAATACTATCTGATATTCTTGGAGAAGAAGATCACCTTGGTGATATGGACTTCAAGGTAGCAGGTACAAAGGATGGTATTACAGCTTTCCAGATGGATATTAAGATTGCAGGTGTTACACCTGAAATCATGAGAAAAGCACTCAATCAAGCTAAAGAAGGAAGAATGCATATTCTTTCCATTATGGCTGAAACACTGCCGGCTCCTAGAGAGGAAATCAGTGAACTAGCTCCTAAGATTCTTACTGTTAAGGTTCCTGAGGACAAGATTGGTGCTGTTATCGGAACAGGCGGAAAGACAATAAGAAGCGTTGCTGAGCAAAGTGGAGCTGAGATCAACATCGATGATGATGGAGTAGTCATGATCTACGGCAAGAACAACCAATGTGCAATGGAAGCAAAGAAGCTAGTTCTTGCGATTGTTGAAGAACCGGAAGAAGGTAAGATCTACCATGGAAAGGTTCTAAGAATCGTTGACTTTGGTGCATTTATCGAAATTTTACCGGGGAAAGAGGGACTATGCCACATATCAAAACTCTCAAAGGGTAGAGTAAAGAATGTATCTGATGTACTCCAGGTAGGACAGGAAGTTGATGTCAAACTTATGGAAATCGACAGAATGGGTAGACTCAACCTCTCATACATCGATGCACTCCCTTCCGACGGAGACGACGAAACAACAGAAAACGACGAGAAAGAGCACAAAGAACACAGACGAAATAGTTCTCATCGCCCGTTTAATAAGGATCGCGGTCCAAGACAACGCGAGAAAAAGGACAATTAATGAGCATTTCTCTCTATTTCAAAAAGAAGGATGAAAGGGTAATACTTCCCACATATGAAACCCCTGGCTCTGCCGGCGCAGATTTGAGGGCACATATAGATTCTTCTATTGTTATAGAGAGAGGCGAGCACGCTCTTATCCCAACGGGGTTATATCCTGAGATACCTATTGGCTATGAAATTCAGATTAGGCCCCGTAGCGGATTAGCTTACAAAAACGGAATAACCGTATTAAATACTCCCGGTACAATCGACTCCGATTACCGGGGAGAAATAAAAGTAAATATTATAAACGCGGGGGATGAAAGCTTTACTATTTCTGACGGCGATAGAATAGCGCAGATGGTTTTCTCTCCTGTAATAAGGCCTGTTATATCTGAAGTTGTAGCGATCTCAGATACCGAGAGAGGAGAAGGCGGCTTCGGCTCTACAGGAGTCAATTAATGCGTTTATCATCATCTTTCCTCCTCTCGAGTTATGTAACAAAGGAATTTATGAAGAACTTTCTTGTTTCGTTCTTTTTTTTCTTTGTTATATTTTTCATCAATTCTATTCTACTACTAGTACAAAAGATTCTATTAAAGAATATATCTCTTTCTATAATGATAGAGATGGTTCTGCTCTACATGCCACAGTTTCTGGTATATACATTTCCATTTGCTACCCTTACGGCATCTAGTATGGTACTAGGAGATCTCTCGTCGTCAAATGAACTACTGGCTCTCAGGAGCCTTGGACTAGAAAGAACGCGTATATACATCCCACTCATAATTCTCTCCTTATTCTTCTCGCTCTGCACGTATTTGACAAGCGATGTTCTTCAGCCATATACAAGTGTAATATATCGAGATAAGCTCTCAAAGCTCATGGTAGAGATGCCTACAATGGAGATAGAGAGTAACTCGATAAACAATGTCGGAAATATTATTCTATCTAACGGTAAGGCAGATGGGGACTCCATAAGTGATATCCTTCTTATTACTAAAGATGACGAGTCATATAATAAGACAGTCTCTTCATCTTACGGCACGCTTGAGATAATAGACCCTTATAGATATGTTTACGCGCTCACTCTATTCTCTCCCGAGATACTTATAAGCGATACTTCCTCTTATTCAAATTTTTCATTCACAAAAGCCGATGAGGCAACAATCTATCTCGACTTTTCTTCCCAGATACCCTCTCTAACAAATACGAGCTCTGTTAATCTCTCGTCCAAGGAATTAATCGACATCATCAAGGAGAGAAACACAAAGCAGAAAGAAGACAGAATAATCTATTACGAATCAATCGAGTATAATCTACATAAAATAAGTTCTATTCTTAAAGAGAATGAAAAGAGTCGAGTATTAGATGAGTCGCAGATTGAAAACATCGAGAATGCACTCGATTCGGTGTCTCTCATAGGAGACGTACCCGTCAATTACTACGGACAGTATTATAAGAGTGTTCTGGCAAAGAAATTTGCCCTGTCGCTTGCTTGCTTTGCATTTACACTACTGACTCTTCCTCTATCAAATGTAAGGGTTAAACACGGTAAGCTCACAGGCTTTGCCATATCGATTCTAATTGCTGTATTATATTGGTATATGCTATTTGCCTCTCAACTATTGATTTTCGATATATCATTCGATCCATATATAATTATTTTTGCCCCTGATCTATTGATTATTCTACTAGCTCTTATTCTTATTTATATAAAGAGGAAGGGACAAAATTGAAGACACTGACGCGCTATGTATTATCTTCAATAATCAAGATAGGAATAATAGCTACGATTTGTTTTTCCTTGATTTTAAGTGGAGTCGAGCTCTTTCAAAAGATGGATCAAATAGTAGCGGGAGGCGTGGGGGTTATCGATGTATTTCGATATGCGCTATTATGTATCCCCGAGTATTTTATACTCGTTCTTTCGATTTCATTTCTCTTTGCGTCGACTTATTTTCAATCTACACTCAGCGCAAATAACGAGCGAATAGCGCTCCTCAATGCAGGAATGAGTAAGTGGTGTTTATTTAGAATAATTCTAATTCTAGCAGCATTTTTAACGCTATTAGGCTTTGTAATAAATGAATCTCTCATTAAACAACTGGAAGCAGAGAAGACAAGTCTATCTGTTGAACTATTTGGTACTGAATCAACAACGGATAGTAGAAACATCGTAATAAAAGAAGAAAACGGCTACTGTGTCTATACACCACGATTTATCGAGAGTGAAGAAAGAATAATATCTCCACTTGTAGTTAAAGAAAAGAATGGAGAAATAGTACTTCGTTTATCATCTAGAGATGGAATATATAATGGGAAATATTGGGTCTTTAATGATGCTATTATTTATTTAAAAGGTGAGGACGGCACATTCAATGTAGAGAGAAGAGTAGAATATGCTCTAGAAGACTTGGAAATCGAGAGTGATTACTTCAAAGGCACAAACATTAATATTGAGACAATGAGTATTGAGAGGGCATTTGAATATCTTAAGAGGCTAAAAATAACACAGAGAGAAGTATGGCAGGAAAAGGCGACAGATTACCTGAGGCGCCTCTTTGAGCCCTTATCGATTTTGATTCTCCTTGGAATAAGTGCTTTTTTTGATATAAACGTTAAGAAGAATGTTCTTCTATTTTCCGTTATAGAATCTTTGTCTGTTGCTGTGGTATATTATTGCTCAGATATGGTCTTCTCGATTTTTTCTCATCAAGGGGCGTTCCATCCGGCTTTTTCGGTAATACTACCTCTACTTGTAACTATCATAATTGCGGAAATTATCAATGAATTAGGAAAGAGAGTTTAATATGGGAATATATACAGAAATAAAAAGAAGTACGAAAAGTAAAGCAAGAATTGGTATAGTACATCTTCCACACGGGGACGTTGAAACACCAGCCTTTATGCCTGTTGGAACGAACGGCACAGTGAAGGGTATTTATCATGATACAGTGAGAAATATGGGATACAAGTTGATTCTTGCTAATACATACCATATATACCTCAGACCGGGCTTGGAAGTACTCGAAGAGTATGGCGGCCTACATAATTTCTCATCATGGGATAAGAATATTTTAACAGATAGTGGAGGCTTCCAGGTATTCTCTCTTTCAGGACTAAGAAAGATAAAGGAAGAAGGAGTTACTTTTTCAAGCCACATAGACGGCTCTAAGCATATCTTCACTCCCGAGAAGGTTGTGAATATACAACGAATTATCGGAAGTGACATAGCGATGTGTCTTGATGTCTGCACGCCTCCTGGAATTGATTATAAAGACGCAAAGGAAGCTTGGAGAATAACTCGGTTATGGGCAGAGAGGAGCCTCGAGGAGAGAAAGAGACTCGGCGAGAGCTTCAAAGGTAACCTATTTGGAATAGTGCAGGGTAATTTCTATGAAGACTTGAGGCGAGAGAGTGCCCTGACGCTTTCCGAGATGGATTTTCCCGGAATAGCAATAGGCGGCTTATCAGTAGGGGAGAGCTACACAGAATTCAGAGATATGCTCTCTTATACAGCCGAGTACGTTACAGAAGAAAAACCAAGATATGTAATGGGAATAGGAAGTCCGGATTATATCCTTTATTGCGTTGAAAACGGCATAGATCTCTTCGATTGTGTTCTCGCTACCCGTATTGCACGTAATGGTGCTGTCTTTACAGATGATGGACTCTTAACACTAAAGAAAGCGATATATAGATTCGATAAATCTCCCCTTGTCGAAGGATGTAATTGTACCTGTTGCAGAGAATACTCTCGCGGCTATATGCACCACCTCATAAAGTGCAACGAGATGCTCGGAGGAATGCTAGCAACAGAACATAACCTACAATACCTATATACATTTGTTGAGAGAATAAAAGAAGCAATCAGAGAGGATAGATTTGAAGAATTCAAGAAAAACTATCTCTTAAGATATTACGGAAGGGAAGACTAATTCTTCCTCTCCAGATAGTAAATATTACATCGCCTGATGAGTATTGCCTTTTTCATTACACTTGGTGTAATATTTCCTAGTTTAATTCAATATATACATATATAAAGGAGTAATATATGGTAAATAATATATCCCATAGGGGGGGGGAATCCTCTCTAATTAAGCACCTTTGCTTAATCCTATTAATTGTCTCAATCGCTGCACTATTTGTCTCCTGCGAAGATTCTGATGCTGCAGCTTCTCCAACAAAGTGCACAGTTAATTATTATTATGTTGCAGACAGCTATGATAATAAATGTCTGATGAAAACAGAGAGTGTTGAATTTGGAACAATAATTGATGAACCTAAAATTCCTCTTAATATTCCTGATTATACTTTTGCTTTCTGGGCAGTTGATGAAGAAGATGATAATGGCGTTCATTCTGAAATCAAATTTCCATATACTATAACAGAAGATACTACTTTCTATGCTTGTACTGTTAAGAATTCAACAGTAAAAACTAATGGAATGTTGACATATACTTCAGAAGTTAAAAATAAAGCGGACGAAAGTGAAGAAACCTACAATAGTGCAACAGTTAATGGAGTACAAAATGGAGATAATTCATATATATTGGTAATTCCGGAGAATTGTACAGTAAAACAAGAGAATTCAGATCAACTGCTTTATTGCACAGTAGAGAAAATTGGAAAGGAAGCGTTTCTTCAAAATACTTGGAATAATAAAAAATATGATAATCTAACAACAGTATATCTACCAAATACAATAGATGAGATTGGAGAAAAAGCTTTCTATGATTGTAGTAATCTAAATTATATTCATTTTAATGGAACTGTTGATGATTGGAAAAAAATAACATTAGGTGATAAATGGATTAATAGAGAATATAAAAGTATAACAGATGGTATTACAATAATGTGCTATGACCCAACAAACGGCTATAAAGAAGCAAAGGCTACTGTTACATTCAAATTCAATAATGAAGATAAAGATAAAAAAGCTATAAAAGATGAAGTAGTAAATGTAAATTATGGTGCTAAAGTAACACAAATTAATTCAACAGATGAAAGATTTATTAAACCTGGATATGAATTCCAATATTGGAAACTAAATAATTCTAAATATACTTTTGATAATACTTTGGTTGTGGATGATATTGAACTTGAAGCTTATTGGGGGGATGAAAAAGCTAAAATAACAATCACATTAGATGCAAATTCTGGTAAATTTGATACTGATGAGACAACAACAACAAATATTGAAAATGTATTATATAATGATTTACTTTCGAATTATACAGATAAATTAGTAGAACCAACGCTGGATGGATATACTTTTGATGGTTGGTATGATGCTAAAGTTGGTGGTAATGAGTATGAATTGACAGACCGTATAACAGCAGGGGGCAATACAAAAATAACTTTCTATGCACACTGGACTGAAAATAATACTACTGATAATTAATTTAATCTCTACTTTACACGTACTCACGGTGTTGATTGCATCGTGAGTATTTTATTTAATGCTCACGAAGCTGTATCCTCTCTCAGATAGAAAAATTGAATTGCGATTATTTCTGTAATGGGAATAAAAAGATAGAGGAATTGAGGGAAATCTTGTTCCGACAATTCCTCTAATAGTTTGTATTTGAGAATAAATTAGAAATCTACTTTATCTATGGAAAGAATACGATAAGATGTACTTACGCTTCCGTTATTGAAAGAAAGAGACTCTCCAACTCTGTGATTAATCAAACATGCGCCGATTGGGGCATTTATGTCGATAATGCCGTTATCGGGATCAGATTCCCAACGTCCGAAGAAAGTATAAGTCTTCGTCTCATGAGTCTTCTCATCTTCAATTTGGACGCGTGTACCGAATCCAACGCGGCCGGAGACTACATCATCTTCATTCATGATTTTAACAGATGAGAGTTCATTAGCCAGTCTCTCGTATTCTCTATCAAGGAATACTTTATGATCTTTGGCATATTGGTATTCACTGTTTTCTCTTAAGTCTCCGAGTTCACGTGCTGTTTTAATCTCATGTAGAGTAAATGGAATCTGGTTTTCCTTTATATCCACGAGCTCAGCCTGCTTTCTATCAAAGGAAGCTTTTGTGCACATGAAGCCTCTCATGACAGATATCTCAACTTCCTTTTCCTCTTCTTCTGTTTTTTCACCAAAGTCGAATTCAGGGAAGCGTGCGAGGATTAATGCTTTATATCTCTCTTTCTCTTCGTCACTCAAGCCTGCATTCCATACTAAGTGAGACGCCATTTTCTTTATATTCTCAAAGCTGGATGCTTTAAGATACTTCTCTAGTTCTCCACTTGTTATAAGAGCGTCTCTAATAGCCTTACGCTGTCTATCTTCGGAATATGATGAGAAGAGGAAGGATAGACAATTGAGAAGGGAGAGGATGAAATCATCTTCCTTGATTTTGCAATTCTTCAAGTCTTCCTTTGTTACCTTATTCTCGACAAAGAAACAATAAGCAATAAGATTGTTCTTATAATCAGATAGAGCACGCGCCATATAATCGCTGAACTTCTTCGAGTTGACGCATTGCATCTTCTTCATAATTTCCTTTGTAGGATTAACAGGGAAGATCAATTCTAGTACATCATAAGCTTTCTTATCATACTCGCACACAAGGTCTATATAAGCCTTCTTGGTAGCTTTGCAAGATAGATTCTCGTAACATACCTTCTTCTCGATTAGGGAAAGGGTAGAATAGAGCTCAGTAAATGTGAGTTCTGCCTGTACAGGAACATTCTTTTCTCCCATCATCTCTACAACAAGAAGTGCCTCGATTCTTGAATAAATAGGGTTCTTATCATCCTTAAGGTAAGAAGAGAAATAACTCACCATATCCAAAAAAGCATCAGACTCATAGTCGAGCTTACTCTCGCTGCTTTCTAATATTGCAGCAACACGTTTTGAAAAATCCTTATAGCCGATAAACGTCTCATAAAGCCGCTCTTCCCGCGTTGATGGATAATCCCTTAAGTGATACGTAGTCTTATTTATGATGTCTATATAAGGATTATTGATAGCATTAGTCTTGATATCCTTCGATACCCCATCCCATTCCTTTTCTGAGAGAATGGATGGAACAAGTTCCTCCTTCATATCCTTTAACTGGCAGGACTTGTTTGGGGAGGAGAGAAGCATTGTCTGAAGGAGCCAATCAATTCCACCCTCCGAGAGAATCTTCTCCTTTATTACTTCACTCTTCTTTCCCTTCTTAATTGCTCTAATATCCTGATTCGAGAGAGCCGTTAAAGAGAGCATAGCATTCTGTACGCTGATTTTAATTTCGTCACCAGGGCGCGAGGAGAATTTAACAGTCAAAATCTCTTTAGGAGAGACATCGGTAATAAGGCCGACCTTCTTTGTTGCGTTCTGAACTACATAAGTATTTTTAGAGTACGCGATATTCTTGAGAAAATCATCAAGAGCTTTCACTGGATCTACATTCATTTTCGTAACATCGAAGTTCTTTGAGCATTCATCATAGCGTGATGATTTACCATAGCGTTCCTTCAAAATTAGGGAGAGCTCTTTTCTTGCTTCCTCATCGTCACCACGAGTTAAGAGCATCATCTTCAATATTTCGATTATATTTTCAATGTTCTTGCGTCTTATGAGGTTAGATGTCTCCGGAGTAAAGGATTCCTTCTCACTGTATAGAGACTCAAGCAATAAACGACAGAGCTCGTTTGATAGCTCATTTCTACCGTTCTTTAATAGAAATGTCGAGTAGAATGAGAAGTCACTTGTTCCGTTATCGAGAAGCTTCTTGAAGACAGAGCGGATCTTATTATTGTCGGGAGAGATGAGAAGACGATTAAGAGTACGCTGATAGAAATTTCTAGCTTCCTTCTTATCACCATTCTTCTCCAAGTTATCGGCAACCATTATTATGATATCTGTATCGGTACTGTTACATTTGACATAGCGCTTGTAATAGTCCCATTTTGACTTCTCGTCGCCATTTGTCTCTGCAATCTCTCCAAGTACTCTCAAAGGAGAAGCTACCTCTGCTGTTCCAAGGATAATACGTGCCAAATACTCAGCGCACTCGCTGTTACGCTTCTCATGGAATGTATTCATGAGATTATTAAGCCTAATTTGAGCCTCATGAGGATTTAATAAGAGGTTGATTCTTCCAGCTACAAAGGAAAGCACAATCGAGTCAGGATATTCATACTCCATGCTTATTGCGTCCTGTCTTAAGCTTTCTTTTGTCTCAACCTTCTTCATGGCACAAATGGATGCGTTTATATTTTCCAATGAGGATTTTTTGTATGAATAGTATGGGTTCTTTCCCAATCCTTTTTCTTCTTGCAGCAACAATTTCAAATCAATCATACTTACCACCATTAAGTTAAATTAAGTTTTACAAAAAAAGAAATCCCGGGCACATTTGTGCTCGGAAGTTCTTTTAATGTGTTAATAATATAGCACAAAAAAGATTAAATGCAAACAAAATTAAATGTAGAACAAAGAGAGAACTCTCTCTATAATTTGTCATATGGGTAATAAAGTATTATCAATTTCACCGTCTCTTTTAGCGTCTGACTTCTCTTATGCTCATGAGGCACTATCTACTATTTCAGAAAGTGGACTCGATTATGTACACCTTGATGTAATGGACGGACACTTTGTTCCACAAATCACGTTCGGCTCTAAATTTATTAAGGACCTTAAAAACAAAAGCGACCTTATCTTCGATACCCATCTTATGGTCGATAAACCCGAGGCGTTCATATCATCATTCATCGATAGCGGATGTGATATAATCACAATACATGCAGAGGCGACTAATCATCTTGATAGATGTATCAATATGATAAAAGAAAAGGGAGTGAGTGCAGGAGTTGCGATAAACCCATCAACAAGTGTATCGATGATAGAATCTGTTCTTGAGATAGTCGATTATGTTCTTGTTATGACAGTTAATCCGGGGTGGGGAGGACAGAAGTTCATTCCATATACACTCAAGAAGATAAAGGAACTTGATTTAAGACGAGAAGAAGAAGGCTATACATATAATATAGAGGCCGACGGAGGAATAGGTAAGAATAACATCAAAGAACTGTACGATAACGGCGTGACACTTGCTGTCATGGGAACATCCTACTTCTCCTCCCCAGACAAGAGTTCTTTCGTCAACGATATATATGAGATAATCGACCAAAAATGAAAGCAGTAATACAGACAGTAAAGAATGCATCTTGTAAGGTAAATAATAAATTAATTTCAAAAATGGATGAGGGACTACTTGTCTATTTCTGTGTGGAGAAGAAAGATAAAATTGAACTTGTTGAGCCTTTTATCGATAAGATTATCCACCTCAGAATTTATCGTGATGTGAGCGACAGAAAAATGACAGAATCAATTGAGGCAAAATCAAACTCAATTATGCTTATAAGCCAATTTACGCTCTCAGGAGATCTCAGAAAAGGCAATAGGCCTTCTTTTGATAACGCAAAAAATGGGGTAGAGGCAGAACTATTCTACAATAAGGCACTAGAAGAATTAAGAAGAAAAGGAATAAATACAATGCAAGGTGTTTTCGGCGCGCACATGATGATAGAATACATAAATGACGGACCCGAAACTTTTATACTTGAAATGTAGATTAATTTTGACAAAGAAAGGTATAAATTGACCTATATAATACACGAGGTAGTAATATGGCAAAAATAAACGAAAACGAAAATCTAAACGGAAGAAAAGAAGCCCTGGAGGCTGCACGCCTTCAAATAGACAAGGAATTCGGTAAGGGATCCCTGATGAAGCTCGGCGACAACAAGGATGTACTTGATGTAGATGTAATTCCCTCCGGCTCTATATTACTCGATGAAGCGCTAGGCGTCGGTGGATACCCTAAAGGAAGAATCATTGAGATATATGGCCCGGAATCCTCGGGTAAAACAACACTAGCTCTCCACGCAATAAGTGAGTGTCAGAAAGCGGGAGGAATTGCAGCATTCATAGATGCCGAGCATGCACTCGACCCAGTATACGCAAAGAACCTTGGAGTTAACATCGATGAACTATGGATTTCTCAACCCGATAACGGAGAGCAGGCTCTCGAGATAACAGAGCGCCTTGTTCGCTCTGGCGCTATCGACATAGTCGTCGTCGACTCCGTAGCAGCTCTCACGCCACAGGCCGAAATCGAGGGTGATATGGGAGACAGCCACGTCGGCTTACAAGCGCGTCTTATGTCACAGGCACTAAGAAAACTCACAGGAATTCTTGCTAAGTCTAATACTACAATCATCTTCATCAACCAGATACGTATGAAGATAGGTGTGATGTTCGGTAATCCTGAGACAACAACAGGTGGTAACGCACTCAAGTTCTATGCTTCGGTTAGACTTGATGTAAGAAGAATAGAATCAATCGGAAAGAATGCAGATGAACTAACGGGAAACAGAGTGAGAGTAAAGGTCGTTAAAAACAAAGTTGCGCCTCCTTTCAAGAAATGTGAAATTGACCTCATGTTCGGTAGCGGTATATCAAAAATGGGATCTCTATTGGATGCAGCGACAAAGGTAGGTCTTATCGAAAAGGCCGGTGCATGGTACTCCTATAACGGAGAAAAGATAGGACAGGGTAGAGATAAGACAATAGAATACCTAGAAAATAATCCGGAATTTAAAGATAAACTCGATATAGAGGTAAGAGAAAAGCTATTTCCTAACAAGAAAGAAATGAAAGAAGTAGACTAAAACTCTACAAAAACACTTTGCCTAGCTTGACCCTAAACAATGCTAGGTGTAGCATTCTCGTAAATTTTAAATTTGGAAGGGAACAAAAAATGAAAAAAGTATTAACAGTTCTATTGGTTTTAGCATTAGCTATTACAGCTGTATCTAGCGCAAATATCAAAGTTGGAGCAGAGGTTGGTTTTGGTATAGATAATATTAAATATAACTATAAAAAAAGTAGTTCGTCTGAAAAGAAAGTTTTACTGTTAAATAAGGGTATTTCTGCCAATCTTACTGGCGAGTATGGTTTTAATGACAACTTAGGCGTTAAACTCTCTGCTGGTGTTATGTATGGTTTTAAGGCAAAAGAAGATCCTGCAAAAGAAGAAGGAGAAACAGGAGAATTAAAGAATTCTGGTATCTTTTTTGATGTTTTAGTTGATGCAAAGTATTCATTCAATATCAGCGAAAAGCTTAGCGTATCAGGACTCGGTGGTGTTGAAGTTCTTTATGGAAATTTAAAGAAGTCTGATAAAGATAAAGAAAAGAATACTAACCTCGCATTGGGTGTAAATGCAGGACTTGAAGTAGCCTATAAGTTAATTGACAACCTTTCTATCAACGGTGGTGTTTCTGCTTCATGGATGTTTGTCAATACAGGAAAATGGAAGAAGAGTATGGAGAGTTTTTGCGATGGTAGTGGCGATAAGTTTGCTATCAAATCCAATCTTTACATCCGCCCATACGTTGGCGCACAATACGCTTTCTAATTTATTTAGGATAAGTAATATTAGGCTTCCCTCGGGAGGCCTTTATTTTTTCTTCTTTCTTGTTTAACTTGTTTTCATTTCATATAATCTCTTCATGGAGAATACATTCGATGCAATATTAGACCAGAATGAAAAGCGTACTTTTCATATCCCGGGAATACTTTCTGATAAGAAAGATTTCGATGGGCCTCTGGATCTACTATTATTTCTTATAAGCAAGAATGACGCCAACATATATGATTTACCGATTTCATTAATAACTGAGCAATTTCTTGAATATATTGAGACTAATAAAACAGATATCGAAGACTTGGCAGATTTCTATAGAATGGCTGCTGAACTACTGTATATAAAGACTAAGCTTCTTCTTCCCCAAGAGACTACTCTTGACGAAGAGTATGAAGACCCGAGAGAAGACTTAGTCGAGAGACTCATAGACTATCAAAAATATAAGAGATACACAGACCTCCTTACCGGCGTCGATACATCTGGCCGTCTCTATATCGACAGAAAGGAAAACTTATTTGCACTCCCTTTTGAAGACAAGGATTTATTTAAAGGAGTAACACTATCAGATCTATTTAAGACCTTTTCTGAGATTCTCTCAAAAACTCCCCCTAGTAAGATATTCAATATCTATCAAAGCGTCTCTGTTAAAGAGAAGAGGGCGCTAATGAATGAGCTACTTGAGACAAAAGACGAGATAACAATAAAAGATTTAATCGTTGATTATGAAAACCCGTTACATGTAATATGTGCTTTTCTTTCTATTCTTGAAGCTGCAAAAGATAAAACAATCCTATTTAAACAGAATGAAATGTATGGAGAGATATTCATTCAAAAGCGTCCCCGGGACTGGGATGAGAGTATGGTCGACGAATACGATAAGGAAGCAGATACATACGAGAGGGAGGCTCTCGAGGACGTAGAAGACTTCTCTATTCTTACTAAGGACGCTGAAATGAAACTAGATGACCTCTTTGAGAAGAAGAGAGAAAAGAGAGAGGAAAGCGAAGTTAAACCAGATCCAGACGAATACACAGGAGAAGAGACCGATGTCGAATTAGGAGATGACGATGAATGGTAATATACTAAGTGATGAAGCAAAGCTCGTTGAAGTTATACTCTTTATTGAAAACACCCCGCTTCCCCTGGAGGAAATAGAGAAACTATCAGGTTTAGACAGTGACAGCGTTATAGCGGGACTGAGAGAGCTCAAAGATAACTACAGAGAGCGTAACTCAGGTATGATGCTCCTCGAGGAAGATGAGCTCTATTCATTCCAGCCGGTAGCCGAGCTCTATCCGATGCTGCGTAAGAGTTACGGTAGAAGGGTAGATAAGAGACTATCGCGTGCGGCGTTAGAGACACTATCGATTGTCGCATATTCACAGCCCATAACGCGTTCTGAGATTGATAAGATAAGAGGTATTCAGTCTGACAGTATCGTAAGGCTTCTTAGAGAAAGAGATTATATAAAGGTAACAGGAAGAGCCGATAAACCCGGTCACCCTTGCTTATATTGTACTACACGCAAGTTTTTATATGAATTCAAACTGAAATCAATAGCTGAACTTCCGAAATTAAGCGAGAAGGATAGATTAAAATTCGAGAAAGAACCACAAGGAGATTTATTTTCTGATGTTGAATAATAACAATTCATTATTTCCGATGAGACTGCAGGCATTCATGTCGAAAGCAGGAGTTGCATCAAGGCGGCGAAGCGAGGAGCTTATATCTCAAGGAAGAGTCATGGTCAATAATAAGACAGTGCGTGAGATGGGAACTAAGGTAAGCGAGGACGATATTGTCCAAGTCGACGGCGAGACAATCGAAATTGAAACCAAGAAATATTATATAGCGCTCAATAAACCAAAGGGATATGTGTGCACAAACTATGACCCTAATGAGGATAGGTATGCGCGCTCTTTAATTGGGATTAAAGACAACAATCTACTATTTAATGTCGGAAGACTCGATAAGGATTCCTCGGGACTCTTGCTATTTACCAATGACGGTGACTTTGCTAATAAGATGATGCACCCGAAATACGAGATTGAGAAGGAATATATTGTCAAACTCAATAGAGCAGTCGACATAGAAGATCTCAATAAAGCATTAGATGGAATATACATAGATCTTCCAGTGCCTTATAGAATCAAACGCTATGATTTACTACCGAGAACCAAGGACTATATTAAAGTTACACTAACAGAGGGTAAGAACAGAGAGATAAGAAAAATCTTCAGTTATCTCAACTATGATGTAAAAAGCCTTGTTAGAATTAGAATAGGCTGTATAGATCTTGGAGACTTAGAGACGGGAGAATGGAGAAATTTGAAAGAGAGTGAGATACAAGGCCTCCTCTCGGGAAAGAACAATTCTAAGAATATCTCAAGAAAAAAAGTAAGACAAATCGATATAAATAAAAGGAGAGGGGAATAATGGTATTGGCAATAGACGGACCAGCGGGGAGCGGCAAAAGTACAATTGCAAAAAGAATAGCAGAAGAGAAAGGATGGTATTTTCTTAATACCGGCTCTTTCTATAGAGCTTATACTCTCTCGGCTCTTGATAAAGGTATTGATCCCTTAAATAGAGATATTGTGCTAGAGAATGCCAAGAAGACTAAATTAACTGTTGAGAAAGGCAGTATTTATATGAATGGAAAGAATGTCGAGAGCCTTCTTCATACACCACTAGTAGATAAATTCGTCTCTCCTGTCTCTTCAGACCCGAGGCTTAGAGAAATCGTGACAGAGGAAGTGAGAGTACTCGCAAAAAGTATGGATATAGTAACAGAGGGAAGGGACACTACGACTGTTATATTCCCAGATGCCGAGTATAAGTTCTATTTTGATGCCTCTCCTCAAGTGAGAGCAGAGCGCCGAGTAAAAGAACAGAGCGGCATAAGTTATGAAGAAGTTTTGGAAAATATAAAAAAACGTGATAAGAATGATATGGAAAAGGAAGTCGGAGCACTTAAAGTGGCAAAAAATGCCATTTATATTGATACGACTAACTTGACTATAGATGACGTTTGTGAGAAAGTTTATTCTGCTATGCAAAAGCATTAAGCGTGGTAATTTAGTTGTAGGAGAAAGTGGCATGGAAAAGGAATCAATGATGCAGTCGTATTTAGAACAGCATCTTATGTCAATTCCAGAATTAGAAGTCGGTCAGATCGTAACCGGTACTGTAGTACAGACAAATGACGAGACTGTCCTGGTTGACATCGGATACAAGTCAGAAGGACAAGTTCCAGTTGATGAGTTTATCGAACTCCCTAAGATTGGAGACAAGGTAGCACTTACTATTCTTAAGCTCGACAATGGCAGAGGTCAGGTCGTAGTAAGTAAGAAGAGAGCTGAGGCTAAGGAAAAGACAGAAGCGCTGAAGAAGGCGAGCGAAGACAAGACACCTGTACTCGGAAAGTTCGTCAAGACAATCAAGGGTGGCTATGAAGTCGACCTCGGCGCTGATTATAAGGGATTCTGCCCACTATCTAAGGCAGATGTCGTTAGAGTCGAAAATCCTGAAGAATTAATCGGAAAGACAGATTTCTTCATTATCGACAAGTTCCACTCAGGAACAAAACTCAAGAGTGTCGTTTCACGCCGTGAATATCTTGAGAAGAAGATTCAGGAAAATAGAACACAGTTCTTTGAAACAGCTCATGTTGGAGACACAGTTCAGGGTGTCGTAAAGTCATTTACATCATTCGGCGCATTCATCGACCTTGGTGGATTTGATGGATTACTTCATATTAACGACATGTCATGGGGACACGTTACAAGACCGAAAGATTTCGTAAAGAAGGGACAGATTGTTCAGCTTAAGTTAATCAACATCGATCCCGCTACTCAGAAGATCAATCTTTCTCTCAAGGCAATGGAACCAGATCCATGGTCAACATTCGATCAAAAATATCAAATTGGTGACGTTATTAAGAAGCCTGTTACAAAGATTGCTAACTTCGGTATCTTTATTGAAATCGAACCTGGCATTGAGGGCCTGGCACACGTATCGGAACTCAGCTGGACAAAGAAGATTACAAACCCGAAGGATTTTGCTTCAATTGGTGATGTAGTTGAAGCAAAGATTCTCGGATGGGACCTCGACCACAAGAGAGTATCTCTCGGCCTCAAGCAGCTTGAAGAGAACCCATGGGATACAATCAAGGATAGATTCCCTGTTGGAAAAACAATCTCAGCTCCTGTTGTGAAGGTTACAAATAGTGGCGCTTTCATCAATCTCGAAGATGGCATTGACGGATTTTTGCATATTGACGATGTTTCTTGGACAAAGAAGATCAAGAGCATGGATCAATTCTGCAAGGAAGGCGATGTAATCGACGTATGTATTTCTAAGGTTGAGCCTGAGAACAAGAGAATCAAGCTCTCTGTAAAGATGCTCGGAGATAACCCATGGAACACACTTTCAGCAGAGTATCCGAAGTATTCAACAATCACAGGTACAATTTCATCTGTAACTGACTTTGGTGTATTTGTTAAGGTTCTTGGCGATATCGAAGGTCTTATTCAGAAGTTCCAGCTCGTTGGACCTGATGAAGAGTACAAGGATTCAGTTCTCGAGAGTTATAAGGAAAAGATCGGTGAGCCTATCACAGCTATGATCATCGATATTAATCCTAAGAGTGAGAAGCTCTCTCTCTCCATCAAAGAAATGAAGAAGAGAAGTATGGAATCTGAGATGGCTAAGTACATGGCAGACGACAAAGAGAGTGACGACACTTATAACCCGTTTGCAGATATACTTAAGAAATAATCATCTTAAATAATGTGTAGAGAGGAGCGGAGGTGTAATACACTCCGCTTTCTCGAAGGAAAAAATTAATGGCAAAGAAAAATGAAAAACTTTCGGCTAATGAGGTTCTTGTAAACAAAACCGAAGGTTGGATTTCAACTCATAGAAATGTAATTTTTGTTTCATGCATCCTAGTTGTTGCCATAGTTGCTGTCGCATTGATTATAACGCTTGTTTCTGATAAAGGTTCGAGTAATATTGATTCTAGTCTATATGCTCTCTCATCTAGTTATGAGGATTATCTTGTAATGGATTCAGATGATGAGAATTATGAGAAGACTCTTCAGTCCATCAAAGAAGAAGCTGAAGAGCTTGTTGAGAAGGCCGGCGTTAAGAAATATGCAGGCGCAAAGGCTCAATTGATTCTTGCCGATATCGCATATAGCGATGGAGATTACAGCCTCGCTCAAGATCTCTACAAGAGTGTATATGAGGGACAGAAAAAGACATACCTGGGACAAGTTGCACTTATGAGTTATGCAACAGCAGCTGAAGAGAATGGAGATAAGAGTTTAGCACTTAGCCTCTATAACCAGGTATTTGATGAATACGGCTTAGAAGGTATATATGCTTCTCGTTCCCTCTTTAATTCAGCGCGCCTTACAGAAGAGAGCGACAAGGATCTTGCCGTTTCTATCTATGAGCAGCTTATCGGTGAATTTGAAGAGAGCAACAGCGAATATGCTAAATTAGCAGAGAGCAGAGTCTCCCAACTTAAATTAAGTAAATAAAGATTATTATTGAAACAATTACTTGAAAGAAGTGGAGGGTAGTGTAGTGAAAAGGAATATATTATATTTTCTTTTACTAACTGCCCTTATTTTATTCAATATTTCCTGCGGAATACCGAGTATATATGTTCCGAATTCGTCAGATGTAGTAATAGATCCTCCAATTGACCCGAGCTCTGGAACATTTACCGTTACAATCTCATCTACAACACTTAATGAGCTCACATCCTCTAGCCCTGATCTCTATTTCTTCTATACGATAAGTGAGAACAGTCAAAAAACCATTTACAGCTCTCTCATCAGCTCTTTCAATACAAAATACGCAGAAGACACTAACGGAACAAATATATCATCAACTCTACTCGATCAGCCGTTTCTAACATATACATCCGACGATAAAAATTATGGGTTATATCAATTCTCTAATTGTGTTTCTGTTGATATTTCTAATATTAGCGAAGCACAATTTACATTAACTAAGGACGACAGTGGATACCTTACACTAAGTGCTGAAGACGGTGAAATAAAAACTAACATTACTAGGTACAATGAAGAAACGTTTTCTTCTGATGATATTTCGTCTTCTCATAATGAGATAGTTGATTACAGCGATACTAACACTTATTACGTAAGGGTTTATGCCACTATTTCATGTCAATTTACTTCCTACAGTAATACGTATAACACTAAAATCGACAGTTCATATCCCATATATGAGTTTATGATTTCAGCTTTATAATCAACTATATTGCTTATTAATGTATAGCTCTTAGTAAATAAAAGGGAAGGGGATAATTTTCTAGATAGAACGAGGAAATATCATCGTCGTTGTTAAAGAGAAGGCGATAGAGATCCTCCCACGCGGTACCTTCGCGTACTATTAAGTGATAATCTCTCTAAATAGAATCATATCAATCCTTTAAGCAACCAATCGGAACAACCAACACGCCATCCTCTCTTCTGTAGCCATACTGTGTTCCGGTTAATACAATTTTTAAATCCGGCAAACGTAATTTGACTTGTTGTTCTTTCTCATTGTATTTCTTTATCAAACGTTCTAATTCATTAAGATGCTCTGCTGCTTTCTCTATATCTGAAAATCCGAGTTTAAATTCAATAAGTGCATATCTTCCGTCACGCAAATGTAAAACACAGTCGGCTTCCAAGCCATAGCGATCCCGGTAATATGAAACTTTACCATCATGGGCTGAGGAATATATTCTCAAGTCACGAAAACAAAGAGTTTCAAATATAAAACCGAATGTTTTTAAGTCTAGATTAAAATACTCGGGAGATACACCTAGTGCAGCCACCACAAGAGAAGGATCGACAAGTTCCCGTTTACAAGTTGCCTGAATTGAGCTTTTTGAACGAATGGCAGGGCACCAGGCTTCAACATCCTCAATAACATACAGCTTTTTAAGAACATTAACGTAGTCGTAGAAAGTTGATTCTGAAATTTTCGTATTCGCGTCGATGTCTTTTATTATTGAACTGTATGATGCATTACTTGAAATGTTTCGGGCATAAGATCGTAGCAAAAGTCGGGAGGTAGTTTCATTCCTTCTTGTTCCATCAACACTTGACATATCTTCCCTGCAGAGTCCCTCAAAATAGCTCTGTGCAACAAGCAGTTTTGATTTAACTTTTTTCGTAAATAGGGAAGAGGGCCACCCACCTCTGCAGGCAGCAAAAATTAGATCATCAATAGAGAGCTCAGATTTACAGCCATCATCAAGTACAGAAGGATTATTAAAGAGCTCAATAAGAGAAATTTTTCCATTTGATTCTCCCGACTCGTAAAGACTCATGGGATACATAGTGAGAGTATCAATCCTTCCTATTCCCGTATGCATAATTTCACTTTTATCAATCGAATTAGAACCTGTTAAGATATACAAACCAGTCTCGTTTCTGCGATCAATCGATACGCGCACAGCATCCCAAATATTTGGGGAGACCTGCCATTCGTCAATCAATCTCGGATTTTCTCCAATTAACAAGTTTGATGGCTTGATTTTTGCAGTTTCCATATACATTTCACGTTTATCAGGATCCTGCATTTCAATATAACTTTTTGCAAACTGCTTAGCAGTTGTTGTTTTGCCACACCATTTTGGGCCGACAATATGAACCGCTCCGAATGCTTCTAGCTTGAGCTCTAGTTCGCTATCACAAATTCGCTTAATATATTCAAAAGCCATATTATTCCATTCTCCTACCTTTCATTCAATAAATATTCTTTTCGCTTTTTAAAGTAAGCAATTTAAAATGCAATTTCACGTTTTCCTTTTTCTTATAGTTTACACCAAATATAGGATAAATTAAATAATATCAGAGAGATTTGTGGTATTTTGTCAGAGAGATTTGTGGTATTTTGTTAGAGAGATTTGTGCTTTTCTAGGTAACTGTCTACTTATAGAGTAGCAACACTTGGCAATCTGTTGTTGACAACGGAATGATGTTTCAGCATAGCAAAGAACAAGACTTTTGTGTCTATACAGCGTAATATTGCATTAAGCCTCCACCTCTCGGGCTTTTCTCACAGCATCAATTTCAGCATTAATCTCATCAAGAGACATGTCAGATGTTCCGTTTATTTGGGCTTCGCGATTTAAAGACCAAAAAGCTTTCAATGCCTTCTCTGTCTTAAGTTCACTATTTGGCAGTGTCATACTGAAAGGAACACCTTTCATCATTACAGACCTTTTCAAGAACATCCTTACTGCAGTTGATAAATCAATTCCCAGTGCGTCATATACAGCTGTTGCCTGATTCTTCAGATCCTCATCAATCCTAACTTGAACTAATGTAGTTGCCATACACAACACCTCCATGAATTTAAATATATAACATTATACCTTATAGCTCTGTCGAGTGCCATGATAGTATCAACAGCTCCGTCTATCTTCTCAGTTGATTTATCCTTGTCGTGTTTTACGTTTATATTAATTTTTAAATAAAAAAATCATAATTAGAAAATATACATTATTGAGACAAAACTATATATCTTGAACTATAATAAATGTGAGGCTTTTAGAATGAACTATATATCTGGATATTATGCTTTGAATACTCCATGTTCCCTTAATACCACAGGTGACTGGCATCAATCATGCCTTCAATGGGATAAGATTAAATTCAGTAATTCAAACAATTCTCCTTTAGGGGATTGGGGAATTGAAAAAGATGTATATGTTTACCAACTAAATGGACACTACAATGTTGCAAACCATATAAGAGCGTGTATAGATTTTCTTGACACAGATAACTATTCCCATGCAAGTGGAATGAGAGAAGACTATATTGCAAACGACAAATATAACAATGTAA
>CAVFXW010000011.1:0-21619 GCA_963626675.1 Clostridium sp. CAG:452 | reverse complement strand
TGGGGGGAGAAATCTCAGCCATGATGCTCTGGTAATTTATTACCGAGTAGTTCACATATCAAATTACAATTGAGCATGAAGACGCATCTCTCTTTACAATTCCTTTACATTTAGGTTTCGATTGTATATTCTTAGCTCTTCATTATAGGTAGGATATGAAGAAAAAAGTAAAATCAGAAGAAGAAAAAACAATTGTAATAAAGAGCAGAGCTGAAGAAAAGAGTGAGGAACTTCTCGAGACAGTTCATGCAACTGTAAAGGAAATGGAGAGTGGTTTCTTTCCGACGCTTCTTAAAGAGAAGGAGATTAAGGATGTTTCTCCTACAGTTGATGCAATGAGGGAGAGCTTTCGACGCACAAAACGCAATATAATAAAGTCGTATGAGGCGCTCTTTGAAGTCTCGGACGAACTTGCAGGAAGATGGCATGATTTGAAATCACATATGAGCTTTGGGCTTGTTAATGCCAGAATTGATGAAGAAGAGAAAGGACGGGAGCATTTCTCCCGTGGAATAAACGGCTATAAGATTCTATGGATATTTTATATAGGATCCTTTGCTGGTGTGATTCTCGAGATGCTGTGGTGTTACCTACAGAAGGGCCATATTGAAAGTAGGCAGGGGTTGATTTACGGTCCGTTTAATGTACTTTATGGCCTTGGTGCTGTAGCTCTCTCATATTTTCTCTACCGCTTTCGAAATCACAGAGATTGGGTGTCGTTCTTAGGTGGTTTTCTTGTTGGTTCAATTCTTGAATACATATGTTCCTGGGGCCAGGAGGTGACACTCGGGGTAAGGGCCTGGGACTACAGTCGTTTTCCTCTCAACATTAATGGCCGTATATGCTTCTACTATTCTCTTATGTGGGGCCTTCTCGGGGTATTATGGATAAAGAGGATTTATCCTTTGTTATCTATTGTAATACTCAAGCTACCCAATAAATTAGGAAAGATCCTAACTTGGCTTTTCTTAGTCTTCTTTATTATAAATATCATAGTATCGGGTTTCGTAATGGCACGTTGGACACTCCGGACGGAGGGAAAAGAAGCAACAAGTCCAATAGCGCAATATATAGATGAACATTATCCCGATGAAAGGATGCAGAAGATTTTCCCCAATTGGGTCTTCAGCGAGAAAAAATAAAAGATGGCCTCAATCTATACTAGGATCCTCTTCTGAGTAAAACATAATGCAACAAAACGCAACAAATTCAGTTTACAAATGAAATATTTGCGTTTAAACTTACTCTATCCAGCTCGAAAGCTGAAATAAATGGAAAAAATGGAGGTTCCTTTATGGATTATGCTGCAATTAAGAAAGCCGCTGAAAATTACGGTCCGGCAATGACGAAGTTCCTCAGAGATATGATTGCTATCCCGTCTGAGAGTTCGGAAGAAAAAGGTGTTGTATACCGCATCAAAGAAGAGATGGAGAAGCTCGGATACGACAAGGTCGAGATTGATAAGCTAGGTAACGTCATCGGATGGATGGGAAATGGCGACAAAATAATCGCAATCGACAGCCATATAGATACGGTAGGAATCGGAAATATAGCAAACTGGACCGATGACCCATATAAGGGATGGGAGAACGAGACTCAGATTTATGGTCGCGGAGGCTCTGATCAGGAAGGTGGAATGTCTTCTGCTGTATATGGAACGAGAATCATGAAGGATCTCGGCCTTATTCCTGAAGGATACAAAATCATGGTTGTTGGATCGGTCCAGGAAGAAGACTGTGATGGTATGTGCTGGCAGAGTATTGTCAATGAATACTTCAATGGTCCTGAGGACGCAAGAAATAAAATCGCATTTGTCATCTCCACAGAGCCGACAGATGGTGGTATTTATCGTGGACACAGAGGAAGAATGGAGATCCGTGTCGATATGAGAGGTGTCTCATGCCACGGTTCAGCTCCTGAGAGAGGGGACAATGCTATTCATAAGATGGCTGAAGTTATCCTTAATGTCAGAGACCTCAATGAGAACAAGAAAGATGATCCTAATATTGCAGGACTCGAGAAGATGCTTGATCCGAAGTGGAACCCTGAGCACTATGAAGATGCACGCTTCCTCGGACGTGGTACATGTACGACAAGCCAGATCTTCTATACTTCTCCGTCCCGCTGTGCAGTAGCTGACAGCTGCTCGATTTCAATCGACAGAAGAATGACTGCAGGGGAGACATATAAGTCATGTCTTAAAGAAATTGAAGACCTTCCTGCATGTAAGAAATATGCAAAGGATGTCAAAGTCAGCATGTATATGTATGACCGCCCGGCATGGACAGGACACGTTTATGAGACAGAATGCTTCTTCCCGACATGGATTAACAAGGAGACATCTCCTCATGTCAAGGCTCTTGTAGAGGCACATAAGGCTCTATGGGGAGACAAGAGACTCTATGCTGATGATAAGGCTGCTTCAACTCGTGTTGGAAGACCACTATGTGATAAGTGGACATTCAGTACTAATGGCGTATCCATCCAGGGTAGATATGGTATTCCTTGTGTAGGATTCGGACCGGGTGCTGAGAGCCAGGCTCATGCTCCAAACGAGATCACATGGAAGCACGACCTTGTTGTATGTGCTGCTCTCTATGCTGCTGTTCCGTCTCTCTATAATCCGAAGGATGGCGACAAAGATGCTACTTCTTTCAGACAGGAGCTTACAGGAAACAAGATTAAATAATATTTCTTGTGATATAATTTAAGGGAAGGCTTAGGCTTTCCCTTTCGTTTTTAAGGAGTGAAAAATGAATCCATTTGATTTGATGAAGGTTAAATCCGCATGGGGAGAGTTCTCTCAAGAACATCCGAAGTTCTGTGATTTTCTTAAGTACATCTGCACTCATCCTATAGAGTGTGGGGATGTTATCGCCATTTCAATAGATAAAGGCGAAAATAAAGGAAAGGTATCTTCAAATCTCCGCGTTACAGAGAAGGACTTAGAGCTTATAAAACTCCTTCAAGGTCTTGGAAAATAAGTTTTTCTTAATTATGATTTGTGTTTGAAGGGGAGAATGATATGAGAATTATTGTTACGGGGTCTGCAGGATTTATAGGTGCAAACCTTGTCGAAAGACTCGTTCTAGATAAGGACAATTATGTTATAGGTGTGGATAATCTCAACTCCTATTACGATGTTTCATTGAAAGAATACAGACTCGGAAAAATCGAGAAAAAAGCACAGAATAATTATGTTTTCCATAAAGCTGATATAAAAGATAAGGACTTCGTCTTTTCTCTTTTCGATAGTGTCAAACCCGATATAGTAGTCAATCTTGCCGCACAGGCTGGAGTGAGATACTCAATTGAGAATCCTGATGCTTATATAGAGAGCAATATTATAGGCTTCTACAACATACTCGAAGCATCACGACGCCTTGGCGAGAATTTGAAACATCTTGTCTATGCATCTTCCTCTTCCGTTTACGGCCTGAACAGTAAGATACCCTATTCAACACAGGATAAGACAGATACTCCTGTCTCGCTCTATGCTGCAACAAAGAAAAGTAATGAGCTTATGGCCCATGCCTACTCTAAACTCTATAATATCCCTTCAACAGGACTAAGATTCTTTACCGTATATGGAGAAGCTGGTAGACCTGATATGGCATACTTCTCATTCACGAATAAGCTCAGAGAGGGGAAGGATATCGAGATATTCAATTACGGCAATTGTATGCGTGATTTTACCTATGTGGATGACATAGTGGAAGGTATTAGGAGAGTTATGGCTACTCCTCCCGAGAAGAAAATGGGAGACGACGGCCTCGCTATAGCCCCATTCAAGGTCTATAATATAGGAAATAACCACCCGGAGAATCTTCTTGAATTTGTTTCAATTCTAGAGGAAGAACTTGTGAGGGCAGGGGTTCTCGATAAAAATTACGACTTTGAGGCACATAAGAAGCTTCGACCGATGCAAAAGGGTGACGTTGCCGTAACATATGCAGATGTATCGGAACTAGAGAGAGATTTCTCTTTCAAGCCCAAGACGCCACTGAGAGAAGGTTTGAGGCGTTTTGCCGAGTGGTATAAAGAATTTTATATGGGGAATGAAAAATGAAGATAACAGTTGCAGGAACGGGGTATGTGGGACTCTCTGTCGCAGTTCTCCTCTCCCAGAAGAACAGTGTAAAGGCTATCGACATATTAGAAGAGAAGGTTTCTCTCATTAATAAGCGCCTCTCTCCGATTAAAGATGAGTATATCGAGAAATATCTAAGGGAAAAGGACTTGGATTTATATGCAACAACAGATAGCTTTGAAGCATATAAGGATGCTCAATTTATCATAATCGCAGCTCCTACAAACTATGATGCTGAGAGAAATTATTTCGATACAACTCAAGTGGAAAATGTCATCGAGACGGCGCGTAGCTTTAATAAGGAAGGTATTATAGTCATAAAGAGTACTGTTCCTGTTGGTTATACGGAAAGTATCAAGAAAAAGTACAATGACGAGAAGATTATTTTCTCCCCTGAGTTTTTAAGAGAAAGTAAGGCTTTGTACGATAACCTTTATCCTTCACGCATTATAGTGGGATGTGACAGCAGCAATGAGTATGTAAGAGAAAAAGCTGAGCTCTTTATGACACTTTTAGAAGAGGGCGCTGAGAAGAAGGATATAACGAAGCTCATTATGGGGGCGACCGAAGCAGAGGCTGTGAAGCTCTTTTCTAATACATATCTAGCTCTCAGGGTTGCATTCTTCAATGAGCTAGATACATATGCTGAGGCGAAGGGGATATCTACTAAAGATATCATCTTAGGTGTATCGGCAGACCCGAGAATCGGGAGTCACTACAATAATCCTTCCTTTGGATACGGTGGATATTGCCTGCCGAAAGATACGAAACAGCTTCTTGCAAACTATCACGATGTTCCGGAGAATTTGATTGCTGCCATTGTTCAATCGAACCGTACAAGAAAGGATTTCATAGCAGACAGAGTTCTCAAAAAGGCGGGGTACTACGATTATTCCTACGGCTCACTCTACTCGCATGAAAAAGAAAAGAGCATAGTTGTCGGAGTCTATCGCCTTACGATGAAGAGTAACAGCGATAACTTTAGGCAGAGTTCCATTCAAGGTATTATGAAGCGTATTAAGGCCAAGGGTGCGGTATGTATAATATATGAGCCGACGCTTGAGGATGGAGAGACATTCTTCGGCTCCCTTGTTGTGAATGACCTCAATGAATTCAAGAAGAGGAGTAATGCGATAATTGCAAACCGTTTTTCGAGCGAACTAGAGGACGTAAGGGATAAGGTTTATACAAGAGATATATTCTGCCGTGATTGATAAAAGTCTTGATGAAAGAATAGAAAAGATCCTTGATGAAGAGAGGATCTACATAGCAAAAAAGGGTTTCTTTGTAATAAAAAGCGACCGAAGCGGCGTATTCTGTCCAGAAGGCAATCTTTTGAGAAAAAAGAGTGTAAAGAAGGGCGGCTTTGTGCGTTATTGCACAAAGAGTGCGTGTCCACAATGCCTTTTTCCATGTTTTCCAATAAGCGAAAAGAAACGATTCAAGGAGATAGATTTTTCGCCTAAAACATTTATCAAAGGGGACGGAGAGCGACTTAAAGAAATTTTAGACGAGCTTGGGTATTGATTTGATCTTCGATCTCTAGAATAGTGGCACATCCCTACGAGATATTTCATTATCAATATTTGACGATATCACATCCCTTTTTTATTTTCCTAAGAATGGAGAAAATATGATAGACGAGACTACTCTTTTAAACGGACAAATAGGAAAAACGCTTTTTCGCCTCTCTCTGCCGACAGTCACCGCTGGGATAATCAATATGCTCTACAATGTGGTGGATCGAGTTTATATCGGGCATATGAAGGGTGTTGGAGCTCTTTCTCTTACGGGTGTTGGAGTTTGTCTTCCTCTTATTATGTTTATATCGGCTTTTGCGGCATTTGTTGCAACAGGAAGCGCTCCAAGAGCATCCATCTTCATGGGTAATGGGGAGAAGGATAAGGCCGAAAAGCTCATGGGGGAGAGCTTGACGCTCCAAATAATTATATCTCTTATCTTGACGGTTCTTCTTTTGTTATTCTCCAGGCCTCTTCTTCTTGCCTTCGGTGCTAGTGAGAACACAATAGATGCTGCTTCATCATATATGAATGTATATGCACTTGGAACTATCTTTGTCGAGATAACACTTGGTCTTAATGCTTTCATAACATCGGAAGGAAAGACAGTGGTGAGTATGCTTGTTGTACTTACCGGTGCTGTTCTTAATATAATACTCGACCCGATTTTCATTTATCTATTCGATATGGGAGTGAAGGGAGCTGCAGTGGCAACTGTGCTGAGCCAAGGGGTGAGTGCTTTACTCTGTATATTGTATTTATCAAGTGAAAATAGTTCGATAAGACTCAAAAAGGAGAACCTTCCTATTTCTTTTTCTCTAATCGCGCCATCGTTTCTTTTGGGGCTTGCATCCTTTGTAATGCAATCGACGGAAAGTCTCATAAGCATATGTTTTAACTCATCTCTTCTCAAATATGGTGGCGATATAGCAGTGGGAGCGATGACGATAGCCTCTTCAGTTATGCAAATGGCGCTTCTTCCTCTGCAGGGAATAGCACAAGGAGCACAGCCTCTGACATCATTCAATTATGGAAGAGGTAATATGGAGAGGGTGAAGAAGTGCTATAGAGTTCTACTTATCACATGTCTGATATATTCTATGTCCATATGGGCTCTCGTAGAGCTTTTTCCTTCCTTCTTTCTGGGAATATATACAGATGAAAGTGAACTTATCGAATTTGCTGTTCCTTTCATTAGGATATACCTTGCTTCCCTCGGCCTTATGGGTATTCTTATTTCATCTCAGATGACATTCGTCTCCATAGGAAGCGCACTATCGAGTGTGAGTATTGCACTTGTGAGAAAGATCGTCCTTCTTATTCCTCTTATCTACATAATGCCGCATATATTGAAAAACAACCAGACGACGGCAGTAATACTCAGTGAGCCCATAGCAGATATACTCGCGATCACCTTTACTGTGATAGTCTTCTCGATAGAGTTTCCACGTGCATTGAAGAAGAAAAGGATTGTATGATTTGTACACCTCCTCTATATAAAGTGGGTGTGTTATACTCATCTTAATGCTAGAAAGTATAAGAATCAGAAACTACAAAAGTATTTACGACACGACGCTCTCTCTCAAGTATGAAAGAAAGCGCTCTCCAAAGAATCCCTACCTATCATTTATCGAGGATAACGGGAAAAGAGCAATTCCTCTTCTGGTAATATATGGCGCTAACAGTTCCGGTAAGAGCACATTTCTCGATGCACTTGAAAGTGTCGTTTTATTGGTGAAGAACGGGATAGACGAGAGTAGTTATAAACCATCGAGGTTTCTTAGAGAAGAGGAGACAACGTTTTCTCTGACTGCTGTAGTTGATGGAAAGGAATATTCGTATTTTCTCTCCCGTGATAAGAGCTCAATTAGAAGAGAGACTCTTCTTCTTGAAGGCAAAGTACTTTTTGAAGAGAAGGATAGAGTAAGATCATATCTCACTGAAACTGATCTTCCTTTCAAGAACTATCTTATGAATAGAATCCTCTTTTTCAATCCATTCTCCTTTTCTGTTTCATCATCTTTTGATAAGTATGTGGAGATGTCAGGTAAGAGCAGACGAGAGTGCATGTGTGACATAATTGAACTCTCACAAAAACTTGACTCGGGAATCGAGGATATAAAAGAGGATAGAGGATGGGAAATGGAGCATCTTTCAAAAGACAAGAAAAGCGTATGGCTTTCCCTTGAAGAGGAATCGCAAGGGACAAGAAGGCTCTTTGCACTTACTTCATTGGTTCTTGCCTCTCTTTCATCCGGTGCTGTGTTGATAGTTGATGAGATTGATGTCTCTTTGCATTCAATAGTATTGAGGAATATAGTATCTCTTTTTAAAGTGAAGGAAAACAATACTAAGGGAGCGCAGCTTATATGTTCTTCACACAACACCGACTTGATGGATAGTTCGTTCATAACTATGGATGAGATAGCTGTGTTCGAGAAGACAAGAAAATACGGAAGTGTCATCGAAAGGCTCAATTGTTGTGAAAATAGAGCAAAAAGAACACTGAGAGAGGATTATCTCAAGGGCCGTTACTCCGGTATTCCATTTTCGTATGTCTAGGTAATGCTATGAAGAATGTGATAATCATCATTGCAGAGGGAAGAAGTGAAAAAGCCTACCTTGAAGAGCTCAACCGTTTTTTTCGTGAAGAGGAGATAGATTATGTATTCTATCCCGTGATTGTTTCGGGTGGAGAGTACAATGAGGTAAGACGCGTCTACAAGGATACAGCGAAGAATAATAGAAACTGCCGCATCGAAATTCTCGTCGATCGTGATATCTACATAAGAGATGAAAAGAATATTGAGGCGTATAGAAAAAGAGAGCATGATGGACTTCCGAGGTTTCTCTTCTCTTATATGAATTTTGAAGATTTTCTTGTTCTGCATCTTAAAAAAGAGAAGGTCAGAGAGTGGAACAATATTGTCTCAGAGCGCGGGCACGATATAATCCCACTCACGGCAAAGGAGTATATACCTCTCATTCATGAGAGCTCGATTTTTGGTTCTAAACATTACAAAAAAGGGAATGTTCCGTTTGAAATAACATGGACGAGACTCTTTAATCTTATCAGAAATGATAGAAATGAGGAGTTCTTCATGCATTCTGATTTCACCGATCTCCTCTATTCGATACTTCCCATGGGCCAAAGGTAATATACTTTCTTAACTGACTCTTTACTAAGAGATGTGCTAGTTTCTCGGAAAAGAGAAAAATATGAAGAGACTCTTTAGAAAATTATCAAGTTCGAGAATTATCGCACTTGGTTTCATTTCGGTAATTCTTTTAGGCTCTGTTCTTTTGTCGCTCCCTGTAAGTGTCAAGGAAGGAGTAAACATTAAGTATATCGACGCCCTTTATACTTCGACGAGTGCTGTATGTGTTACCGGCCTTATCGCCTTGGATGCATATGATACATTTACACCCCTGGGACAGTTCTTTCTTGCACTTCTTATACAAATAGGAGGTCTCGGTGTTACTTCCGTCGGTGCTGGAATCATTCTAATTACGGGAAGAAGAATGATGATAAAAGGACGCAGCATCATAAGGGACGCATCAAATCTTGATTCCTATAAGGGCGTTATGAGCTTTATAAAGAGTGTCATAATTACTTCTTTCACAATAGAAGCGATAGGAGCATTTTTCTCATTCTTTGTATTTATAAGGGATTATCCCTTTCTTCGCGCCTTGTCGATAAGCCTCTTTCATTCTGTTGCAGCATTCAATAACTCCGGATTCGATATATTGGGGAATCTCATGAATCTGATTCCTTATCAGAATAATATTGCCCTCAATATAATAACGGCCTTACTTATCTTTTTTGGAGGAATTGGCTTTCTTGTAATAAGAGAGATGTGTAGATACGGAATAAGATGGAAGAAGTATTCAATGCACGCAAAGGTTGTTCTTATGATGAGTTTGATTTTAACCCTCATTGGAATGATTCTATTGAAGGTGAGTGAGAATATATCATGGCTTGGGGCATTCTTCTTCTCCGTATCTGCACGTACTGCTGGCTTCTCGACATATTTCTTATCGTCTTTCAGTTCCCCTGGGCTATTTGTTCTTATTGTTCTTATGTTCATAGGAGCATCCCCGGGCTCCACAGGAGGGGGAATAAAGACAAGTACTTTTTTTGTACTCCTAGAGGGGATAAAGAGGGCGGCAACGAATAAAAGGGGAAAGGCATTTCATTATTCGGTGAGTGATAATGCATTCAGAAAGGCCGGTGTAATTACAATGCTTTCTCTCTTTGTGGTAATCGTATCGACATGGGTATTGATGATCATAGAGCCAAAGATAGGCTTTATGGATGCACTATTTGAGGTAACTAGCGCATTTGGAACAGTAGGGCTTTCAACTGGAATAACAACAACTCTCTCTGTAATGGGAAAGCTCTTATCTATAATTGTAATGTATATTGGTCGTCTTGGGCCTTTGACGGTTGCATCGCTCTGGTATTTTTCAGATGGGGAAAGGGCGATGTACCCAGAGGGTAATATAACAATCGGTTGAGGAGAAAATATGTTTGGAAATAAAAAAGAGAAAATTGTTTATGGAATTGTGGGACTCGGACGCTTTGGAAAAGCTCTTATGGAAAATCTTTCTGAAAGCGGGGCGGAAACAATAGTATTGGACTCTGATGAAGAGAAGGTGAAAGCTGCAAGAGAATTTACGGAGAATGCGTTTGTCGTGAAGAGCCTTGACAGAAAGACACTCGAGGAAGTGGGAATGAAGAATTGTGACTGCGCTATATGCGCAATAGGGGAACATATGGACACTTCGATATTGACTACTCTCAATCTCGTTTCCATGGGAATACCGAAGGTTATAAGCAAGGCCAATAGTCCCGAGCACGGAATTATTCTATCAAAGCTTGGCGCAGAGGTTGTGTATCCTGACCGTGATATGGCATTCCGCCTGGCATCCAGACTCGAGAATGCACGTCAGCTTGATATAATAGCACTCAGCGAAAAGATTAATATATCGAGGATAGAGGTTCCTCAGAAACTTGTAGGGATTAAGGTAAAGGATGCCCAGCTTCCTCTAAAGTTTTCACTTAATATAATTGCCATCGAGAATGACGGCTCTGTCACTAACAGCGTAACACCGGAGTATGTATTTCGTAAGGACGATATTCTAATTCTAGTTGGTGAAAGGGATGGATTATTGAGAATGAATAAGTGGGCGGATGAGACAAACTCCTAGATATAAGCTATAATACCAAATAGTTTGAGGAGGACAAAAAGTGGAGTCGTATAATGAAAGGAGGGTTCTTCTTAAAAGATTTTCAAGTGGATTGTTAGACTTGGTTATCCTTTTGTTATTATCTTTCTTCTTTATTTTCCTTCTCTCTCGCTTGTTGCACTTCAACTATTATGAAACCAGCCTTATTGAATACGATAGCTCATATGAAGATTTGATTGAGCTGGGTGGAGTCGGAAATGATTATAAGAAGACTCTATTTGAAGTTTTCTTTATTCTCCTCTTTGGTGTCTTCATAGCTTTTCTCTTACTTGAGTTTATTGTTCCAATTGTTCTCAAAGACGGTAGAAGTATAGGTAAGCGTGTTTTCTTGCTTTCTTTAGCTTCTCCTCGTGGTGGTGAAGTTAAAGTATTTTCACTTTTCATTCGCTCCATTATTGGAAAGTACCTAGTTGAAACTCTTCCAATTTTATTATCAATATTGATGTTTTTCTTCAATTTAAACCCGACAATATTTGTTGTTTCGGGAATTTGTGTGTGGATGGTGAATGTCATACTACTCTTTGCTTTCCCAAAGGGGAGACTGATACACGATATACTCGCTTTCACTTATGTTGTAGAGGGATGAATAATTCTTTCTAGATTATGTTAGAATATTAAGGGTGTAGAAAATGTTTAATGAGATAAAGAAAGAGATACTCGAGAAGATAAAGAAGTACGAGAGTATAGTAATTGCTCGTCATATAAGGCCGGATGGGGATGCATTGGGTTCTACAAAAGGCCTTAAACGTATTATAGAGCTTTCGTTTCCTGGGAAAAAGGTCTACATAGCTAGTTCAGATACCTCCGAATATCTCTCGTTTCTTGGACCCGACGACGGAGAGATTGACGAGACTACCATTAAATCCTCCCTCGCTATCATTTGTGACACCGCCGTAAAGGAAAGGGTAAGTTATAAACCTGTTCTAAACGCAAAAGAGATAATAAGAATCGACCATCATATAAAAAGTGAGAATTGGGGCGATATTGAATGGATAGAAGAGGACCGCTCTTCGTGTTCAGAGCTCATTTGTGATTTTTACAATACCTTTAAGGATATTCTTAAACTCGATAAAGAAGGTGCTCTTGCTCTTTATACAGGGATTGTCACCGACAGCGGGAGATTCGCATTCTCTTCAACAAAGCCGGAGACTCTCCGCATGGCGGCATTGATGCTTGAGTTTGGTTTCGATATTGAAACTCTACAAGCTCGGCTTGATCTTAAAAGTTATGATTTCTATCGATATAGAACGGCACTCTTTGAAAGAATAAACATAATGCCTTCGGGACTGGGCTGGGTATATGTTGATGAAGATTTTCAGAAAAAATGGAAGTTAAGCCGCGAGGACGCAAGTGAATCGGTTACATTTATGTCAGAGATTAAAGGTACGATATGTTATCTTGCGTTTATCGATAACGGGGACGGTACGATAAGAGTTAGACTAAGGAGCCGTTTTATGAAGGTGAACACCCTAGCTGAAAAATATAATGGTGGGGGACACGATAGAGCAAGTGGTGCACAATGTTACTCAAAAGATGAGATGTATGCGTTAATTAAGGATGCTGACAAGAAAGTACGTGAGTACAAGGAAAGCCATACGGGTTGGATTTGATTGATATCTTCTCTTGAAAATCTACAAAAGTGGCAGATAATTATGAAATGGAAAGAATTAAAGTAAGTTTTCAAGATGGATATACTTTTCTCGAGGCTTTCTCTACAGTAGAGGATGCACTTTTTGCTCTGGGCCTTATCAAAGATAGAAAGAATTATGATTATCATTCGAACCCCATAGTTGGAGCTTTGGTGAACGGTGAGGCATGCCCGCTGAAAAAGAGACTTTTTGTCTCATCAACTGTAGAACCTATTTATCTCTTTGACTCTCTTGGTAGAAGGATTTATCGTCACTCTCTCTGTTTTCTACTGTCTCTTTCAGCCTTCCTTGCATTCCCTCAAAGAAAACTTATTATCGGGCACTCTCTCGGAGATGGGTACTACTTCTCGTTTGATGACGAGAGTCCGCTAGAGGATGCAGATGTTGACTTAATCATAGAAAAGATGGTTCATCTTGTCGAAAAGAAAGAGGATATCTTATTCTCTCCACTCTCTGGAGAAGATGCAATCGCTCTCTTCAAAACGCTTGGGAGAGATAATACGTCCAAGCTCCTCTCATCTCGTAATGATGGCATATTCTATGTCTATTCTCTTTCCGGTTATGCTCAAGTGTCATATGAACCACTTGTGCAAAACACCGGAATTCTATCGCTCTTTGAACTTAGAGCATATGGTGGTAAGGGACTGCTTTTAAGATATCCTGTCTCTTCCTCAATAGAGAAACTTGTTCCATTTAGAGACAATCCACTTCTTTTTAGCGTATTCGAGGAATACAAGAAATGGGGAAAAATACTCTCTGTCAGAAGTCTCGGCGAGATGAACGCTTTGTCCATCAATGGTGGAATGATGGAGTACATAAAGCTAAGTGAGGATCTCCATAGGCGTAAAATTGCTTCGATTGCTGATAGCATAGCTCAAAAGGGCGCTCGTATCGTCTTTGTAGCAGGGCCTTCCTCGTCAGGAAAGACTACATTCGCAAAGAGACTATGCGAGCAATTGAAACTTCTAGGCTATAATCCTTTCAAGCTCAGTCTCGATGACTATTACAATCCTCCATCCTTAGCTCCTAAGGATGAGGATGGTAAGCCAGACTTAGAGGCCCTTGAGGCGCTGAATGTTGAGTTGATTGATAGTAATATGAGGGACCTTGTCTCAGGAAGAAGCGTGAATCTTCCATCCTACGATTTCAATACACACCTTACTACTTTTTCCACAACACCTACAAAAATGGATAATAAGAGTATTATAGTTGTTGAAGGAATTCATGCCTTAAATGAACATATAACATCTTCAATTGACACTCGCTATGTATACAGGGTTTATATTTCGGCATTAACACAGCTAAATCTCGACGACTCGAATAGGGTTTCTACAGCAGACAACCGCCTCTTAAGGCGCATTATTCGCGACTATCGTTCCCGTGGAATGAGTGCCTCTAGTACACTTTTGATGTGGCCGAGCGTAACAAGAGGTGAAAATAGGCATATATTCCCACACCAAAATAATGCTGATGTGATGTTCAATAGTGCTCTTGACTATGAAATAGCCGTACTTGCGCCATTCGTTGAACCGTTATTGCGTTCTATAAAGAGAGTAGAAGGAGAGGCATATACACTCTCGAGGAGGCTTTTGGCCTTTTTGGAGAATGTATATCCAACCTCATCTATTTTCGTTCCATCCGATTCAATATTGAGAGAGTTCATCGGCCAATCGGATTATGAATGAATGTTGCTACTCTATAAGTAAAAAGTTGCTCAATAAATTAGTGAAAAGTTGTTCAATTATTTTTCAAAATATTGTTCGTTTTGCTTTTCTTCAGGGTTATTTTCTTTGTTATTTGGTTGCTATTTACCGATGTTGAGTGGTTATTATTTTCCGATGCTAACATCGTCTCTGATATTAGCATCATAGTTTAATTTTCTGTTCTTATATACCGTGTTCCTCTTCCCGTACCAACTTTGCTTATCTGTCCTTCTCTGGCCAGTTTTCCCAGAACAGCCTCTACTGTTGTTGCGCTGACATCGGGGTGAATTCTACAGATATCGGATTTTGAAATAGGCGTGAGTGAATTCAGCAACGTTGCCTCAACCCTTCTTTACTGCATAATAAATCGTTCTTTTTATGCAGATATAAATTCTTTTCTGCATAAATATCAAGCGTTTTATATGCAGATAGCACTTATATGTGGTCCATATTCATGGAAATCTTTGAGGATGAAGAATTCCTCTTGTTGATATTTTGCTGTTCGCTCTAGATGATTTGATTTTCTCTGTTCTTCCCATTGTATTCTCTCAATCAAGATAAAGTGCCGCATCCAGAACAACTTGAAATATAGACGCTAGATAAATCTTGCCTTCAAAACTACGATTTTGCCACTTCTTAAGTGAGTTCTAACGGAACGAACCCTCATCCACCCAGAATTTTATCTTTGTGGTAAGTTCTTTAAATTCCTGAATTTCATCAAAGAAAAGAAAAGTTTTCCCTTTGATAAACGGCTTTCTAGAAAACAGTGAAAGATTTGTAATCATATCATCGACCGTTTCGCTTTTCTCGAGCAAAGTTGAAAACTCAGGCATTTTCAGCAAGTTAAATTCAATATAGTCACACCTTTCGTTTTCCAGCGTATTCCTGATAATATAGGTTTTGCCAACCTGACGTGCGCCATCGATTAGAAGTGCCTTTTTACCGGTTCTTATCCAATCAATAATGGGCTTCTCAATTTTTCTATGCAGCATACTTTAGGCACCTATCGCATATAGCATGCCATAAATTGGCATTTTCGCAATATGTTTTGGGAGCTATTTGACATTTATTCCTATTTTAATTGTGCAGTTCGGTCATTTTTCTCTGGGTAACTGTCTACTTATAGAGTAGCAACAGATACGCTAACATTGTTGCCACCGACAAGACGGTCTTTAATAGGATGAGTTTTATCTACATAATAGCAATCCCAGTTTCGTATTTTCTTGAAGAATTCAATCCTAATTGGAAGCATTCTCAAACCTTTTCACTACTTACTTTGAATAAAACTCTATTTACCAAATATCGCCAATCTGAAATTAAGGGCAATAATCCTTTATATGGTCTACAATCGGTTTGATTTAAAATTATCTACTCCAAGCAGTATAAGGATATTCTTTTGCCGTTTTTGTTAGCATCTCTTCATTTATAGTTTTTGGAACCGGGGTAGCTAGGAACGGCAATTTAAAAGCTTTAACCGCATTGATTGAGAAGAGCTCTTCAATGCGTTCCTCCTTCATTCCTTCTTTTTTTAGAAAGAGTATGAGGCGTAGCATTCCCTCGAATCCCGGTATTCCGGATGCTCCTTTAAGTTTATCATCAAGCGTATGTGGCGCATGATCACTCTCAGCCCAATCTATCGTGCCGTCAAAGAGGGCTTCAATGAGGGCATCCCTGTGTTTTATACTTCTCAAGGGAGGATTCATCTTTCTTAAGGCATTCTCGTCCTTTGAGGAAAGAAGTGAGTGATGTGGCGTTGCACCACAGGTTATTCTCATTCCATCCTTTTTAGCTTCCCTTACTATTTCTAATCCCCCCTTTGTTGATATATGGGCAATATGAATAGTTCCCTTGAATGAGGAGACGATAGCATTTTCTACTTGGTCTTCGATGCTCTTTTCTTCAGAAAGTGGACATCTGATTTCTGAGTGGAGGGTGGCGTTTCTATTAAAGAGGCTCTCCTTTTCGGCGTGAAGTGCCAATACTCCGCTATAGCCGAGAGAGGAGAGGAGAGAGTATATCCTCAATTGTTTCTCTTTTTCGACAATTCCCATGTTTCCTGTTGACTGAGAGAGAAAGAGTTTGAGACCGACGACTGAGGGAAATAGGGAGTTGAATAATGATACCATTTCTTCTGTTTTCTTCTCATCATCTGTGAGTCCGCAATAGACAGAGTAATGCATATCGCATTCTCCATACTCTTTTTTCAATGTTTCAATTGCCTTTTTACCGTCTTCAATTCTTCTTAATACATTTTCCTTTGTTGTCAAAGGAGGATTTGTATTAGGCATATCGAAGAGGATATTAAAGCCAACGCTTACGGCCGTCCTCATTCCGTGGAGGATGGTCTCCTTTGCGCTTTCGTTCCAGTCTCTAAGGTGAACATGGGGATCTATCATAGTACCTTCTCCTCCTTGAGAAATTCGAGCGTGAAGAAAGTACCCCATTGGCAGGAAAGTCGCTCACCGGAGGCACATTCTCCACATAGTCCTACTCCACACATGCTGTTTTTTTCCATGCTTAGAAGAATTTTGTTTGGGGCAAAACCTTCCTCAAGAAGAATAGAAGATGCTTTTTTCATGAAGATTTCCGGCCCTATGAGATAGAATGCTATATCGTCTTTAGAGGTATCCTCTAATAGAGAAGAGATAGTGGATGGAATATAATCGAGGACTCTTGCGATTTTGCTGTTATCAGAAATGCATTTGTAGGAGCCCTTCTGGGAGAGTACATCCTCCATTATTCCTCTATTTCCTTCTTCACTTGTTCCGACGAGGTAACTTATTTCAGTTCCATTCTTCTCTAGAAGTACTGAGAGTGGTTCTGCAACTGCTTCTCCTGTTCCTCCAAGAATAAGTAGTGCCTTTTTAGTCTTAGGTATTTCTACTTCTCCTCCGTATGGACCACGGAGGAAGATTTTCATCCCAACTTCAATTTTCTCGATAAGGGAAGAAGTGAATATTCCTCTTCGCTTTATGATGAAAGTGAGAGGTGAAATACGAGCAAGAGAGAAGGGCTTTTCTCCGACGTCTGGGATCCATAAAAACACAAACATCCCTGCCTTGAAGTCTGGGCACTCACCGTCGAGTGTAAAGATAATGGTGTCATCAGAGTGTCGTGTGATGGTTGTCACAGTATGCTCTCTGTATTCCATAACTTTCTTTTTCGAGAGGAGACTGCGGCTTAAGAGTTTAGGCTTTTCCCCTTTGAGAGAAGCTATAGCTTCTGACTTTATTGAAGAAAGGTACTCCGGCCATTTCTTTTGATTTACACGTGCAAGTGCCGATCCAATGCCAACGCAGTCAGCGCCATTTTTGATAAGCTTGGCGGCTCTCTCTCCATCACTGACACCACCCATTGCGATAATTGGGATATCATCTCCGATATTGGCTCTTATTACTTTAATAGCATTGAGTGCAATTGGGAATATGTCATCTCCGCTCTTTCCGCCTTTACCACCGAGAGGGTTGTTCAGAACTTCCTTTCCTGATATAGGCTCTATGTGGCTCTCCGGGCCGACGGTGTTTATTGCCGTAATTCCATCTGCGCCGCTATCGACAACTGCTTTTGCAATCTCTCCGATGTTATCGACATTAGGAGTGAGCTTGATAAAAAGAAGGCATTCTCTGTCCTTTGTAGCTTCATCTACTGCTTTTGTATAAGAAGCTGCTATATCTTTGTCTGATCCGATTGAGGCACCATATCCCTTTTTTGCATGGGGACAGGAGAAATTGAGCTCTACTGAGTCGGCATATGGAGAGAATGCTTTTACAAGTGTTATGAAGTCGCTCTCATTATCGGCGGAGAGAGAAATGTTGAGCCACTTATTAATTCCCTCCTCTCGAAGTGCTTTTATCTCTTTAAGCGCTTCGTCCATTCCGGGATTGCGCAATCCTACACTGTTGCCAAAACATCCGATTTCATCCTCAACTATTACGGGTTCTCTGTTGCCGCTGTTAGGTCTTATTTGATAGCTCTTTGTTGTTATAATCGATATGCAATCGACTTTCTTATCGAAGTAACGTATAAGAGAGGGCTTTGTGGATGCTGCGCCGCTTACAGTAGCGAGGGCAACATCATTTCTCTTGTGTGAGTATGGAAATTGAGTCTTCAAAGAGCACACTCCTCTAGGAATTTTTCAATGTTTCTAATACATTCATCTTTCCAATTCTTAGGTGCCATCTCCTTCCTCTTTGCCCATGGGTGTGTGAGAGCGGATGAAGAGTTAATACGTGAAAAAGCTTTATTATAGCCTTGTCTATCCATAATAGCCTTTACATCTTCTGCACTTCCTCCCTGGCTTCCTACCCCTGGAATGAGAAGGGGAATACCACTCTCAGAAAAGAGGGAGATTATATCTTCTGCTTCCTTGAGATTTGTGGCTCCTACGACTGCTCCTATCGAAAGAGAATATTCTTTGTTCCAGGAGAGTATTTTCTTTGCAACTGTCATATAAAGAGGAGAGCCATCATCCATTATTTCATTCTGAAGATCCTTTCCTCCGGGGTTACTGGTTCTGTTGAGGATGTAAATACCTTTTTCGGGGAAAGAAAGGACAAATGGATTTATAGAGTCAGAGCCCATGTAAGGTGAGACTGTAACTGAGTCGGATCCCCACGCCTGGAAAGCCTCGTAGGCATAGTTGAGTGAAGATGATGCGATGTCTCCGCGCTTACTGTCGAGGATGAATGGAATACTATCTGGCAGGGACGAGAGTATTCTCGAGAGAGCTCTCGAGCCTTCAAAGGAGCCCTCTCTGGGCCTATCGAGGCGCGAAAAGTATCCCAAGTTCGGCTTATATGCAGCGCATTTGAGATTTCTCTTGTCCATTTCTTCAAATAGGGAGATATAGTAGTCATCTACTTTCATTTTCTCAGGTAATGCAGAAAGATTTGGGTCGATTCCCATACAACCACAGTTTCCGGTGCGCTTTGCGCTCTCTAGTAGAAGTTCCTTATAAGTCATTAGTTCTCCTCCTTTTTAAACCCGTGTTTCTCTCCCCATGTAAAAGGAGAATTGGACCACTCAAGAAGAGTTTCCTTCTCATTTTCCGAGACGTAGCCTCTCTCAATGGCTTTTTCTATTACATAGTTGTAATCGAGGATTGTCTTTGCCTGGCAGACCGGAGTAAGGGAAGAGAATGCTTCTATGGATTCCTTAAAGCCGTATGTGAATATGGCAAGGCAATACGGAACAACGCCGTCAGATTCCACTATGGCCTTGACTGCGCTGATCGAGGAGCCTCCTGTCGAAATCAAATCCTCGATGAGGAGAACTTTCTTATGGTTGTATGACCCAGCACTTCCGAGTCCTTCTATCTTGTTCTTGAGGCCATGGTCCTTGTTGGAGGAACGTACATAGCTCAGGCTTTTACCAAGCATGTCTGCTAGAGTTGTTGCATGTGGAATTCCTGCTGTGCTTGTTCCACTTATATTGTCCGGATCAAAATCAAGAGATGAGAGTATCTCCTTAAAGCCTAGTGCGATGAGAGTTCTCGCTTTTGGAGACTGTAGGAGCGTTCTATTGTCGTTATATATCGGCATATAGTAACCGCTTGCCCATCTGAAAGGCTTATTGGGAGAAAGCCTTATAGCTTTCATGTCGAGGGCCAGGGATGCAAGTTCACTCTTTATTGTCGTTATTTCCATTTTTTTTCTCCTTAGTGTCTAAAGATTTCTTTGAAGCTGTGAGCGCGACCGCAATATGCACAGCTGTATCTACCATCACTTGTTTTTAAGAACATTGCGCCGACATGTTCAGATTGCGTATCATTCGAGATGCACGCGTCATTTGTACACATCAAGTCATCGAAGTTGTAAATCCTCGGCGGCATCTTCGTCTTTATTTTCTTCTTTACCTGTCCGTTCTCTATTATGTTAAGTGTACACCCCGGAGCGACGGCTGCAAGTCTTTTGATTGCTTTGTGGTCGAGATCGAAAAATCCCGGACGGAAGATTATTCCTTTGTATGAGCCGTTCTTGCCGACACTGACCCATTCGCCTCCCTTGAGACCATCTAGTCCCATGACACGGCGTATGAGAATCATATGGCGCCTTATTTCTTCTGGAGTCTCTCCAGAGAGGATGTGATCTATTACGATACCGTCGCGTATTGGATTGACACCTTCGGATATTTTTTTGGACTTGCTGAGGGAAGGCTCTATCTCAGTAATCCATTCATAGTCTTCTTTTTCTTCTTCTTTTTCTTTTCTTACAAAGTCAGAGCCTATCTTACCCGATACGAGACCGAGTAGTACTATACGGGTATACATACCATTGATAGACTGTCTTTCCCAGCCGTTGAGAGGAGTCTTATCTAGGAATGTAGGGATAGTTGGATGCTCTTTGTGACGTGGAAGTGGATGGTAGAACTTTGTCCCCTCTGGAAGAAGAGGCATAAACTCCTCTTTGAATGTTATTGTTGCTCTCAGTTCATCTTGTTTTTGCAGTATTTTTTCACCCATTCTTTCAAGTTGAGGACGTGTGAAGTACCATTTGGAGGCACAGTTGCCGTTTTTCAAATACTCTTCAATTGATGGAAAAGAGCTTACTTCAAAGCCGTTGTCTTTCATAATGTTGATGTAGCTTGAAGGCATTGCCAATTCATCCGGCGCGATGAGGTCGACTTTAACGTGCTTCCACAGCTTGAGGCCGTTTGCCTTACTGTGAACAGTGCGACCATGATAGAGATCTCCCACAAGTGCTATATGAAGATACTCTGTGTCCCACTTGTTATCTTCAAGGAAAGTGTATTCGTCTAATAATTCCTGTGTCGGATGTTCGTGCTTACCATCTCCTGCATTGATGAAGACTGGAGTGTATCCTAGCTCGTTACGCATAGCATATTCTCCACACTCTTCTTTCAGGTATGCACAAACTCCTTCGACTTTACTCCTAATGATGAATATGCGATTATTGTAACCGCACAGGGTGTTGAAAGTATCTGCGTAACTCTCTCCTTTGTTAAATGAGGAGCTTTCAGTGCTCATTACGGTGTTCTTCGCATGGTGAAAACTGATAGCGTTTCTGAAACTTTCTTTTGTTCTTGTGCTGTCTTCAAGGAATACTTCATAAATTCCCCAATCCGGGTCGTTGATGCGGTAGCTGTCGATTTTTTCCTTGTCACCGTTTTTGACTGCTTCTTTCAGATCCTTTACAAGAGAAAAGAGGTATAGTCTCTCTTCCTTTGTAAGGTCGTCGATAACACACAATGATCGTCCTTCAAAATTATTCATTTTCATCTCCTATGCAAAAAAAATACCGGTAACAATACCGGTATGTTAAATCTATATCAAAATATTAGAAAAATGCACGCTCAACTTATTCATTTGGTGAGAAGATATCATAAGAAGAAACTTAGGACAATATCTAAAGAAGAGGAATTTTAATTTTAGGAAAAAAAGCGGGAATC
>CAVFXW010000010.1:0-21666 GCA_963626675.1 Clostridium sp. CAG:452 | reverse complement strand
AATTCATATGCTAGCCTGAAGGCGTTTGCCATCTTTCTTGCCTAATTCATGTAAATTAGCCACAAATCACCTCCAATGAAAAGATAATCAAAATAACGGAAAGAGAAAGTGTAGTTTCTGTGTCTTTGCATTAATACATCTAAGCGACTCAAAGTAGTTCACAACTCATTGAAAGATCCTTAAAGAAATAACGCTAAATAGCCTTCTTCCGTTCTTTTTCTTTCCTTAAAAAAAGTTATATTGCTTAAAACGCAAAGTAATATTCCGTAAAAATCCAAAAGCAATTATCTATTTGCAATTCATTAAAGCTCACTAACATGTTGAAAAGAGCTACTTTTGGGGTTATCCTTTATAAGATACAAAAAGGAGGACGGCAAGGCCCTCATTCTTTCTGTATAAATTTGATTTATCCCCAACGGACAGTTTGTCCGGACTAATTGTCAAGGAGGCTCTTTCATGGTGAGAAAAATGAAATCCATGGACGGCAACAACGCAGCGGCTCATGTCAGCTATGCATTCAGCGAAGTTGCTTGTATCTACCCAATCACTCCATCCAGCCCAATGGCTGACTTTGTCGACCAATGGAGTGCAAACGGCCTGAAGAATATCTTCGGGACTCAGGTTAAAGTCGTCGAAATGCAGTCTGAAGCAGGTGCAGCAGGTGCAGTACACGGATCTCTCGGTTCCGGTGCTCTCACTTCAACCTACACAGCTTCTCAAGGACTCTTATTGATGATCCCTAACATGTACAAGATCGCAGGTGAGCAGCTTCCAGCTGTATTCCATGTCTCTGCAAGAACAGTTGCAACACAGGCACTCAACATCTTCGGTGACCACAGCGATGTTATGGCATGCCGCCAGACAGGATTCGCAATGCTTTGCGAAGGCAACGTCCAGGAAGTCATGGACCTTTCACCGGTTGCTCATCTTGCAGCTCTTTCAGGAAAGGTTCCTTTCATCAACTTCTTTGATGGTTTTAGAACCTCACACGAGATCCAGAAGATTCAGGTATGGGACTATGAAGATTTGAAGGATATGTGCGATATGGATGCAGTTAAAGCATTCAGAGATCATGCGCTCAATCCTGAGCACCCACACATGAGAGGCTCTCATGAGAATGGAGATATCTTCTTCCAGCACAGAGAAGCTTGCAACAAGTACTATGATGCACTTCCTGAAGTAGTCGAAGGCTACATGGCCAAGATCAACGAAAAGCTTGGAACAGACTATCAGCTCTTCAACTACTATGGTGCAAAAGATGCAGACAGAGTCATTATCGCAATGGGTTCTATCTGTGATGTTGCAGAGGAAGTCATCGACTATCTCAACGCACACGGAGAAAAGGTTGGTCTTATAAAGGTTAGACTCTATCGCCCGTTCAAGGCAGACAGACTCATCAAGGCAATTCCTTCAACCTGTAAGAAGATTGCAGTCCTCGACAGAACAAAGGAACCAGGAGCTCTCGGAGAACCATTGTATCTCGATGTCGTTACAGCTCTAAGCGAAAACGGTATTACAGATAAGACTGTCATCGGAGGCCGCTACGGACTCGGAAGCAAGGATACTCCTCCTTCAAGCGTCTTCGCAGTATATGATGAACTCAATAAAAAGAACCCGAAGAGACAGTTCACACTCGGCATCAACGACGATGTTACACATCTCTCACTCAAAGAAGACAAGAATGCTCCCAACACCGCTAGTGAAGGTACAATCGAGTGTAAGTTCTGGGGTCTCGGTGGAGACGGTACAGTTGGTGCTAACAAGAACTCCATCAAGATTATCGGAGACTACACAAACAAGTTCGTCCAGGCATATTTCCAATATGACTCCAAGAAGACAGGCGGTGTAACAATTTCCCACCTCAGATTTGGAGACAAGCCCATTAGAAGCCCATACTATATCAGCAAGGCTGACTTCGTCGCATGTCATAACCCGAGCTATGTAACAAAGGGATTCAAGATGGTTCAGGATGTAAAGCCGAATGGAATCTTCATGATCAACTGTCAATGGACACTTGATGAACTCAATCATCACCTCGATGCAGAGAGCAAGAAGTATATTGCAAAGAATAACATCCAGCTCTACACAATCGATGCAATCGATTTGGCACAGAAGATTGGCATGGGAAAGAGAACAAATACAATTCTCCAGTCTGCATTCTTCACTCTTGCAAAGGTCATGCCACAGGAAGAAGCTATCCAGCACATGAAAGAGAAGGCAACAGCAAGCTACCTCAAGAAAGGTCAGGATGTTGTTGATATGAACCACAAGGCAATCGATCTCGGTGCTACAGCTTTCGTAAAGGTTGAGGTTCCATCAGATTGGGCTAATGCAAAGGACGAGAAGAAGGTCGAAGCGAAGGAAGGAAGAGAAGATCTCGTAAAGATGGTCACAACAATTCTCGATCCAGTCGACAAAATGGATGGTGATTCACTACCTGTTTCAGCTTTCGTAGATCACACAGACGGACAGTTCGAACTCGGAGCTGCTCATTACGAGAAGAGAGGTGTCGCAGTATCTGTTCCGACATGGGAGAGCGACAAGTGTATCCAGTGTAATCAGTGTTCCTATGTATGTCCTCATGCAACTATCAGACCATTTGCTCTTACACAGGAAGAAATCGAGGCAGCACCGAAGAATACAAAGGTTGTCGACATCAAGGCAGGAAAGGGCAAGGGAGTCTACAAATTCGCTCTCGCTATATCTCCGCTTGATTGTATGGGATGCTCGGTATGTGTATCTGTTTGTCCAGTCGGTGCTCTTAAGATGGTTAACATGGAAGAAGAGCTCGAAGAACAGAAAGTATTCGACTATTGTGTATCGAAGGTTTCCGACAAGTTGGATATGCAGGACAACACAGTCAAGGGAAGCCAGTTCAAGCAGCCTCTACTCGAATTCTCAGGCTCATGTGCTGGATGTGCAGAGACAAGCTATGCCCGCCTCGTAACACAGCTCTTTGGAGACAGAATGTACATCTCCAATGCAACAGGATGTTCTTCAATCTGGGGTGGCCCTGCAGCAACATCACCTTATTGCACAAATAAGGAAGGAAAGGGACCTGCATGGTGTAACTCACTCTTTGAAGATAACGCAGAGCATGGACTGGGACTCTTCATCGGTCAGGATAAGATCAGAGAAGACCTTGCAACACTGACACACGACATTATCGCCAACGGCGATACAGCCGAAGTAAAGGAAGCTGGAGAGGAATGGCTCAACACAATGAACGATTCAACTCTCAACAAGGTTGCAACAGAGAAATACATCAAGGCTCTCGAGAGTTCTAACTATGACAAGGCAAAGGAAGTTCTTGATAAAAAGGATTATCTCTCAAAGAAGTCTGTATGGATCTTCGGAGGCGACGGCTGGGCATACGATATCGGATACGGTGGACTTGACCATGTAATAGCATCGAAGAAGAACGTCAACATCTTCGTTTTTGATACAGAGGTCTACTCTAACACAGGCGGACAGGCAAGCAAGGCATCCAACATTGGACAGGTTGCACAGTTTGCAGCTGCAGGTAAGGAAATCAAGAAGAAGAGCCTTTCGGAAATTGCAATGCAATACGGTTATGTCTATGTAGCACAGGTTGCTATGGGTGCTAACCCGAACCAGACAATCAAGGCCATCACAGAAGCTGAAGCTTATGACGGACCGTCACTCATCATCGGATATGCTCCATGTGAGATGCACTCCATCAAGGGTGGTATGGCTAATTGTCAGAAAGAGATGAAGAAAGCTGTTGAATGTGGTTACTGGAACCTCTTCAGATACAACCCAGCAGCAGAGAAGAAATTCACTCTCGACAGCAAGGCACCGGAAGGTGGATATCAAGAATTCTTGATGAACGAAGCACGTTACTCAAGACTCACACGTGAGTTCCCGTCACGCGCAGATGTTCTCTTCAAGAGAAACGAGGAAGAAGCAAAGAAGCGCTATGAGCACCTCTTGAAGCTCATCGACCTCTACGATGAAAAATAATTAAGCTTAAAAAAGCTTGTAGGCTGCACCAGAGAAGATGCAGCCTATTCTTTTTAACATATAGAATCTCATCCTTTTCTTTTGTACGATATTAAAATGGAAGATTGGAAAGAACTATTTATCCCACAAATACTAAAAAGAGGCCATGATTTATATACCTACGGTTCAGTAGGTGAAATTAACGAAGACAATATCACCTATTCAACAACAGTTGAGGGAACAAACGGATATGCGACGAGAGTCTCCCTTTTGAATGGAAAAGTCGATAATCCCTCATGCACATGCTCCTATTCACAGAACGCAATATATTGTAAGCATCTTGCAGCGCTGCTCTACAAAATGGAAGACAAATACGGAAAAGCTCTTTTCCTAGAAGATAATAACCCTGAAAAAGCAGTTCTCTTAGCAGCTTTGAAAGCCAGAAAATCATCGTCTCCCCTATCATGGCAAAAACTTCTCTTTCAGGATGACGATCTCCTTCACTACCTTTCATTCGGCTCCTCTCTCGATATCTATAAGCCAAGAGTAGAGACTGCTTCTGAAGCCGAGGCATTAGTCATAAATAATTCACTAGGAAAAAGAACGATAGAGATCTCGGGAGAAAGAAGAGAGAGAAACCTTGTGTACACAAACGTTATCCACTCGGATGATCACGAGAATGCCGTAGTCAGAATCGTTCTTGGAAAGGACGGTATAAAAGAAATCACATGCTGCGAAGGATATCAGAGCAGCTATGGTTATTATAACACAGAGAATAAACTACTGACACAAAAGTGCGGTATAGAGACAAAAAACAAAGACGGAGTAATCGAACTGTGTGTCCATAAGACTGCAGCGTTGATTGACCTCATGAGCTATCTCAAGGAAAACAGAGATATACTAGACTACTCATCCGCATCTGCCGAGAAACTCATAAACTCATTTAAGAAAGATATACTAAAAATAGAAGAGCCAACATCAAAAGAAGTTTTACTAGTCGATATAGAGCCCACGATAACGGGTAGCAAACTAGAACTCAAAATTACAAATAATGAAGGGAAATACTATAAAGTTAGAGATACAGAAAAACTCTACTCATCATATCTTGCTGGCTCACTCTACTCCCTCGGAAGGGACACTGTAATAGATTTCAGTAACGTACAGCTTACAAAGAGAGCAGAGCGCGTTATGGAGCTTTTGAAATCTCTAAAGGTAGCTGACATTATCTCTCACAAAGAAAATAGCTATAGAGACAAGAGCTTTGTACCATATACCGAGATACTTGATGATTTTTATTCAATAATGAAGGAAAGCGTTGTTATCTATTTATCATCCCCTCTTCTGGGATTTAGGGAAAGAGAGCCGTCCTTCACCATGAAGATCGAAGAATTGAGAGATAATGGCAATCTTGTCGGAATAACAGTAAACGGAAACATAACAGGAAAATACAAGAGCAATAAATATATATATTGGGTCCAAGACGGTTATTTCAATAGAACACCGCTCTCAAAGCTCGGCTCTGCCTCTTCACTATCAGAGATTGCAAAAGATGACGGCTCTTTTTCCTTTGATGTCGGCATGAATCTAATTGATAACTTCTACCAAAGAGTTCTTCCAAACTTAAGGCGTTACGGAAAGATAGAGGATACGGCAGCAGAGGAAATCGAAAGCATAATTGAAGAAGCCCCCATAAGTGTCTTTTACGTCGACATGGAGAAAATAGAAAATAATGATGTGATAATATGTCATCCAACTTTACGCTACAACAAAAGAGAAGTAGATATATTTCCAGATAAAGACGAAAGGAACAATGAGAAGAAGTATAAGAAATGGAATGCATTTGAAAGCGATGTAAGAGATATCCTCAACGCTGTTTTTGATGGTCCTATCACAACACATGGAGAGTGGTCTCTTAAAAATAATGATGACTCTATCTATCATTTTCTCAGCACGGGACTCGCAACGCTGATGGAAAACGGAGAAGTACACGCTACAGATCCTGTTAGAAGACTCGTACTCAAGAAGCTCCCACACGTAAAAGGCAAAATCGACATCGACAAAAATAACGACAGCGTACTCAACTTCTCCCTAGATCTCCAAGGACTCACGATAGATGAACTCGTAGATATCCTCAAGTCCTACAGAGACAAGCGAAAATATCATCGCTTAAAGAATGGAGATTTCGTATCACTTGGTGGAACGAACCTTGATTCTCTTGCATCGCTTTTCATAGATTCCGGTCTTCCCATGAAAGATTACATTAAAGGTAATATACACATTCCACTCTATAGAGCATTATACCTTGACGGAATTCTTAATGAACAAAACGGCATTCAATATGAAGGCGGGCAGAGATTCAGAAGGCTCCTAAAGGAATTCAAAACAATAAACGCGAGCGACTATGATGTTCCGTCTTCACTCGACAATACAATGAGAACTTATCAAAAGGACGGCTATAGATGGATGAGAGTTCTCTTTGCTCACGGTTTTGGTGGAATTCTAGCAGATGACATGGGACTAGGAAAAACAATACAGTCTCTTTCTCTCCTACTTGCTTTAAAAGAAGAAGGAAAGAATATGAACTCTCTTATCGTCACACCTGCGTCCCTCGTGTACAACTGGAAGGCCGAAATAACAAAGTTTACACCCTCTCTTAATTGCATCACGGTCACAGGAAGCGCAAAGGAACGAGAAGGAATAATAAAAACTCACCGCTCATATGACATTCTCATCACATCTTACGACCTTCTGAAGAAAGATATTACCCTATATGAAGGAGAGACTTTCGATATAGAAATATTAGATGAGGCACAATTCATAAAGAACAGTAAGACCGCTTCTAGTAAGGCTGTAAGGGCAGTCTCTGCTTCTCATCGTCTCGCGCTCACCGGAACTCCGATAGAAAATAGGCTCTCTGAGCTTTGGTCTATCTTTGAGTATCTTATGCCGGGATTCCTCTTCAATGAGGAGACATTCGCACATACCATAGCTATTCCTATCGAAAAATACAGCGACAAGAATGCCCAAACAAGACTGAAGAAACTTACCTCTCCGTTTATTCTGAGAAGGCTCAAGAGTGATGTACTCAAGGAGCTACCAGAGAAGATTGAAGAGACGAGAGTTGTTTCCCTTTCGGGTGAACAGCTAAAACTCTATACTGCGGCCGTGGCCAATGCGAAGGGGATGCTCAAGGGAAGTGAAAATTACAATAAGAAGAAGATTGAGATACTCGCCGAGCTGACAAGAATACGCGAAATATGCTGTGACCCGAGGCTTGTCTACAAGGACTACGATGGAGAATCAGCAAAGAGAGAGGCTGTCATTGATTTAATAGTCTCGGCAATAGACGGGGGACATAAAATACTTCTCTTCTCGCAATTTACCTCAATGCTTGAGTTACTTGAAAAAGACCTCAATGAACTTGGAATTGAATACTACTTAATTACAGGAGAGACAGGAAAAGCAAAGAGACTTGAAAATGTTGATGCCTTCAACAGTGGAAACGTTCCCCTCTTTCTTATATCACTCAAAGCCGGTGGCACGGGTCTTAATCTCACTTCTGCAGATATTGTCATACACTACGACCCATGGTGGAATACTGCAGTTCAGAATCAAGCGACCGACAGAGCACATAGAATCGGGCAGACAAAGAGAGTTACCGTATTCAAGATAATTTGTGAAAACACCATAGAGGAGAAAATCTTACGCCTTCAGGAAACTAAGAAAAATCTAGCAAACGAAATAGTTTCGAGTGATAACATATCACTCTCGTCGCTCTCAAAGGAAGACCTCATGGAACTTCTGGACATATCGAAAATGGGATAGCTCAAGCTATCATAAGAGAAGCACTCCTTCAAACGAAAGAGTGCTTGAATCTCTTTAAAACAAAGGCATTACTCATCAAATGGTGTACGCTTTGAATACGTAGTATGAAGAAGTTTATGAGCAATCTCTGAATTAGGCTTTATAAGGAACTTCTTATAGAGCTCAATTATCTGAGGATTATTATGAGACTGTCTTATCTTCTGACTTCTGTCATCACTGTAGAGTGCAGATGCCCTCTTATCTCTATATGTGTCTACTATGTCATGGTCCTCATTAGGAAGGAAGCATTCCCTCACATATGGTTGTCCACCGCCGTTTACACACCCGCCCGGGCATCCCATAATCTCAATGAATGTATATTTGCTCTTTCCTTCTCTTATCTCATCAAGGAGGATCTTTGCATTCTTCATTCCTGATGCAACTGCGACATAGATATCATCATTACCGATTGTTATCTTCGCTTCCTTTATTCCATCAAATCCTCTAACTGTACCAAATACTATCTTCTCGTATTCCTTTCCAGTAAGTGTATAATAGGCTGTCCTAAGAGCTGCCTCCATTACACCTCCAGTTACACCGAAAATAACCCCCGCTCCACTTGAGAGGCTTACGATGTCTGTATCGAACGGTTCGTCCGGAAGACGCGAAAAGAGAATTCCACTTCGTCTTATGAGGCGGCCGAGTTCTCTTGTCGTAAGTACGGCATCGACGTCTTTGAGCCCCTCCGAAGTAAGCTGTGGCCTATTCTTCTCTCCCTTTTTTGCAGTACATGGCATTATCGAAACCACGAACATATCCTCTTTCTTTATTCCTTTCTCTGGAGCATAGTAATGCTTGAGAATAGCACCGAACATTTCGTGAGGAGATTTACACGAAGATACATTCTCCAATAGATCTGGGTAATAATACTCGGCATAGTTTATCCAACCCGGAGAGCATGATGTTATAAGAGGAAGCTTCTCCTTGTTTTTTATCCTCGATAATAATTCATTAGCCTCCTCAATAATCGTAAGGTCTGCCGCATAATCGGTGTCGAAGACCTTCTTAAAACCGAGTCGGCGGAGAGACGCAACCATCTTTCCGGTGACATTTGTTCCAATTTTCATTCCGAACTCTTCACCGAGTGCAACTCTTACTGCTGGAGCAGTCTGAACTACGACATATTTTCCCGCCCGCAAAGCTTCATCAACCTTATCAATTTCGCTCTTCTCCATAAGAGCGCCTGTAGGGCAGACCGAGATACACTGTCCGCACATTATACATGGAGATGTGTTGAAGCTCCTATTCTCCGCGGGTGCAACTATCGTCTTGAAGCCTCTATTCTCAAAGCCGAGAATACCGTTTCCGTGGCTATTTTGACAGCGTTGTATACACCGTCCGCAAAGTATGCACTTTGATGTATCCCTGACAATAGCATCATTGAGTCTATCAATTGTAGTCTCTGTCTTCTCACCTTGAAACATGCCCTCTCTTGCACCTGTTATTTGAGCGCAATATAACAATTCACAATGTCCATTTTTGTCACATTGCTGACAATTGAGAGAATGGTTGCTCAATAAAAGTTCAACAGATGCTCTACGCGCAGATGTAGCACGTGGAGATGAGATAAGTATCTCCATCCCTTCACTTACCGGAAAAACACAAGATGCAACAAGGCCTCTTTGCCCTATTACCTCAACAAGACAAACTCTGCAGGATCCACGGTTACATTCGCCATGGTTGTATGTACATAATGTCGGAATTTCAAAGCCGCAGCGTCGTGCTGCATCATGCACTGTCAAACCTTCTTCAACCTGGTAGTTCTGTCCTTCTATCTTAATATTTACTAATCCCATAGTCCCCTCCAATCATATCTTCTCAATTGCACCGAAGCGACATGTAGCCATACAGATACCACACTTGAGACATTTATCCTGGTCGATTGAGTACGGTGATTTAATAACACCTTTGATGGCCTCTGCAGGACAGTGCCTAGCACATGCCGAGCATCCCCTACACTTATCGGTGTTGATAACATATTTCAAAAGATTCTTACATACTCCTGCTCGGCACTTCTTGTCTCTTACATGCTCGATGTACTCTTCTCTGAAATTTCGTAGTGTTGAGAGAACAGGATTAGCTGCAGTCTGTCCGAGAGCACATAAAGAGCCAATCTGGATTGTAGCAGCAAGCTCCTCAAGCTCCCTGAGGTCATTCTCCGTACCTTTACCACTGGTAATGCGTTCAAGGTACTCAAGCATTCTCTTTGTTCCTATTCTACAATGCGAACATTTACCACATGATTCATCACATATGAATTCCATATAGAACTTCGCGACATCGACCATACAATTGTCCTCATCCATTACAATTGCACCGCCAGAGCCCATCATGGAGCCTCTTTCTTTGAGAGTCTCGAAGTCTATTTCGGTATCTAGATCCTTCTCCGTTAAGCATCCTCCGGACGGGCCTCCAGTCTGGATAGCCTTGAACTTCTTTCCATTGGGTATTCCTCCCCCAATATCATATATGAGTTCTCTTAGTGTCGTTCCCATCGGGACCTCTACAAGGCCTACATTATTTATCTTTCCACCAAGTGCAAAGACCTTCGTTCCCTTACTTGTTGCAGTTCCGAGAGACGAGAAGCTCTTCTCTCCGTTACGAAGAATATATGGAACAACGCTAAGAGTCTCGACATTGTTCACAATCGTCGGACATCCCCAAAGCCCGCTTACAGCAGGATATGGGGGTCGTGGACGTGGATTACCACGTTTTCCTTCAATCGAATTTATAAGTGCAGTCTCCTCACCGCATACAAATGCTCCCGCACCAAGTCGTATGTGAGCATGAAACGAAAAACCACTTCCGAGGATATTATCTCCCAAAAGTCCTGCTTCTTCCGCTTCTTTTATCCCCACTTGAAGTCTATGGACTGCTATAGGATATTCAGCTCTCACATAAAAATACCCGTCAGACGCACCTATGGCGTATCCTGCAATCATCATACCTTCAAGCACCGCAAGTGGATTACCTTCAAGAATTGATCTATCCATGAACGCGCCGGGGTCTCCCTCGTCTCCATTACAGATTACATATTTCTGTCCTTCGCCTTGATCGAAGGCGAACTTCCACTTTCTTCCTGTCGGGAATCCTGCTCCTCCTCTTCCCCTCAGTCCGGAAGAGAGTATCATATTGATAACATCTATTCTTTCCATCTCGAGAGCTTTCTTAAGGCCACAAAAAGCACCCGAGCCAAGTGCTTCGTTTATATCCTCTGGATTTATCATTCCACACTCTTCAAGAGCTATTCTGTGCTGTTTCTTGTAGAATGTTATATCATCCTGGGCTTTAACCTTCTCTCCTGTTACGGGGTCTACGTATAGAAGCCTCTCGACAATTTCTCCCTTAATTAAATCTTTCTCGACAATCTCATCGCAGTCTTCAACTTTTACGGCATGGTAGAGTGTATCTTCAGGAAATATCTTCAAAAATGGTCCCTGCGAGCAGAAGCCGAAGCATCCAACTTGGTTTACACTCACCCTCTCCTGAAGGCCTTTTTCCTTAATGAGAGTCTCCATCCTTTCAAGTATCTTATGAGAATTGGATGATACACATCCCGTTCCACCACATATTACGACGCTACGGATTCCATTTTTTCCCTTAAACTTATCCTGAAGCGCCTTCTGGGCACTCTTTTGAATCTTTTCGAGGCACTTAAAGTCTTCAATCCTCTTCATACTTAGTCTCAGCCTCCATTAGCATTATATCTTCAATGATCTTCTCAACTTCCCCACAATCAACCTTCGGATAGACCTTACCATTGATTGAGACAGCAGGTGCTATGCCACATGCCCCGAGGCATCTCAATGCGTCAAGCGTAAAAAGACAGTCCTCAGTTGTCTCTCCACTCTTTATACCAAGAACTTCTGAGAACTTCTCTAAAACAAGTTGAGCTCCTTTTACATAGCATGCTGTTCCAAGACAGCATCCTATTACATACTTTCCTTTGGGCTTCAGAGAGAAAAACGAATAGAATGTAACTACGCCGTAGATTTCGGCAACGCTAATTCCTGTTTCAGCACTCACTATTTCCTGAACGGCAAGCGGAATGTAACCGAACTCTTTCTGAATATCACTCAAGATCATCATCAAAGGCGATTTCTCGTCCTTATACCTTGTGCATATCTCCTTTACAAGGGAGACTGCGCTCTCTTTCAATTTCACGTTCTTACTCCTCTAGACAATGCGAGATAATTTATTATCTATAATTATGTATCCGTTAAAGGAAAGACGCAAATATTTTCTTCAATCGAGATCTTTATGTTTACCTTGAGAATTATATAGTGAGAATACCTACGGTAATGATTCTATCAAAATCTACCACCGCGTCCCCCATGCATTCCTCCTGAGGGAGAAGAATGGAATGTGGTGTGAGAATTACCTCTTCTGGAAGAGTCAACATTTGCCTTCTTTACTCTGACGACATTCGAATAGAGGAATATATCCTTATGGACAAGAACATGGAAAGACGAAGGCACAACGAAGTCGTCTGCATTATTAACAGCTCCTACATTCTTCAACTTCTTTTTCCCTGAATGAACGATGAAAAATGAAATGAAGAGTGCAAGTGCTAAAGAGAAAAAGAGAGATGCCACCCAATCGAACGTACGGCCATCATTTACGTCTTCTTGAGAAGAACTTGAGACTATCTCACCATTCCAATACTGGCAGCATATATCGACATAATTTATCCAATTCAAGAAGGCTCTGTAATAATCACCATCTGTCAAAAACGGAAAAATTACACCGTCGAGGCTCTCATCCGAGAGTGCGCTGTCATCAAAAATGAATGCTCCTTCCCCTTGTGTCGATATATAGTACTCATGACGACTCATATTAAGAAGAAAAACGATCGCATCAAAGCCATATCCATTTGTCTCTAGGATCATGTCTGCGCTATCTCGTATGGAGGAATATTCCGATTCGTCCTCAATTACTATGAGAGTTGTGATTCCAGTCTTATCACTTACATTTTTCAACGCTTTCTCAAGAGATTCCTCTTCAATTGGTGTTAAAAGTGGAATTGAATCAACAAGATATTCAGCCGACAAAAGAGATACCGCCAAGGCTATTAGCAACAGGAATATGATAGCTCTCTTCATAGTCTCTCCTAAAGCGCCCATACAAGGTAAAATAAAAGGAAAAAGAGGGACGATAGTATAGTTGTTCCAAGAACAAAATCCCTAATACCGCGCTTTTTATCAAAAGGAAGATCCCCGACGAACTTCCCGTTTTGTCCGTTTACTGCAAAGAGGTAATTCTTATCTTCCCACTTGGTATTGAGGAGCCACACAGGGAGAAGAGCATACTTACATTCTCCGTCTTTCATGTTTATGCTTTCACTCTTCTTCTCCACCCTTGAGAAACCTTCTGTCGTCTTTCTGAAATATCTTTCAACGGAACTTTTAGCCCTCTCAATTGCCCTAGGAGAGCAATCAAGGGACGATAAATCATATTTATCGGCAAGGAAGCCCGATAGATACGCCCCATTATAATCCACTGCATCGCTGTAGTCGTAAGGAGAGAGCGACTCCATAAGTTCATCCGACATGCTTTTACTTCCATCTACAGGGATTTTCTCAAAACTCACATTCCCCTCGCGCTCAAGAAGAAAATGATTCGTCTGCGTATAATTATACTCTCTATCTGACCAAACCGACGTCGTAACAGCACGATATGAAACTATACAATCGGCCCGAGATGAATAGAGCCATACAGGAACATATACCCCTTTTACATCTGAAAAATGATTCTCATCTTTGAAGGCGGAAGAAAGATATCGCTTACCATTGAGGGAATTTTTAAAACATTCTATTGCTTTCTTTTTATCAATTTTAAAAGGAATTACAAGGTCCGGTTTAAGAGTCCCGGAGAGTTTATCTGTAAGTATTACGTTATTCGAACAATAGGGACATACCGTAGAGGCAAGCGTCTCATTGGTGATTATCTCGCCCCCACATGACGGGCAGACATAATGCATAAGATCATCGTCACTCCACTCCTCTTTCTTTGTCGAGAAGGAAATATTATCTTTCTCATTCTCTGTTCTTTTGAGTGTCTCATCGTATTCTTTGAGTGATTCCACATCAAATAAACTGTCGCAATACGGACATTTCATCTTTTGCGTTGTGCTGTCAAAACAAATTGTTCCACCACAAGAGGGACACTTATATTCCTTCGTCACCCTTAGCCCTCCATGTTGAGCCTATTGCCGCACTGAGGACAGAACTTCATTGTCTTTATATCTTTATTTACTCTGTATCCACACGTCGGGCAAATAACAGCCTCTCCATCAGGCCTCTTCTTTCCACACTCAGAGCAATATTTCCCATAATTTTCTTTTCCACATGAGCAAATCCAGCTTTTTTCATCCGGCCTCTTCTTTCCACAGGAGGAACAGAAATTACCTCTGTTCTCTTCTCCACATGAGCAGATCCAAGAGTTCTTATTTTCTTTTTCTGCAGATGCAAAGAGTGCATTTGTATTTATAGGAGAGGCATTCTGCGCCATACCCATCCCCATAAAGCCCGCAAAAGCACCATTTGGATTTTTCGCAGCATCCTTGAGTGCGCTTTGCGTTGCCTCGACCATAGTCCCACGAGCCATAGTTGGAGAACTCATCATATAAGCCCTCTGGGCACTCTGTATCATCGAAGATATCTCATCAGGAACTGTAAGAGAGCTAATAGCAACTGAAGCAATCTCAATTCCCCTCTCCTTCTTCCATTTACTGCAAAGTGTATCGTTGAGAGCTTTTTCGAGCTCCTTTGTATGGTCCACAATTTGATAAGGCCTGAGAGAAAGTGAACTGAGACGACCGAAAGAGGGCTGAAGGGCCGAAATGAACTCACTCTTGAGCTGCATGTCGATATTGTCGCGTGTATATTTCTCAGCCATATTGCCACATAGATTTACATAAAATGTCATAGGATCGCTTATTTTATAGGAATAGACACCTGAGCAGCGTATTGAAGCATCAAGGTCCAGCCCCAATTTTTCATCCACAACACGAAATGGAACAGGATTAGCCGTACCGAACTTATTGTCAAGTATTTCTTTTGTATTGAAGTAGTAAACCCTTTGATCCGTACCCTCATCTGCGCCATAAGAAAATCTCTTTCCCATTGTACGGAAGATATCGAGGATCCCCTTACCGAGTCCTCCATAGAAAATGCTGGGCTCTGATGACTTATCGTAAGTATACATACCACTTTCTGCACAAAGTTCCACAACCTTTCCTTGGTCGACTATCATCATACACTCACCGTCAGCTACAACGATTCCTGATCCGTTAGATATTACGTTGTCACTTCCCTTTGTATTAGAGCTCCTTGAACCCGTACGTTTTCTTCCTCTGACTGCAAGAGTATCAGAATCGAGGGAATCACAATAAAAATATTCTTTCCATTGATCTGCAAGTGCGCCACCGAGCGATCCAACTGCTGCTTTAATAAGTCCCATATCGTCCTCCGAAGTATTCTCATGATAGCACATGGCAAGAGAGTTATGTATATAATTTGACCAAAAAGAGCAAAAAGAAGAGAATACAGAAATGGAACTTACACTACTTGGAACAGGAAACGCACAAGCAACTAAAATATATAACACAACTCTTCTCTTTGATGACGGAAAGGAGAGACTACTTGTCGATGGTGGAGGCGGAAATGGAATTCTTTCAATACTCGAAAAGAAGAATATTCCACTCTCTTCCATCAATTATCTCTTCATAACCCATGCCCATACAGATCATCTTCTCGGATGTTTCTGGATAATCAGAAGAATCGCAGAAGAGATGAACAAAGGTAGCTATTTCGATTCTTTTACAGTCTTTGCATCAAAAAGTGTATTGGATCTCATTATTCCATTCTTAAACGCGGTGCTTACAAAGAAAATCTGCTCTTTATTTGGTAAAAGAATCTTCTTTGTAACAATTCAGGACAGAGTTCCAATTCCTCTTATGAGTGCTCTTCTTACTCCTTTCGATATAAAATCAACAAAGCTCGAACAATTCGGTTTTGTTCTTGAAAAAGATGGAATAAAAATAGTCGATTCAGGAGACGAGCCTCTCAACGAGGAAAACTTCATCCTTGCAGAGAATGCCGACTATCTTACACATGAAGCATTCTGTCTCTATGCTGATAGAGACCGCTTTCATCCCTACGAAAAGAACCACAGTACAGTGAAAGACGCTGCAGAGTTATCTCAAAAGCTCAATGTAAAAAACCTTATTCTCTATCATACGGAAGATGTAACAGACATCACTACAAGAAAGTCACGCTACACTCTTGAAGGGAAAGCTTATTACAAAGGAAGAATATTCGTTCCGGATGATGGAGAGACCATAGCGCTCTCTCAATCAACTTCCGAGAGAAAAGAGAAATGAGAATTGCGTATTCTCTCTATTATAGCTGACGCCTATTCTCAAATCCCATCCAATGGTAGAAAGAATCCCCAAGAGGGGTGCTATTCCAATGTTGAGAAAGAGAGAAAATGTGTCGGTATATAGCATATCACATGGTCGTAGTTTTCCGCTGTAACTGGCTGTGAGATCAACATTTTGAATATATAAATTAAGCCACCTAAGAGAAGACTGAACTTCATAGGTAAAGAGATAGAAATCTCCCTTCCATTTAAGAATTGGATTTTTTAAATCATATACAGTGAACGCAAGATTAAACGGAATGGACAGAGTCATCCTCTCGCCCCCAGAGAGGGGAAGCAGGCGTGGAAAATAAAGAGTCAAGGCAAATTGAGGCGTCGAATTAATTACACTTATCTCTCCCTTCCATCCCATATTCTCATGACGGGAAAAACCAGCTTTATATATGTCACTATATGAAAGAGAGAGATAGTTATTAAATGCCACACCTTTTTCTTTCGAGAAGGAGAGAGTATCTCTTAAGAGTATATAGCGGCTATCAGAAGAGAGCGTTTTCTTCCAAGAAGATGTAAAGTCAGCTTCTACTGCCGTCTCACCATTTTTAGAAAAAGAATAAAGTTCTGCTTTAAAATAATCTTTGAATGAATACGTCATATAAGTAAACGGAACATCACTTGCTAAATCATATCCTAAAGAGAGAACTATCTTATGCTTCTCTCCCGGATCCTGCACTATATATGTCAGACCAAGACCAAATTGTGGCGAAAGCGTTTTTGATGATGATAGCCCGAGTGGAAGTAAGAGGCCACGCTGCATGAAGCGAAGAGGATTATAATGAACTCCTTCAATCTTATCGCCCTCTCTCTCACGTATAGTAAAGAGAGACTTAGAAAGAGAGCCTTCCTCTATGAACACAAGCGAATCATATGAAAGAATACTGACCTTCTTTCCAGAGAAAAATGAAGAGATGAAATAAACATCATCCTTATCTCTTAGTGGATAGTATATTCCTCCGCTGTATTCGTCTGATGATATTTTATATAACCATTCATCTCCCTCTCTTATAATCTCACCATATTTCATAAATGATTGAGTGTCATCCGTAACATATGAAAAAGCAATTGTCCCATCACTAGTAAGAGCAATGGATGAAAGATTTATCCCCGGAGGAAAAGAAAGAAGCGATAGTTCCCCGTCCTTTACATTGACAAGAAGAAGATGCTTTTCTCCGCCCCTAGCTATGATAAAGACTCCTTCTTCTTCAGAGAGGGCAAGTCCACTCCAGAGAGTTACATCACGGCCTAGATTAAATGATGCTATTCTCTCCCCACTAGAAAGAGAGTATAAATCAAGTGATGTAATTCTGTCCCTCTCTCCCAAAAGGAGAATGCTATCATCCGAAAGAAGAAGACCCGAATAATAGTCGGAAAATGTTCTGACTGAACTACCGTCCAATGTAAAGACAGAGACACTCCTAGTGTGCTCTGTAACGTATGTAAGAAGATATAAATGAGAAGAAAAAGATATATCATCAAAGCTGGATTGAGTGAGCTTAATGCGACTCATTGATTTGTCTTCTTTTAGTTGGTAGAGGCTACTAGTCGAGGAGGAGGCAACATATATTTTCCCCTCATTGAATTTTAAATTACTCCAGTTTCCCAATTCTGTTATCGTATGGGGAGACTTCAAGTCCCTCTTTAGGCTCTTTTTCTCAACATAATCGTCCCATGCATCCTTAATTCTTATTCCGAAGATGCTTTTGAATATTAAAGACGTAGTACTTATCGGAAATTCGTAACATTTAACTATAAATGCACATAATTTATCCTCACCGTATGTCGATGCTAGATACGAGAAAAATGAAGCGCCGAGAATATAGCTCATATTAGCCCCCGGATATATGTCACGGCCACCTTCGATATCGAGATAGGAGAGCTTAATCTTCTCTTCTGCCATTTGGTTTACTAAATAGAGCGCCTCTGCGTCATTGAGTCTACCTTCGCCATTAAGACTCTCTGCATATACAGCTATTCCCTCGATGAAAGCTCTATTCATGTATAGATTTCCCGGAATAACACCATCTCCAAAAATGGAAGAGAGAAATTTGACAAACGGACTCTTTATATTGTGAGTGAAGGCATGAGTAAGTTCATGAAAGAATGTGCTAGATAGTGGATAATCGGCGTTCGTAAGAAGAGTCCGAGGAAGATTTGTCACATACATCACGATATGGTCAATCGGATAGGCCGTATAGTAGGCATTGTACTCTTTTTTGTCATATCTGAAATAAACAGGGATTTTAAGTTCGGGATCTCTATCAAAAATTCTGACAAGAAAGGAATAATATTCCTCAGCCTTCTCGATGACTTCAGATGCACTTTCCTCTGTCTCTTCGGAATATATGAAATCGAAATGTTCTGTCGAATAGATATATTCTCCCGCTCCAAGTGAAATAAGGAAGAAAAACAAAGCAAAAGCTAGAACAAGCACTCTCTTCCGATTAAACATATCTCCATACTCCTATATGATTATTATAATTCAACTTGGAACAAAGACGAAAGAGCCACTTCCTTTAGACTAAAATCAAAATAATAAGGATGACAGAAAGAGCTCGTTTAATTATCATTTCCATATGATCTTCGATTCACATTTCCACCTTTTAAGCATGAAAGAGAAATCCCTCGACTTAGTCATTCCCGATAATTTGATAGGGCTTGAATGTGGGACAATACCCGGAGACGGAGAAGAGAGAATAAAACTAGTTGGAGAGCGACGAAATATATACATATCGTTCGGAGCTGGACCTTGGTGCACAGAAAAAGAAGATCCTCTTACATTAATTAGTAAACTTAAGAACGACATAAAGAAATACGGGGCAGATGCAATCGGAGAATGTGGCTTTGACAGACATTGGAATTATGGAGATGAAAAGGCACAAGTGGAACTCTTTTCTTTACAGGCACTCATTGCAAAAGAGATGAATATTCCACTCATCATACACTCTCGTGAAGCCGATGATCTCCTTTTCAAGAACATTAATTTCATCGATGAAAGGACAATTATGCACTGCTTTTCCTCGGGTGTAGAGACACTTGAGCGGCTTCTCGAAAGAGGCGCATACATATCATTTGCGGGGAATGTGACATATAAGGGAAATACCATGATACAAGAAGCGGCGAAGTTCTGCCCGATAGAGAAGCTCCTATATGAAACAGACTCCCCATATCTAACGCCTCTTCCACTTAGGGGAAAGCCCAACACAATGGCTAACAGCGAGCTCACTCTCTCGTTTCTCTCTTCTATCAGAGGCGAAGACAAAGAATATATAAAAGAGAATGCTGTAAAGAATTTCCTTTCACTTATGAAGAACAGAGAAAGTGTAGTAAGACGAAGTCTCTCCACTCTTTAAGTACTCTCTTATAATCCTATTCCAGTCATAGTGAAGAGAAATAACAGAATCAAGGGATACAGAAAACGCAGCATCTCGCTCATCCATTATGACGCGTGCATTTGTTTCTCTATAGAGTGAAGATGATGAGGAAGGCTCTGTTACTATAATTCCCCAGGAATTAGATGCAGTATCTAGAAGGCTCTCAACATTTACAACCGAAACTCTCTCTGTGTACGATAAATCCACAAGATTAGGATAATCATTCTTCAAAGAATAGTATAAATCCCTATAGTGAGAATTATAATCATTATGGCAAAATCCGATTATTCTATCGGGGAAAAGGGAGAGAAATGAAGAATACATCTCGCTCTCAGAGTAGAATAATTCGATTCTATCGCCGTCAGCATTAAGCAATGTGTAAAAAGAGAGGCGTTCTCCGCCACACTCGGAGTATGGCGTATATATATATAATGATGGCTTCTTTATTTTCTCAATGAGTGTGAGACTGTTTTCTGTCCGGGAAACAAGAATATATCCAAAATTAATAAAGTGAGGGCGAGAAAGGCGGCTCTCATATGACACAAACTCTTCCGGATAGACATATATTACAAGGTCGAATGAAAAGAAAAGAAATGATGCACATAACAGAAATACAAGAGTACATACAAGCACAATTCTCTTTGATTTATCCATATAGTGATAGTAGGATATTTAGATAACAACCTCAATAAAAAAGGAAAGGAAAGTTGACGAGGGAGCCAATAATAGGTAAATTAATAGCGGTTTTCTAATAAGGAGGCTTTAATATGACAAGCTACAAAGAATTAGGTCTTGTAAATACAAGAGATATGTTCGCTAAGGCTGTTAAGGGTGGATATGCCATCCCAGCATACAATTTCAACAACATGGAACAGATGCAAGCCATCATCCAGGCATGCGTCGAGACAAAGAGCCCTGTTATCCTCCAGGTTTCCAGAGGTGCACGTGATTATGCAAATATCAACATCCTCAGAAACATGGCACGCGGAGTCGTAGAGTATGCTCATGAACTCGGATGTGATATCCCAATTGTTCTCCACCTAGACCATGGTGATTCATTCAAAACATGTAAAGAATGTATCGACAACGGATTCTCATCTGTCATGATTGATGGCTCATCACTTCCTTATGAAGAGAACGTAAAAGTAACAAAGATGGTTGTCGACTATGCTCATCAATTTGATGTAACTGTAGAAGGCGAACTTGGAGTTCTTGCAGGAATCGAAGATGAAGTATGTGCTGCACAGTCACACTATACAAGGCCAGAAGAAGTCGAGGACTTCGTCGCTAAAACTGGCGTTGACTCACTTGCTATCAGTGTCGGAACTTCACATGGCGCTTATAAATTCACACCAGATCAATGCACAAGAAATGCTGACGGCATCCTTGTTCCACCAGAGCTCCGATTCGATATCCTAAAGGAAATCGAGAAGAAGCTTCCGGGCTTCCCGATCGTACTACATGGTTCATCATCTGTTCCACAGGAATATGTAAAGATGATCAACGAACACGGAGGAAAGCTCTCCGACAGTGTCGGTATTCCTGAAGAGCAATTAAGAAAGGCTGCAAAGAGTGCTGTATGTAAGATCAACATCGACTCTGACGGCAGACTTGCGATGACAGCTACAATTAGAAGAATCTTCGATGAGAAGCCTTCTGAATTCGATCCTAGAAAGTACCTCGGTCCTGCTAGAGACGAACTCAAGAAGATGTATATTCATAAGAACAATGAAGTTCTAGGCTCAAGCGGACACGCTCTAGACTGAGAAAACGGGGATGTGAAAGCATCCCCATTATTATTTCAAGCAAAAAAAGATAATTTTCCCTTTTAAGGCAATTATCTGATTTGACAGTAAATCCTCTTAATGCTAATCTTTTTCAAGTGTTTTAAGCACTAATCTAGATATTATATTTTTCGTTCTGCCGAGAGTTAGGAGTTTAATGGCTACAAAGGATTTAAGAATCAATCGCCAAATAAGGGCGAGAGAAGTCTTTCTGATTGATGAAAGTGGTAATCAGAGAGGAGTAA
>CAVFXW010000009.1:0-35672 GCA_963626675.1 Clostridium sp. CAG:452 | reverse complement strand
CATAATTGATCATTTCTTTCCATAATTTCTGAAACAAATAAAACGCTTTCATCTCTGTAATTGAATTACCGATGATTCCCGTTTTTTTTCCTAAAGAGTTTTAGGCCCCGCTCTTATTGTTATTTCAGAGTGTCAATGGATTATGCAATGCTTTATCTTATCCCCGTTCTATCTATGTTGAAATATCATCAGAGTTATCAGATCATCAAGTCATGTGTAGTTAATTATCAACTCTGTTGGAAAAAGATGAAATTGTATTCTTCTAGGTGTTATAATCAAGCCATGCTAAGAAAGGTGGTAAAGGAAAAAACAGGAGTTGAAATGAGATGGGGAACCATTGTGCTTCCCATCCTTATCTCGATAACCATTCTCATTGCTGTCTTTTACTACCAATTTGAGAGAATAAGCCTCAATATGCTCGAAAGGATGAATAGAGACTTCCTCAATCAAAGCGACAGCATATTCAGCTACATAAACAACATTGTTTCTGTTACATCATCTCATATTGTAGCAGATGAGAACATAACCACACTTATGTATTCCGATTCACCTCAAGAGTCAGAGATAATCAAAGGAACCAGAGCACTTGAAAATATTTCCGGTTATGGCTCATCCATTCACTCGATATACATCTATAACCCAACAAGTGGTTATTTTTATACAACAAGTAATGCTCCCTCTGGGGATAAAGACAACTTCTACGACCAAAGCGTATTTGAGCTCTTCTCTTACGGTACCTCGGGGCCACATTATCGTTATATAGCAAAGCCTTATTCGAGGGGACTAGAAGAAGTCAACACCTATATCATATGTGACTACTATCCCCAAGGGGAAGAAAAGAGCGTTGTCGTCATCAATCTTTATGCCAATTGGCTGGACTCACTTTTAGAGGAGATGTTCCAGGCTCTTGATGTAATGGTTATCAACGAACAAGGGAGAATAATTGGAAAGACTCTCCCACTTGATAAGGAAGAACAACAGAGCATAGAGAGACTTATTAGAACGCGTACAAGCGATGCGGGACGCTTCGTCGTGGGCACTATGCTGAATAAAGAGCTCTATCTTTATTCCTCCTTCGGTGATGATTGGTGCATAGTTAGACGTATCTCTTGGCTCGATACTTTCAGAGAACTCGAAAAGATGAAGGCATACACGTATATAGGCCTTGTCTTTGCCGTCGTTTTAGTTGCAGTCTTCGGTTTTCTTAATACACTCAAATATTTCAAGCCTCTTAAAAAGATAGAGGAGAGCATGAAGACTATGAAGGTCGGCGAAGATAAAAGCTCCGTAGAGGAGTCTGTCGATAAGCTCATAGAGGTTTCCGTTCAATATGAGCAGAATTACATGAAGCATATAAAGGATGAATACATGAGACAGCTGCTCGAGAGGGAGAAAGAGAGCGATTCATCGGGTGAGTTGAAAACTTATATAGCGCCCCTCGATTACAGCCGTCCGTTTTATATTCTTCTTTTATCAAATGATGACAAGAACCTTGTTAAGAAAGTAGAGAATCTTCTTCCTTTAAACCTATTCATCCACCTTAAAGATCATAAGGGACTCTTCTTCCATCAGGAGAATATGGAGATGCAATCTCTCGAGGCTGTTCTCAAGGAGTACGGAGCATACGCATCTCTAAGCAACCCCATTTTATGGTTGGAGAACATACACTTACGTTATGAAAGGGTCAGAGAGGCTTTAAGCTATACCCTCTTTGCTTCATCAGATTATAGGCTGTACAGCGAGGAACTTGTTGATGAGAAGATATCTCTTCTCCCTGAAAAAAATAATCAAGAAAGCAAAATAGTTGTTGCACTCTCCAATGGAGAAATAGAGGAAGCGGAGAAGAATTACAAGGAGTACATGGACAACATACAATTGTGTCATATAAGTTACGCCGCATTCCTTTTAAAGAGGCTCTATATGGCCTCACAAATAGACGCCTCAGCTATAGATGATGAAGTTTTAAGCGAGATAGATTATATCCTCACAGAGAGCCTCGACAAGACAAGGCTTGACGAGATTTTTCATTTATCGTTCAAAAAGAAGGTGGAGAGCGTACTCGAGAACAGAGAAACGCGCTCAGGCAAGATGGTCGAGAATGTGAAGAAGTATATCAAAGAGAATTATACCAACCCGGGTCTCTCTCTCAAAATGATTGCCGATACACTCAACATGAATGCTGTATATCTTGGAAAGCTCTTCAGAAAAGAGTGTGGACACTCCGTATCGGACTACATCAATAAATGCAGACTCGAGAAGGCAAAAGAACTCCTCTCAAAGACGGATCTCACCATAAAAGATATCGTCTCTCTTTCCGGAATTCCGAATGTGCAATATTTCTACACGCTCTTCAAGAATTATACGGGAAAGAGTCCAACAGTGTGGAGGGAAGATGAAAGACATAAATAAAAAGACGAAGACAATATTTCTAGCATTGCTCTTGACTCTCATCATCGTCTTTGTTGTCGTAATCGGTTATTTGACACTTTTTAAAGAGGATAAGAGCGAAATAGAAGACGAAAGGCGCCCTCTTGTGCTCTATTCATCCCTCAAGAGTCTACAGCTTGAGTCAATCGAAAAGTACTTTGAAACACTATACCCGGAGATAGATCTTATCTGTTATTCAAAAGGAAGCGGTAATGTTATACAAAGCGTTGAAAATGAAGTGAGGACAGGAGAAAGAACGTGCGATTTAATATGGTGCGCAGAGCCTCACGGTTATTTAGAACTCATTGAGAACAATATGCTTTCACCAATTGATGTGGATTACCCAGACCTACCCGTTTTTAAAGATATCGATAATTCATATATGGCGATAGCTCGACTTATTAAGGTATCAATCGCTGTAAATACAAATATATATAATGATGATGATATCCCAAATAGCTTTGAGAATCTCCTCGAATGCAAAGATCTTGTTCTTGCAGACCCTTATTCATCAGGTTCTTCTCTCTATACCATATCTTATCTATCATCCATTTACGGCTGGGATTACTTCAGAAAATTAAAAGAAAACGATATAAAGATAATTAACGGTAGCAGTGCCACAGTCTACCATGTTTTATCTGGAAATGCCGGAGTTACTATTTCCCCAGATTATATAGTCAATAGCGCACTCTCCTTAGGGGGACAGATTAAATCAATAACGCCCGAGGATGGCCATATCATGATTCCGTCTCCGATTGCCGTTGTAAACGGAACGGAGAATATGAATGATGCCCTAACATTCATAACCTACATCCTCTCCGATGAGGGACAAAGAATGCTCTATTCAATCGATATAACCCCATCGCGTGGAGAATACAGTGAAAATACTACAACAATATTCTCTCTTCCCTCACAGAGCGAAGCTCTTATGAAATTCGATGAGATATTCCTCAATTGAAAATAGACTAGATGATATTTGGTTAGGAATTTCAGATTACGAATACTGAGTTAGGACACTTCTACAGGACGTTTTTCTGGCATTCACAGTGGAAGATATGGAACAGAAGAATTGATGTAATCCCTCCACTCTTTGATGTATACCTTGGTCTCTTGTGTACTCATATACTTAAGTGAGAGTATATTGTCTGTATCCTCTTTTTCAAGCTCTTCGATGGCCTTCTTGAATTCATCGTGAAGAAAATTGATTATACTCTCTGGCGTCTCTGCTGGAGAAGCAAGAGCACGTGCAGAGCCAAAGACGAAGTCTATGCCGTATTCCTTAAGTGTCGGAACAACTTCGTATCCTCTCATTCTTTCATCCGTAAACGAAACAAGAAGTCTGAATGTACCGTCTTTAACTAAAGATGCGACCTCGCTTATTTTGACAGCTATTGCATCGACATTACCATCCTTGAGAGCCTTAATCATATCGGCAGAACCACCGAATGGAATGTGAGAGATATTAATTCCTGCTTTCTGCGCAAGAGACGCTGCTGCTATATGATTGCTTGCACCGTAGCCGTTATTTCCTACCTTCAATATAAAAGGTTTTCTACGGGCAATTGAAATAAAATCCGAGAAAGTTTCAATTTTACTATCTGAACGTACAGCTATTACACTGGGGTCGTAAACTATATTTATTATGGGTTCTATCTCATTCTCGTTGTATGATGTCTCTCTCTTGAGAGGAAGTGTTATCATGGTGGGGATGTTGATAAATCCAAGCGTATAACCATCAGGATTTGACTTTGCCAGTTTCGTATATCCGAGCTCTCCATCAGAGCCTATTATATTCTTTATTATTATCTCAATTCCTGTATTCTCTTCAACCTTCTGAACAATACGTCTGGCGATATTGTCTGTTCCTCCACCTTTCTTGTATGCAACGATAATGGTTATGGGTTTTGAAGGATAGTCGATATCAGATGTGTCAATATTACGCTTGGTTATAACAGCTTCGACAGCATTACTCTTACGCGAGCATGAGGCAAGAATGAGCAATAAAAAAACAATAAATATGACGATTATTGCTCTTTTCATGTTCTTTTATTCACTTCCTTTCTGTTATCGTATCATTCTTTCCTTACTATACAAGCAAAAATACGGCAATGTATAAAATTCTGACTAATGTTAAAAAATCTAACTTCTTATAGTGCAAAAAAAAATTGACAGCTCTTAAAAACCGGCCTTACTATTCCACACAACACGGAAAAGTAGATTATTTAATTTTCTGACACCGTGAAAAAACAAGGAGGAAGACGATATGAAAAAATTCTTAGTCGTTTTATTGGTTTTAGCATGCCTAGCATCCAGTCTCTTCGCTCAGGGCGGATCCGAATCTAAGGGCACAAAGCAGAGCTTGATGATTTATACTTCTATGAAGGAAAATCTAATCAGCCCTATCGTTGAGGGTTTTAAAGCTGCTCATCCAGACATTGAGGTTGACTATTACACTGCAGGAGCTGGAAAGCTCATGGCAAAGATCGCTACAGAAAGACAGGCAGGCGCAATTGCTTGTGATATTCTCTGGACAAGTGAAGTCCCTGACTTTATCAATCTCAGAGACGAAGGCGTTCTTCTTGCATATAAGAGCGCAGAAAGAGCAAACGTCGTTTCTACAGTAGATGATCCTGATGGATATTTCACAGCAGCACGTCTTGGAACACTCGGAATTTGTTACAACACAACAAAGATCACAAACCCTCCAAAGACATGGGATGATCTCTTAGATCCTATCTATAAGGATAACTTCTCAATTGCTAACCCTGCTCTCAGTGGAACTTCAATGGTTTCTGTTGCAATGATCGTTGAAACACTCGGTTGGGATTACATTGAAAAGCTTGCAGCTAACGGTGCTAGAATGGGTCAGGGTTCCGGACAGGTTGTTGACGACACAGCAAGCGGCGACACATATGCAGCTATTGGTGTTGACTACATCACGCTTGATAAGATCGCAAAGGGTGCTAACCTTGGCTTTGCTTACACAGACAAGATGCTTGTCATCCCGTCACCTGTCGCAATCATGAAGGATAGTAAGAATGTTGATGCAGCTAAGGCATTTGTCGACTTCCTCCTTTCCAAGGAAGGACAGAAGCACGTTGCAGAGAACTATACTCTCCCTGTAAGAAATGATGTCGAGCCTAGAACAGACATGGGTCTTGTACATCCGGATGAGGCAAAGAGTAGAGCAATGACAGTTGATTACGATGCTCTCTCCGATCACAAGGAAGCTTATATCGAAAAGTTCACAAAAATTATCCAGGGTAATTAACTCTAGTCACGGTGGAAGCTCTCTCGGGGGGCTTCCTCCTTATTTTTTAATAGGAGACGAAGATGTCAGATATTATCTTCAAGAACGTTTCCAAGGCTTTTGAAGGAAAGCAGGTTTTAAAAGACCTTAGTTTTGAAATCAAAGACGGGGAATGTTTTACAATTTTAGGCCCTTCAGGATGTGGTAAGACTGTTATATTGCGTCTTATTGCCGGATTTGAGATCCCTGATGAAGGCCAGATAATCATCGGAGGTGAAGTCGTCGCTGACCCAAAGGCAGGCGTATGTAAAGCCCCCGAAGAGAGAAATCTTGGTGTCGTATTCCAGGATTATGCCGTATGGCCTCATAAAACAGTAAAGCAGAATGTTACATATCCACTTGAGATGCACAAGGTTGAGAAGGAAGATAGACAGGAGAGAGCACAGAAGGCAATCGATATGGTCAACCTCACAGGTTATGAAGACAGACTGCCCAATCAGCTCTCTGGAGGTCAGCAGCAGCGTGTTGCACTCGCACGTGCACTTGTCGCTGATAGCGATATCCTACTTCTTGATGAGCCTTTGACAAACCTCGACGCAAACCTCAGAGAGGAAATGAGATTTGAAATAAAAGCTATACAGAAGAAGACAGGACGTACGATTCTGTATGTAACACATGACCAGGAGGTCGCACTTGCCATAAGTGATAGAATCGCAATTATGGATCCAAGTGGATCGTTCTGTCAGATAGCTGACCCAGAAACAGTATACGAAAGACCAGTCAACCTCTTCGGTTTCAGATTCCTCGGAGTTGCTAACTGTCTGAGATGTAAGACTGTAGATGGAAGAACCGTCTTAGAGAACGGATGCGACTTTGTACAGCTTGACGAAAAGAACAAATCTGTTGACAACGGTGGAGTTTATATTGCGGGCTTCAGGCCAATGGATGTTGAGATATCACGCGAAGGAGAGGGCTTCGAATGTACTGTCGATAGATGCACTCTACTCGGCTCTATAGTCGATTACCGCCTCTCGATCGGAGATGCCTCGTTCCGTGTCGAATCACAGATAGAGGAAGCTGTAGGGAAAAATATCATCTTCAAAGCTGGCGAAAAGTGTAAAGCTAAATTCGTCGAAATCCATTGGTTTACAGATGATCATTCTTTTGAGGAGGTCTTCGTATGAGTCAGAATAAGATTAAAAAACAATTCGGAGTTGCCGAGATTGTACTCATCTTCTCCATTCTTGTCCTTGTCGTTATTGTTGCTGTTCCGGTAATCATGATCTTCTTGACAGCATTCTTCAAGGACGGACATTTCAACCTCAGTGGTGTTATTGAGGTATTGAAGCAGAAGGACACATACCTTGCCCTTAAAAACTCGCTCATAATCGCGCTTGGAGTAACATTCTTCTCGACGATTATCGGTGTATTCTTTGCTTGGCTTATCGCAAGAACAGATATTCCATGTAAGAAACTTCTTAACTCAATGTTCCTGGTTCCATTCATGCTACCGTCATTCATATGTGCAATGGCATGGAAGGTTCTTCTAAGCCCGAGAGCTGGATATATAAACAAGCTCTTTATGTCGATGTTCGGCCTCAGCAAAGCGCCTATAGACATTATGAGTATGGGAGGAATTATTGCAATCGAGACAATGTATCTATTCCCGTTTGTATTCCTGCAGGTATCCGGTGCACTCGAGAGAATGGACCCGACACTTGAAGAGAGTGCTAGAATAAGTGGAGCTTCACTCTTTACAATTACACGTAAGATCACACTCCCTCTTGTCAGACCATCCATCGTTGCTGGAGCTCTTCTTGTATGTCTATATTCTCTTGCACACTTCGGTGTTCCTTCAATTCTCGGAACAGAAAAGGGTATATACAATATCCCGACGAAGATCTACGAGCGTATCTATGCATCCGGTGGATCATATGAAGCAATCAGAGTCGGAACTATTCTCGCAACAATCCTTGTCATATGTGCAACGCTTATTCTCAAGGCCCAGAATCTCGTTTTGAAGAAGGGAAGATTCCAAATTATCGCAGGAAAGAGTATGAGACCTGTCGTCTTAAAACTCAGAGGACTCAGATGGCCGCTCTTTATCTTCTGTATTCTCTACCTTCTTATTACGGTTGTCATGCCGACTGTCACCATCTTCCTTATCGGAGGATTGAAAACTTACGGTCTGCCGTTCACTCCGAACAATATGACATTTGCTAACTATGCCGAGATCTTCAAAATGAAGCTGACACGTTCTGCTATTTGGAACAGCGTCTACCTCTCGACTCTTACAGCTTTCGTGACAATGCTTGCAGGTGTCATGATCAGCTATGTAATTGTCAAAATGAAGGTCAAAGGAAAGTTCATCCTCGAATTCCTGGGTGTTCTTCCTTATTCACTTCCAGGAACAGTCATAGCACTCGGATGTATCCTTACATGGTCGGGTAAATTCGGAATTAACCTATACAACACAGCCGGAATCATCTTCGTTGCGTACATTGCTCGTTATATGGCGTTCTCAATTAAATCGAACTCTGCCGCACTCGAGCAGGTTTCTGATTCTCTTGAGGAAGCATCGAGAAGCTGTGGTGCAACTCATTGGCAGACACTGACGAACATCGTCATACCGCTTATAAGGCCGGGTATGATAAATGCATTCTTCCTTATCTTCCTACCGGCTTTAAGAGAACTTACGACATCTGTTCTTCTCTACGGTCCAACGACGAGAACAATCGGTGTTGCCATCTATGCTCTCAATGAAGACGGAGAGACAGTTAGAGCTGCTGCCCTTGCAGGTATTGCATTGATAATCATTTTCATCGGTGAAACATTTATTAAAGGTGTCCTATCAAAGCTGGACAAGTACAAAAGGAGTGAAGCATGAGCGCAATTGAACTGATTAATGTAAGTAAGGTATTTGGATCAGTCAGAGCTGTCGATAAGCTCAACCTCTCTGTAGAACAGGGAGAATGCTTCTCTTTCCTTGGTCCTTCAGGCTGTGGTAAGACGACAACTCTTAGAATGATTGCCGGATTTGAAAACCTGGATGAAGGAGAGCTCTACTCAGATGGAAAACTCTTTTCATCCTCATATAAACACTTCTACCTGCCTCCAGAGAAGAGAGACTTCGGTATGGTCTTCCAGGCATTCGCAGTATGGCCGCACATGAATGTTTACGACAATGTTGCATTCCCTCTGCACATAAAGAAGCTTCCCAAAAAAGAGATACAAGAGCGTACAGAGATGGCACTCAAGGCAACAAGCCTTACAAAAGAAGCCGAGCTCTATCCTCAGACACTCTCTGGCGGACAGCAGCAGAGAATCGCTCTTGCACGTGCTGTTGCAATCAACCCTAAGGTCATGCTTCTTGATGAGCCTCTTTCGAACCTTGACCCTCATTTGAGAGAAGAGATGCGTTTCGAAATCAAGGAACTCCAGACAAAGTTCGGGTTCACAGTTATCTATGTAACCCATGACCAAGCTGAAGCTATGGCTCTATCAGATAGAATGCTTGTTATGAAGGAAGGCGTTGTTCAGCAGGTCGGTGGACCATTAGATATATACAACGACCCGGCTAATAAGTTTGTCTTCTCATTCATAGGTCTCTCAGATTTCATCCCTGTTAAGGTAAAGAATGGAAAGATCTATGTAGACGGCGGTGAAGAATGCGGTGAGGTTAACGGAACTATTCCAAAGGATCTTGACCCGTCAATTGAGTACGATATTGCTTGTAGACCAAGTGAAATCGACTTCGCTCCCGACGGTATAAAAGCAAAGGTAATCAGAAGAACGTACCTTGGAGATATCGTAGATTACCTCCTCCAGATAGGAGAAGTCCAGCTTAGAGTCCAGAAGCCAAGGCGTCATACCTCTGCTCAAGTCGGGGACATTGTCTCATTAAGATTTAATAGGTTGCTCTGGTATGATAGGAAAGAACAGACAGCATCCAAAACATGATATAGTCTCCTTTAAAAATTTACTCCCGGCTTAAAAACCGGGGGTTCTTCGTAAATTGTTAACTACAGATAAAGTTCCACTAAAGGGCAAAAAGGAGCTCATCAGCTGGCTCTCCCTCTCCTACTGTGCTTCCTTTATCATGAGACTCAAATGTGATTACCCTCGTGTCCCAGTCACGTCTGGGCTGTTTTTCAGGACAAGTCAGTAGCTCTAAATTTTGCACATGGCAAGCGAGAATCGTAAATTTTGTGAGAAAAGCGCTTAATTTTCACTTGATTGCTTAGCTATTCTTCAAAGATTCCGGATTTTGCAAGTATCTTCACTGCTTCGATTGCCGTTTCATAACGCACAGCTTCTTCCAGAATGCGGGAAGTAATGCTTTCATAATCATCCTTATATACTTCGTCCTCAATCAACCTCATTAGCAATCTCGGCTCATCCACGCCGGGCTGCGCCGATGGGCAGATATTCGTCATTGCACGTACACTGCGTACCTCCCTGACCAGTGATTTGAATTCATCCGTCAGCGGAACAAGGGGCATCAATTTGTAAATATCATAAATATGCCGCGAATGCCTATGCACATCACCCTTAAGATAATAGTCGCAAATGGCGAACACCTTATCTGCCAATGTACGGTCAAGCCCCTGCACCTTCATTTCAAAAGGCTTCAAGTCAAAGGTCTCCACCATCTCCGGCTCTTCAATCTGCAGCATATCGCCCAAGTAACTGTGGACTGGTATAATCACTGTCGGAAAAGACACCTCTAAAAATGAGGTCTCCAAAGTCACTGTCGGCTGCAATCCAACATCTGGGTCCTCAATCACTGTTTCATAAGTAACGAGATACTTGTTGTAACTCCTGCGGCTGCGGGTTTCCTCGATATTAGGAATGTCAAGACCAAGGCAATTAACAACTTCTTTTATGCCATCTTTTACCTTACCCATCTGTCCCTGTGTCAACTTGGTGTCAATGGTCACATCGATATCTTCAGAGAAACGTTTAATCACCTTGTAGCACTTAGACAAGGATGTTCCTCCTTTAAAAACAATGAATGGCAGCCTCTCTTTTAGTCCCTTCAGAATCAGCGTAACATAATAATCCTTCTCGACTACAACCGGGTTCAACTTGTTAGTCTCTGCTGCATACAATACTGCGTTTTTGAATTCTTCTCTATTTTCATGTAACCACATCATTTAGCAACCCCACCTCATACATATTTTTATAAATTTTATCCGGGTAGTATGGAAAATACTTCTTCAGCGTATTGAAACCCAATTCTTTTTTTCTCATGTATTTCAGCAATCTCTCTGTCAGCTCTTCTCCTTCCAATTCCGCAATCTCGCTGACTTCCTTCATTAAATCCAGAAACTGCAAAGCACTCGCATTATCATTATTCACCTCAAGATATGGACGACGCAGAATAATCCTCCTATTTCCAAGCGTTGTATCTCGATAGTCAGTAGTCGCTTTATTCGTATATACCTCGTAAACCGCAGGAACCTGTGTTGTAAGGCCAAGCTGATGAGCAAACATCATTCCACTCAGGTACCCACACCGTCCCGTATTGTCAGTCAAATACTTTTTTCTGATCACGTCATTTATGGATATGGCAGAACCAAAACGAAACATGGATTTTTTCGGAATATAATAGATGCCTGTATCGAAACGCCTTAGTCTGCCCCCTTCGATCAGTTTCTTCAGCTGCTGACGAAGCGAAGAAGGCTTCATATTCTGTATATTCAAATCTGATAGAAAAATTGGTTCATTCGGTTCATAGTTTTCTTCCAGGTAGTTGTATACCTCATTTATCTGAGCCATGAACGGCGCCCCCTTCTGTAACATTTAAGAAGTTATATCTTCTCGTTTGTTATTATACTCTTGCTATTGTTACTTACAAGGGTTTAAACCAAATAAAGCGTAAATTTTTCATGAACTAGGTAACAGTTCAGTCCTAGGGGCAAATAAAAGGAAATAAAGATTTTGTTTGAGGCATGGAGATTCCTGTGTCTTTAAATTTACCCACAACTGTACATGAAATCTCAACAGTTTTTACAATTTTAAAAGGATATACGCCATACTTTTTTACATTTTTAAAAGGATTCACATGCTCCTTTTTTACTATTTTAAAAGGATTTATACTACACATCTGTACAATTTTGTACTATCTGTTCTAGTACAAACCCTATAGTGTAAAGATAGCTTGAACCTATTTTATCTTCTGATATACCAAGAGCCTTTCCTTCTCTGTATTTAAACTGAATGATTTTGAAAAACCGAACAATAAAAGAAAGATATGTGCTATCATCTAGGCATGCAAAGAATCTATCTAGATAACGCGGCAACCTCCTTTCCGAAAGCTCCTGGGGTTGCGGATGCTATTAAAGACTACATAACTAGAGGTGTTGTTAACCCAAACCGTACGGAGAGTGGTCTCTCCTACTCCCTTTTTGATACCATCTACACCCTCAGAGAGATGATTGCATCCCTATATAACTACAACCATCCAGAAGCCATATGCTTTACAAATAATGTAACAGAAGCATTGAACATGGTAATAAAAGGCCTCTTGAAAAAAGGGGACCATGTAATAATTTCATCTCAAGAGCACAATGCGGTGATGAGGCCTCTCGTGCAATGTGGAATCGAATATTCAACAATTTTGTCAAATGAAAAAGGATACAATGACTATAGCTCTCTCGAGAGTCTCTATAGGAGTAACACGAAGGCCGTAATCATGTGTCATGCTTCTAATGTAAGCGGTGCTGTACAAAGGCTTGACGAGATAGCAGAGTTCGTAAAGAAGCACTCTTTGATGTTCTTTCTCGACACGGCACAATCCTCCCCGTTTGTTCCTGTCGATATGACATCTCTTAATATTACAGGGGTATGTTTTACCTGTCATAAATCATTTCTTGGACCGGAGGGCGTAGGGGGAGTACTACTTAGGAGAGACACAGCTGAAAGAATACCTCCTCTTATAGCAGGAGGCACGGGAAGTGAGAGCGACTCGGTTCTAATACCTACAACCCTTCCCGATAGGCTTAATGCTGGAACGGAAAATCTACCCGGACTTGTGGGCACAAAGTGCGCTCTTGAGTATACAATCAATAACCTTATCTCATTAAGAGACAATGCATTGAGGATGACAGAACTCTTAATGGAAGGTATATATAATATTCCAACTCTTACGATAAGGGGCGCTGAAATTGATGATGAAAGAACAAGTGTCGTATCGATTACATCAAGTAAACATGATATCGCCCTCATTTCATCTCTTTTACTTGAAAGAGGAAATATTGAAACTAGAGTTGGCCTCCACTGTGCCCCGATGGCCCATAAGAGGCTACAGACGTTCCCAACAGGAACACTGAGGTTCTCACCCGGCTCCTTTACTACAAAAGATGAAATTGAAACAACACTACGATTATTAAGGGAAATAGAAAATGAGGATTGAGTACTATCCAATACTTCTTAATGCACTACAAAATGGAGATGTAGAGCGCAGAACATCGCCTGGTGGAGAATACGTAGAAATAATTCAAAACAACACAACTCTATATAGAGACAGCCTCTCCCCTCTCAATAATTACTGTACGGAATACATCAAGGCAGAACCACATATAGTAATATTTGGTGCAGGACATGTTTCAAAGGCCTTATATGAAATGGCACGTCTAGTTAGAATGAAAGTGACGGTAATAGATGAAAGAAAAGAGACAGCAAATAAAACTAGGTTTCCAGAGGCAGAGGTCATATGTATGCCATATGATGAGTTTTTTTCCTCCAAACACTCATTCTTTCGCCCTTACTTTGTGATAATGACCCACGGCCATATATATGACAGCAAGGCCTTAGAGTGGTGTTTAAAAGAACCTAATTCATATATAGGAATGATAGGAAGTAAAAGCAAGGTTGCAGCAACATTTGAAAAGATGAAGGCACGGGGATTTAGAGAGGAAGAACTCTCCTCTGTACATTCTCCCATCGGCCTTATGATAGGTGCTGTCACACCAGAGGAAATTGCCATCTCAATACTCGGAGAGATTATATCTCAATTCAGAAGCATAAAGACAGCATTCACCATCTCAGATAAGTACCTTTTAGAGGTACAGAACAAGAAAGGAATATGTGCGCGCATAATTGATAAGCACGGCTCTGCACCACGCTCTGTCGGGTCTGAACTATTCTATTCGGCAGAAGAGGATAAGTTCTATGGAACAGTTGGAGGAGGAGCAGTTGAAAAAGCCACAGAAGATGAATCAAGAGCGATGTGGAGAGAGGGAGAGAAGAGTAAAATTATTCATTACAACCTCTCTTCAAAAGGAGACCTCGCGATGATATGCGGTGGAGATGTCTCCATCCTTTTCTCACGACTTGAATAAATATTCAGTTATTTCAAACGAGCATTACACACGATACGAGTAAAGCAACTCCAACATACATCGGTATTCCCCTGAGAAGAGAATATAAATGTTCTCTTATGTCACGATAGTTTTCTTTCTCGGGAAGAAATGAAAATCTGATTCTTTTTGTATTTCTCCACCACAAGAGGTCGATGATAAGAAAATCAAAGAAGTTAATTGTCTCTCCGAGAATCAAAAAATATACGAATGAATCAAGATATGATGTAATAATCCCCTTATATCTAAGAAGAAATGCTACAGGAAGAAAGAGAACAGAAAAGAGGATGAAGTTCGATAAGAGTATCATGAAAATGGTCTTCTTTTTCGGTACAAATTCCCTAATAGTCTCATTTTCTTTCACTTTTCTTTGCACTTCTAAAGGGTAACTTCTCAGTCCTATCAAATTCTTCCTATCGCTTCCTGTAGAAAGGAAACAAATTACCCACAAAAGAAGAGGAAAGAATACAATAAAAAATATCTCAAGTGCCATATATCACCTCAAAACTAAAACAAAAATCCTTGCTATAAGTGAAGAGAAAAGACCTGTAATCATTCCTCTTAGCGCGCCTTTTATATGAAACATATAGTCCCGACAGGCATCCCTGAAATCCTCGGTCCCTCTATAATCACACGTTTTGAATGGCAGAACCATACACAGTCGGTGATAAATGCATCGTACCAATTCACAACAGTCCATAAAGCATATGAGATAAGAAAACCTTGAATGAACGAAGAGGCATTATTGGCGTATTTCACAACAAGGCCCTCTATAAGACCAAAAGCAACAAGAAGCGGCCACTTCTTTTTTAATCTCTCGCTATATCTCGGTGTCTCTTTCTTCTCAAGTAGGCCATTCTCTATAAGACGCTCTACTATCTCATCTGGGTAATCGAGTCTCACGTTTTCAAGGTTCTTCTGTCCTTTCTCTACGCCTAGAACACATAGGAGCGTAAATATAGCACAAATGATGATCTCAAGAACGAATGTAGTCATTATATCTCCAAGTTAGATAGCACTAACTTACTACATTCATATCTTCTCTTCAAGTTCTTACAATATTTTTTTGAGACCTTCTATGTCGCTTTTTTTAGTCGACCACGATGTACAGAATCTGACAACCCATCTTCCGTCATCTCTCTTCTGCCATTTCTCGAAGATAACACTTTGAGATAATCTTTCAATTTCAGCTTCAGTCATTATGAAGAAAAGTTGATTCGTCGGACTATCCCAGGCTTCCTCGTATCCTTTTTCCTTCATAATACGCCTAAGTTCCTCTGCTCTCTCAATACCCTTTCTCCCGATAGAGAGATAAGTATCATTTGAAAATAATGTATCAAATTGAAGTCCTAAAAGCCTTCCCTTTGCAAGTAGCGCTCCCGACTGCTTTTTCATTTGATTGAAGTTTTTCGGGCATATATTCTTTTTTATTACCGCTGCCTCCCCTATTATTGCACCACACTTTGTGCCACCTATATAAAAAGCATCAGAGAAGGCTGCTATGTCACATAACGAGACATCCGTTACTAGAGATGATAGCCCATAGGCAAGCCTAGCGCCGTCTATATATAAAAGAAGGTTATATCTATCACAAACTTTTCTCATCGCCAATAGCTCATCGCGACTATAGAGCGTTCCTATCTCCGTCGGGTGTGATATATAAACCATACGTGGTGTCACAAGAGCGTCCTTCGGTTCACTTGAAAGATACTCCTCCATATAAGACGAGAGTGATTTCGTCTCAAGTTTTCCTTCCTTTTCAGGGAGGGCTATAACCTTATGTCCCGTATATTCAATTGCTCCCGACTCATGTACATTTATGTGTCCCGAAGAAGAAGCTATGACTCCTTCTCCACGAGAAAGAAGCGCACTTATTATCAGCTGGTTCGTCTCCGTTCCACCACCTATGAGAGAAACAATTACATCTTTTCGCCCTATAGCTTTCTTTATTCTTTCAATTGCTGAGATAGTATATTCATCTTTCCCATAGCCACTCTGGGGAGAGTCGTTTTCTTTTATAAGGCGCTCGAGTATCTCATCGGCCATTCCGTTGTTGTAATCACATTCAAATGAAATCATAAACTTGATTCTACAGAAAAGAAGGAATGATTGAAATAAGAAGATTAACGCTAATGTCTATATTGAGGTAGGAATCATAACTATCGAAACAGATAATATAAAAAGAGGAGGCTAATTATGATTCTACATGTTCTAGCGGAAGCAAACCGCTGCTTTGAATGCAAGAAACCAATGTGCCAGCTGAACGGCTGTCCTATTCATACACCAATTCCTCAGATGATACACATGCTGAAAGAGGGAAAACTCAGAGAAGCGGGAGATATGCTATTCTCCAATAATCCCCTATCCGTAGTATGCTCTCTTGTATGCAATCATCAAATGCAATGCGAGGGTAATTGTATCCAAGGAAAAAAGGGTTCGCCTATCCACATATCTTCGATAGAGAACTACATTTCTGACACTTGCCTTGACCAAATAAAGATCAATATACCCGAATGGAATGGGAAGAGAATGGCAATAATTGGGGCCGGGCCTGCTGGAATAACAGTAGCAATCGAAATGGCAAAGAAAGGCTATAAAGTAACAATATTCGATGCCAAAGATAAAATCGGTGGAGTCATGCAATACGGCATCCCCGACTTCAGACTCCCTAAATCAATTCTTTCTAGGTACAGCGCACTATTAAGAAAAATCGGAATTAACATCCGTCCAAACACCACAATAGGTGGTGCCCTCGAGATAAAGGATCTCTTCAGAGATGGTTATAAGGCCATCTTCATCGGTACCGGAGTGTGGAGACCTAAAAAGCTCGGAATAAAGGGAGAAAGCCTCGGAAATGTACACTTTGCAATCGACTTTTTAGCAAACCCGGATGCATATCACCTGGGAGACAACGTTGCCATAATCGGTATGGGAAATACCGCAATGGATGTTGCAAGAACACTTCTTAGAAAGGGAACAAGACATGTAACACTCATCGCAAGACGCAATAAAATCGACTCAAGCGAGGAAGAAGCTGAGTATGCACGCCTAGATGGAGCGGAGTTCCTCTATGGAAGGAGCACTCTCGAGATTACAGATAACGGACCGATTTTGGATGAGAACATCATCGACGAGGATGGAAAGATTATCGGAAAGAAGGGAGAACCCTCACTCTTTGAAGCAGACTCAACAATTATTGCAATAAGCCAAGGCCCGAAGTCGAAGCTTGTAAATACAACACGTAATCTACAGGCATCTTCCTCCGGTCTGCTTCTTACAAACGAGAACGGCGAAACAACATGTCCGGGAGTATTTGCAGCAGGAGATGTCGTACTCGGCGCAAAGACAGTTGTTCAGGCTGTAGCCTACTCGAAGAATGTTGCTGTGGCCATCGACGAATATATTAAGAGTCTCCCCGAGGATTACATATCACCACTATTAATTGACTCAGACGAAAATTCATAGTCTATAAAGAGGCGTTTTGGCTATCATATTCTTCTCAAGACAAAGAGAGAGGAAGCCGAAGCGTCTCTCCTTTAATGTCAAGAAGAAATGAACTATCACACATATGTGCGGGGAGTATGTCGTCCTATGGAAGTGGTACTCTGTCTCACTTCATAAAAATAAACTGTAAAATGGCATGAAAATACCCTATCGAGGATAAAACCGACAAGGTAATTTCTGATCATTCGTGCTTATATTGTCTATGATATTGCATCAAAGTTTAATCGGCGTCTCTTGTAGCCGTTTTTTACAGTATTAGCATTTTTATCAAATACACATCACCTAGAGATGAGGCTTTCATCTAGAAGGAAGTCCTCGATTCCAACGTACTGAATACCGTGTTCGTCCCTCCAAGGCTGAATGTAGTCTTTTACAACCACGATTTTCTTAAAGGAATCCGGAATGCGTAATAGCGATGCAATCTCCTGCTCTTTCTTGTCAGGGTCGTCGATGGACAGCGTGGACTGGATATAATATCGTTCGTCTCCCCGATTGACCACAAAATCAACCTCTAACTGCTTGCGGGCGTTTTTCCCGTCATCCTTTCTGATATTCTGTTCCACAACGCCAACATCCACGTCATAGCCCCTGCGGATCAGATCGTTATAAAGAACATTCTCCATGAGGTGCGTTTCTTCCAGTTGCCTAAAGCCAAGACGGGCATTTCTTAAACCAACATCGGAATAATAGTATTTGACGGGAGTCTTTATATACCTCCGGCCCTTCACGTCATACCGCTCTGCCCTCTCAAGCAGAAACGCTTCCATGAAGTATCCTATATATGTCTCGAGCGTATCTGGGGCAATCTTGATATGCCGTTCGCTATCAAAGGTGTTTGAAAGCTTGCTCGGATTGGTCAGCGAACCAATGCTTGAGGCAAGCACGTTCAGAAGAATTTCCAGCGTTTCCGCGTCGTTCTTCACTTGATGCCGTTCCAGCACATCCTTGATGTAGGTCTGGGAAAAGAGATCTCTCAGATAGTGGCTTCTTTCCTCATGTGACTGGGTCAGCCACACAAGTGGCATACCACCGTAGGTGTAATAGTCGCGCCATACACCGCGTTTGTCGCCTCTATAATTCTCATACACTTCCGCAAAAGAAAGCGGATTAACGCGAATTTTCTCTCCACGGTCACGGAACTGAGTCAGGATATCGGACGAGAGCATCTTTGAGTTGCTTCCGGTTACGTAGATATCTGCATTCGGGATTTTCATCAGTCCAAGAACCACATCAATGAAAGTCAGCTTTTCGTTCGGATCATCCACATAAGGGTTCTGCACCTCGGTAACAAACTGGATTTCATCAATGAACACGTAGTAACGCTTATTCTTATTCTTGATTCGTTCCTTCACGTACTTATTAAGTTCAAACGGGTTACGGTATTTCGCATTATCAATCTCGTCCAAAGCGAGTCCTATAATCTGGTCTTCCCTGACTCCCAAAGCCAAAAGGGACTGGCGGTAAAGCGTGAACAGAAGGTAAGACTTGCCGGACCGTCTGAGGCCACTGATAACTTTGATGCGCCCGTTATCCTTTTTCCGGATTAACTGATCTATATATTGTTTTCTGGCATATTGCATTGTCTTTCCCTCCATGATTTTTTTGCGGATTCCGCATACTTTTCATGGATAATATACCATAAAATCGTAAGGAAAGTAATATTATAGCTGATTTTTTTGCGGCATCCGCATTTTTTTCAGCTACACGCGATCCATATCGCTTTGGGTTGGTTCTTTCCTCCACTCAATTTTGTCTCTGCCGCTTTCATTGAACATCTCGTTTTCGAGACCAATGATCTGAAGATCCAGACTAGCTCTACTAAGACCCAGCTGAAAATACCTAGGCATAAAATCTTACACGGAAAACGACGCTTATTACATGTCATCTCTCACTTTACATTCGTTTCACCATGATAAAGTTATGCATTAAAACAACCTAATCATATCCGTTAGGTGAAACTGAACAATAGAACTAAGATTAAGACGCTTTCCAGGCAGTATTTTCTGACAGTCTGAATGCGATATTACAAGTTTCCTCAACATATATCACAGTAGATTTTATTTTCTTTGTCGCTTTTCTGAATAATAGTTCACTGAATTTTTATTCAGATAACTTGGCAGGAACGAATAGATCAGCTATGATAGATGTATACTGAATAATAGTTCAGAGAAGTTTCTTCCAGGAAAATTAGAGGAGTGACGGATCATGTTTGTTGGGCGAGAAAAGGAGCTTCATGCTCTTAGAGTAGAGCTGTCAAGCTTAAAGAAAAAGACAGCTATACTGGTTTACGGAAAACGCAGAGTCGGAAAATCCACACTGATCAAGGAGGCTGCAAAGTCGTTTGACGGCGTTGTCATAAACCATTTGTGTGTTACAAGTACCTTTGAGGGCAATTTGGATTTGATTTACAAAAGTGTTTCGGAAAGTCTTTCTCTACCAAATATCAGGTTCGATTCCCTGTTTGCCATGATGGACTATCTGAAAACGCTGGACAAAAAAATCCTGCTCATTATCGATGAATATCCATATCTGAAGCAGACAAAAAAGAAAAACGAAGTAGATTCCTATATGCAGGCCGTAATCGATCAGCTTCCCGAAAATGTCAAGTTGATATTGTGCGGGTCATACATCACGATCATGAAGGAGATACTTGCAGAAGACAATCCGCTATTTGGCAGATTTTCACTGATTCAGCACATTCATGATTTCGACTATTATGAAGCCTCACAATTTTACCCGAGCCTTTCTGTAAGGGACAAAGTAGCCTTTTATAGCGTGTTCGGCGGATGTCCTTATGTGCTTGAAAATCTCGATACAGATAAGACTCTCAGAGAGAATATTACCGCACTGCTCCTACCAAAGACGGGGCTGATTCGCTCTCACATTGAGAACATTATGCTAAAAGAAATTCAGAAAACATTTGACGCAAGAATTCTTGAGGCACTTGGCAATGGGAAAAAGAAGTACACAGAAATCAGAAACAGGATCGGTGGCGATGAAACAGGACTATTAGACAAGCAACTGAAAATACTGCTAGATATGGAAACAATTCAAAAGACAGAGCCGATCAACCGAAAAAGTGATAAAAAGAAGCAATTTTATGAGATCACGGATAACCTGATGCGTTTCTACTTTTCATTTATCTTTGGTTCAGCCGGCACGATTACAAGAATCGGTGAGGAGCAGTTTTACCTGAGGAATATCGAATCCTCCATTGAGCAATTTATCAGCCGTCGGCTAGAAGGCCTAACGAAGCAATATTTCCACAGAATGGCTGCCATGGGAAAATACAAAGATATAGAGGACTTTGGCTTCTATTGGTACGACGACCCTATCACAAAAACGAACGGAGAATTTGACTGTGTGATTAAGCGCACAGGCAGTCTGTACGATTTCTATGAATGCAAATATTTCGACAGGCCCATGACAAAAGAAGAATGCGTAAAAGAGAGAGAACAGTTGAAGCACATACGGGGAATTGAAGTTTCTGGAATCGGTTTTGTCTGCACTGGAGGATTTAATTTTAATGATAAGCATGATTTTCTATTGGTTGATGGGGATTCTTTGTATCGAGATTTTGAGACTGCCGGCAAAGCTAATGGCTGAAATAAGTGCTGAGAATGCTGATGACGACGGAAGGCATAAAGGCAGAGACAGACACAGAAGACGAATGAAGCGGTAACTAACAAAGCCTCTAATCTCAACATACCACTGCCATATTTCTCTAGAAATGCTATTTACGCCGTCGTTCTATCCTCTCTAAGTGCACCACTACAAAAGGAAATAGGACAGCCCTAAGACCATCCTATTCTATATGTATCGTCTTCTTAGATCTTTCCCAATCCTTTCAGTATCTTCTCCGGCGTCATAGGCCAGCTCTTGATCCAGACACCGCATGCATCATGAATTGCAATTCCGATTGCTGGAGCCGCACCATTGCAGGCGATTTCGGAGATACTCTTAGCACCAAAAGGACCGGCATTATCATCGATATCGATGAGAACGGACTTGAAGTCATCAGGAGAATCAAGAATCATCGGTGTACCATAATCCGTGAAGTTCGCATTTATATTTACTCCATTTTCATCAAGAACCATATTCTCGTAAAGCGAATGTCCGATACTCTTCATAACAGCCCCATACATCTGGCAGAGCGCTATCTCCGGGTTGATTGGAGTTCCCGCATCCTGGAGAGCATAGAATTTCTGCACCTTTATTTCACCAGTCTTGATGTTGACTGCGACTTGAGCAAAGTGCGCACCGTACGGAATGGAGGATGCTGTCGTTACGAACGAGCCATGAGCAACGAGCATTCCACGCCCAGATCCACTTGTTGCAGTATGACTTATATCCCAATAGGTGAGCGTCTTGTCACTCTTTATAGAATGCACAGCACCAGGCGAGACTATCTCAAGGTCATCCTTATTTTCCCCAAGCTGTAAAGAAGCCTCTTCAAGAATCATCTCCTTAAGTTTCTTTGCAGCCAAAAGGGAGGCATTACCACTGAAGAATGTACCGGAAGAAGCATAACTTCCCGTGTCAAATACACATGCGTCTGTGTCCCCAGAGACAATCGAGACTTTCTCAACCGGCACCTTCAATACCTCACATACAATCTTTGCAGAAATAGTATCAAGTCCAGTTCCGAGGTCAGCTCCTCCGCTACATAGAATTATAGTTCCGTCTGTTTCAAGCTTGCATAATGCTTCTGCATGATCTAGTCCCGGAAGTCCTGAGCCCTGCATAATCATTGCAAAGCCCTTTCCTATCTTCCAATCAGGGTCTCCGGAATCCTCCTTCTTGCCCCAATTGATCATCTCACAGCCCTTCGCTATAGCTTCATCAAGACCGCAGGAACCGACAGGAACAACAGCTCCCTCTCTTCCTTCTCCAAGTCCTTTTAATATCTCAAGCATATAGCCCGGAGATACATGGTTCTTCTCGATTACTGTTCTATAGTCTAGTCCGAGTTTCTCAGCCAGCTGTGCCATAACCATCGATAGTCCATATATTCCCTTTGGAGTACCGTAACCCTGGTATGCTCCGGCTGGAGGAGTATTTGTATAGTAGACTTGAAGGTCATATTTCATGTTATCTACAGCAAAGAGAGGAAGAGTCTTCGAACATGAGTTCATCGGAACAGTCAGACAATGGTTCCCGTATGGGCCTGTATTTGCTCTGACTTCCATATAGATTGCAGTAATCTTACCATCCTTTTTTCCTGCCATCTTCACGTATACTCTCATCGGATGACGAGTACTGTTTGCATAGAATTCCTCGGCACGTGTGTTGCGGTAATATACAGGCTTTCCCGTAACCCATGCACAATACCCGGTGAGGTCTTCTACAAGGATATCTTGCTTACTGCCGTATCCTCCGCCGACACGCTCCTTAATGACATGAATCTTATTCTCCGGAATCTGGCACACCCAGCTACAAATACGTCTTACATGGTAAGGTACCTGTGTCGCAGCATGTATTACGAGTCTTCCATTCTCAACAAGAGCATAACAGACATGGGGTTCGAGAGGAGTACACTGCACTTGGCTTGTCTGATATGTATCTTCAACTACTGCATCAGCCTCTTCAAACGCCTTATCAACATCTCCGATATAACCCTTATTTGATGCCGCAAGGTTCTTCCTTATATCAGCATGGAGCGGAAATTGGTAAATTACCTTACCTTCTCTCTCGTCTCCTGCCTTCTTATTATACTCCCTTAGGTCATCGGGAGCTCCTGAGCGGTATTCAACAGGACCGTTATGAACAAGTGGAGCGCCCTTAGCCATTGCCTCTTCGACTGTGAATACTGCATCTGTCGGCTCGTATTCAACTTTTATGAGAGAAGCAGCCCTCTCGGCTATCTCCTTCGTTCTTGCAACAATACCTGCAACTCTATCACCCACATGTCTTACCTTCATATTGAAGAGACGCCTGTCATGTGGACTCGGTTCAGGGGTTCCCTGACCGGCCTGCATGTAGTATATGTCAGGGCAGTTGAATGCTGTGACTATTTTACACACTCCGTCCAGTTTCTCGGCTTCACTTGTATCTATGCTCTTTATATAAGCTGACGCAAATGGGGAACGCAATACATGTAAAACCCACGCATCCTTAGGAACTTTATCTTCTACAAAGACCCTCTCTCCACTGACAAGAGATGCACCGTCTATCTTGTCAAACGGTTTCCCTATTACCTCGAGCTTCGGTCTAAAGGAAGGAGCGATCTCACTTTTATATTCCCCGTAATCTCTAAGCTCTGTTGCAAGCTTTACAGCAAGGTAATAATGCTCGTATCCGGCATCTCTTATGAAGATTGACGTTAAAACATTACGTATTTCATCCTTTGTTGGATAAGGCTTCTTCTCCAAGAGCCATGTCAGCATCAAGGAAGCAGCAGGCGCATTGTATGCACTCTGAACAACTCCTGCTGAAACCATAGCCTTCTGCACATAATTGATTTCCCTACCGTTAAGTAGACCCTCAGCTGTAGTAATATCTGCCCCATCAGCCTGGAATGCCAGAATAAAGTTGGAATATTTCAATTCTCCATTGAAGATAATTGTGTCACTTCCGGCAAAGCCTTCGGCATCATCACTGTCACGAACAGAGTTACACCCGATTCTATATAACAAATCTCTCAGACGTTCCGTCTCCAAGCACTCAATTGTAACTACTTCTCCATTGACTCTGCATTTCAAAATCATTATGAGTCCCTCCTGAGTGTAAATACAGTCTGGGCAAGGTATTTCTTATACTCTGCGCTTCCTGTTATATCTGATGTATAGACAGCTTTCTTCCATATATCAGGGCTCTCTCCCGATACAAGTGGACTACCCTTAATCGATAATGCGTAGTACTTGTCATCACATACAGAGGCAATAAGTGCAGCATGCGTTGTACTTGAAAGACCGAATCTCTTGACCCAAGCCTTCTTCTTTGTATCGATTAAAAAGTAATCAATAAGCCTCTTACAATGTGATTTGGCATATTCTTCAACACTCTTTTCTCCTTCACAATGGAGAGTTGTTGAATTAAATGTAACACCGAGAGAAGTAAATAGTGCAAGTAGGTAACTATCGTCCCTTTTGAGTGCTATATTGCCACCAACAGTTGAACTGTTACGCTTTACAAATGACGCATTAAATAAGCATGCCTTCTTGATATACTCAGGAACAAGTTCTGAATCAATCATTTCATTAAATGTGGTGAGCGCTCCTACCTTGATAATTCCATTTCCCATATCTCTAACACCCTTCTCGAGAAGGTGGTTTACATCGATAAGGATGGTATCCTTATTGCATTCACCATTAAGCCTTAAATCGTCCGTGCCGCCAGAGAGATATCTTGAGTTTTCATTCTCAACTCTCATCTTAACGGCTTCTTCTTTTGTCTGGGGATGATAGACTACCATTTGTTGCTCCTTATTCTATTCTTCCCTCTTTGTGTCCCGACACAAGCTGGTCTATGACATACGAAAGCATCCTTCGCGTTGAATTACGTCTGTATTCAGCCATTGCATGAGGGCTTATAACGTTATTCCATGCATCTAAAAACTCATCTTTGACGAGTGGAAGCTCTTCAAGTTTTTTCCCAATAAGAATTTTCTCTACGTCTCTATTTCTTGCTACCTTCGGGCCAGCAGCGCCACTCGAAGCACGGAAGTCCACTACGACTCCATCTCTTATTTCAGCTGCCACAGAGAGCGTGAGTTTACTTATCGCATTACTTCTTCTCATTCCGATCTTGTGGAAATAGATATGAGTAAAGTGAGTCGGAGGAATGATTACTGCAGTTATAAGCTCATTTTTCTCCCTCTTCGTCTTTTTTGCTCCAATAATGAAATCATCTAAAAGCATCTCCCTTCTGCCGTTTACGCTCTCAAGCACAACACGGCTATCAAGAAGAATCAAAGGCTGTGGCATATCGCCTTTCGGAGATGCATTTCCTATATTTCCACCAATTGAGGCACTGTTACGAAGTGCTATGGCACCCATGCGAGAAGCAGCATCCCTCACAAGAGGGTGGACAAGCTCTGATGTGTGTATTTCACGAGATGTAGAGAGGGCCCCGATAATAACCGAACCATCTTCTCTCTTTGTTATTCCCTTGAGTTCCTTCAAGCCCGATATAATCATTACTGGCTTATTGAATTGTGGATCAACTCCTGTTCCATTGAAACCGGAGACCATCAAATCAGAGCCTCCAGAGAGTGGAATAACATCGTCCTTATCCATTATCTCGAGTGCTTCCTCAAGTGTATCGGGAAGATAGTATTTCATTTTTTCCATAGGTCACCTCCCTTTACAGCAGCAAGATGGATCGAGTCTACAATTAAATCATAACCCGTGCACCTACAAATGTTGCCACTAATTCCGAGTCGTATCTCATCCTCGCTCGGATTACTGTTATTCGAAAGAAGGTAATAGGCTGCCATAACCATTCCCGGTATACAGAAACCACACTGGACAGCACCACCCTCAGCAAATGCATCGATTATACACTTGCCCTTCTCTGTATCTCTTATGCCCTCGATTGTATATATCTCACTATTGTGGCATGAGCCAACGGGAATAATACAACTAGTGACAAGATGACCGTCTTTAAGAACAGAGCATGCACCACACTCGCCCTCAGAGCAACCCTCTTTGGTTCCCGTAAGGTGCAAATCCTCTCTTATTACATCCAATAGCCTTCTCAGAGGATTACCCTGATAAACGATTTCTCTGCCGTTCAATTTAAATTTAATTTCACTGTGCATTTTTTCTCTTCAAAGCCTCCTCTATATCTTCCGGTGGAATCGGTATTGAATACACTTTAATATCTAGTGCACGCTCAACCGCATCTACATAGGCACAAGAAGCACCGTTGAATACGAGCTCTCCCATACCTTTTGCACCCCTAGGTCCCCATGGATATGGGTTCTCTTGAAGATGGTAGAACTGTTTTGGAAAATCCATACTCGTAGGTATTACGTAGTCGCTCATTCTCTTTTGTTTGAAGAAACCTTTCTTATTCTCTAGTTTCTCCATCGAAGCATATCCGAGAGACTGCATTACTCCTCCATTGACTTGTCCGTGTACGATGAGTTCGTCGATTGGATGACCTATATCGTGGCTCGTCCAGACGCCGAGGGTCTTAACTTCATTTGTAGTCTTATCAACTTCGACTTCAACAATTGCAGCGCCCCAGCCCCAGCCTAGGTACGCGTCTCCCCTGAAGGTAGACTGATCCCACGGGAACCCTTCAGGATGCTCGTATTCAACTTCCGTTGTTATATCACCCTCACTCCAGCGAGATTTCATCTCTTCAGCAGCCCTCTCAACGAGCCGGCCGACAATCATAGTCGAACGCGATGCTGCCGTAGGACCGCTGTCGACAACCTTTGATGTATCAGGGTTATCATAATCCACATTCTCGATTGGAATATTAAGTGTATCGGCACATATCTTTCTAAGGGATGTCTGGAAGCCCTGTCCCATCTCTGTAGAACCGACCTCAATTTTAACTCTGTCACCCTTTCTCACTAATCTAGCATGTCCCTTGATGATTGCTTGCTCACCATTACCGGTAAACGCTCCACCATGAAGGTACATACTTACTCCTATGCCCTTTCCACACCCTGGAGTATATTCTTTGCTTTTCCTCCAATAATCTGATTCCTTTGTTAGCACAGAGAGCATCTCAGGTAATTTAACCTCTTCGATTATGTGACCGTTAGTTACAGTCTCTTCTCCCTGCTTGATAATGTATTGCTCTTTGAATTCCAATGGATCTACACCAAGGTGATGAGCAATATGATCAAGGTGTGTCTCTACTGCAAATATAGTTTGAGGAGCACCGAAGCCACGGAAAGCACAACTTGGGAATGTGTTTGTTCCAACACCTTCTCCGGTTATGTATGTGTTAGGAATGTTATATACGCCGTTAGCATGGAAGACACCACGCTGAAGAACAACAAATGAGGATGAAAGATATGCACCTACATTGTAGTAAATATGAGCTTCTATACCCGTTATCTTTCCGTCTTTAATTGCTGTCTTGAAAACATTCTTACTCGGGTGTCTCTTGACAGAAAATTGTGTATCCTCCTCTCTGTCAAAAATAAGCTTTATAGGTTTACGGATAACTGACTCAGCAACAAGAAGCGGGCCGCATAGTACATCTGGAAAGTGCTCCTTACCTCCGAATGCTCCACCTGTGGTACATTGTCTTATAATTATCCTGTCATACGGGAGGTTCAATAGTGCTGCGATACTCTTTCTTATATAGAAAGGACACTGTGCAGAGGCATAGAAGACGTAGTTATCTCCCTCCATTGTGACAATTGCTCCGTTCGTCTCAAGATGAACGTGTTCTTGCCAGCCCGTATCAAGTCTCTCCTCAAAGATTTCATCAGCTTCCTTAAAGACCTCATCCATCGGACGTCCCTTCTCACAATAAAGCGAACAAAAGATATTGTTGCCTTTTTCGGGGAACATCGGACCGCCTACACACTCGAGGCCGTCGTCTATTGAAACTGCTGGAGTCTCCTCTTCATATTCAATCTTTATATTATCCTTTATCGCCTTTAGGACTGTTCTATCCCGTCCTACGACAAGACCAATCGTTTCACCAACGTAAAGCACATAGTCCTTAGCAAACGCTCTCCAGTCTTTGGCAATCATCCACAGTTCATTCTTTCCCTCCGGAGGAATATCGTCTGCTGTGATGAAATAATACCCCTCGGGAAGAATTGGTGTCTTGATACTCTTTATTTTTCCCCTTGCACACGTAGAACGGACCATGTAAGCATATTGCATATCATCAAGGAACATATCCGAGACATATACAGCCTCTCCTCTAGCCTTGGCTTTGGCATCTATCCTGATAATCTTATCGCCTATCTTTGTAGCCTCCACTTTTTCCTCCATATCCATTATATTCTTTTAAGTACAATGACCAAATCATTCCTATCGAAAGATAGGGGGAAAACTTTCCCCCTTTGTCTTTTTATTATAAAACCAAATAATAAACTAAACAACATTCAAACTTGTTCATTATGAATGAATCTTGTCTACAACCTTCCAAAGCTCTGATGATATCTCCTGAGCTCTTCTGTAGATTTCCTGTGCATCTTTACGTACAAAGTGATGGTCTTCAAATAGAAGCTTTCCGTTGACTATTGTCGAGTTGACGCACCCCGAGCTCATTCCCCAGACAAAGTGAGATGGGGCATTCGCACTTACCAATGGCGTTGGGGGATTGTAATCGAGTAGAACAAGGTCTGCTGTATAGCTCGGTTCAACACGTCCGAGTTTTATTCTTCCACCAAATTGAGATTCCACAAGTTTATTTCCTCTGTTGAGTGCTTCAAGGAAGTTGTTAGGCCACCATGGACCACCCTCATCCTTATGTTTGAAGAAGCCAATCTTAATCTCTTCAAACATATTACCTCCACATCCGTCTGTGCCGAGACAGAGGTTCTTAATCATAGGAAGCTTTGAATTATACCCTATATGATTATTCATATTAGATCTCGGATTGACTGCAAAGAAACAATTTCTCTCATTGATGAGTTCGACTTCCTTTTCTGAAAGATGTACACCATGAACGATGAGACTAGTTGGTCTCAGTAGTCCGAATGAATCGAGTCTATCTGCGATATCTAAATTATAGAAATGGTGAGACCATACGCTGTCGTAGCTTGCCTCTGCAACATGCAGGTGCATACCGCGCCCGGTTTTATCCATCGCATCAGCCATGAGAGCTAAGCCTTCATCAGGAATCGTAAACGGTGCATGCCCGCCGATTGTAGCTTCACAGAGGACCTCTTCTCCATTCTTTCTCCTAGCGTCGACTTCATTGGCAAATCTTATGTTTTCATTCACACCATCTTCGATTTCCTTCATACCGCCGTTACGGTCTGTAACTTCAAAGCAAGTTGAACCTCTAACTCCAATCTCCTCCATACCACGAGCAATCGTGGAGAGACTGCCTTCAATATATGCCGGGGATGCATGATGGTCTACACAGCTTGTGCTTCCACTCGCAATCGCATCAAGAGAACATATGAGAGATGAATAATATGTGCTTTCCTCTCTTAGTCCTCTGTCGAGTCTCCACCACCATTCTTTCAAAACCTGGATAAAATCAGTTTGAGGACCGGCAGAAATTAACATGCCTCTGCTGAGACCAGAATAGTAGTGGTGATGAGCACAAACATTACCCGGGATGAGTGTTTTTCCTCTGCCGTCGATTATCTTATCTGCTTTGACATTTTCGGCTTTATTCTTACCGACAGCTGTAATCTTTGTTCCCTCAATGACAACATCGACATCCTCCACAACCTCGAATGGGGGCTGCGTTTGCATAACTCTAACATTCTTAATAATCAAATCTGCCATTTATTATTCCTCCACCGGTCCCAAAAGATAAGAGTACGACACAAGTACAGTCTCGATTATAGCCTTAACTCTCTCATCAACCTCAGCCTCAACAAAGCCGTCCTTATTGATGGATCCATTAATTATTTTGTCGTTTAGTCTTATCATCAGACTATCGTTATCGAGATAGAAGCCACTGTTATTGCTGTTCTCAAAGTCATCAATTCTACTGAAAAGAGTAAACTTCCTCAGGTATGGGCCGCCATCATGAGGGCAGAATGCTGAGCAGTTGCCACATTCGTTACAATATGCATCGAGATGTAGTACCTGGAACGGATCTTCAAAGAGACCTGTGTCTCTCATATCAAGCATAACGTTCGCCCTATTTGGACAGACCTCCGTACACTTATTGCAATAGTAGGAGCATTCGATACAGCGTTGTGCTTCTTTTTCAAAGAACTTCTTCGCCTCAGAGCCCTTTCTCAAAGGAAGTGTAATCTCGGCCTTCTTCTTCCTGATGGATGCAAAGAACTTGTCTTCTTCATCTCTAATTTCATCCATCTCTTCTTCGCTGTACTCTTCTTCCTCTGTCTCATCTTCTTCTTCAACAACTTCGCTAGTGCCACAGCAACCACAAGTACATTCACTCTTCTTTTCGTCGTCTTCTTCGAGAATCTTGTCATAGACCTTGTCTATAGCTTCATCAACAGCCATGGAAGCTGATGAAATACATCTTACAACTGTACTTGGCCCTGTTGATGCGTCTCCGATAATCCAGACATTATCCTCGCCTTCCGTTCCGATAGCCTCAAGCACCGCCTTATCTGGCTTTTCACCGATAGCAGTAATAAGATACGAGCAATCACTCTTTATTCTCTCTCCGCTGTCAACAGGCTTACATCTTCCAGATTCATCCTTTTCACCAAGAGTCATCTTTGCAGAGGTAAGAACACCGTCTGTAAAATCTACAGGATTCGTGAGGAACATAAATTTGATGCCATCAGAGAGTGCCATCTCGTACTCTTCTCTATCACACGGCATCTCATTCTCACTTCGTCTGTAGATAACGGTTACGCTTTCAACACCCGCAGTTCTCTCAGCCATTCTAGCTGCGTCCATTGCAGTGTTGCCGCCTCCCGTGATTACAACATTCTTTCCAATGTCTAGTTTTTCTCCTCTCTTACTCTTGAGGAGGAAGGAGACTGCACTCTCGCGCTTTCCATTACCACTTACATGTGGGTCATTAGCCTCTGTTGCACCGACGGAAACGAAGATGTACTCATAGCCTTCTTTCTTCAATTCTTTGATTGTCTTTTCTGTAGAGAAGACAAACTTCACACCATGCTCTTTTATGAATTCTACATCCTTATCAACAGCTGAGGATGGAATACGGAATTCAGGTATGACATTCTTTACGACGCCTCCTGCATTCTTCTCCTTCTCAAATAAAGTCGTATCGAAGCCTGCAAGAGAAAGAAAATATGCTGCACTAAGACCTGCCGGTCCAGCTCCGATTACTGCAGCTTTTATATCAGCAGGTTCTTCCGGCTTATTCCAGAAGTTCTTCTTGAATTCATCAAAACCTAGTTCTGCACAAAGCCTCTTTACTTCTCTTATCTGTACAGGTCCCTCATAGTCCATTCTCGAACAATGATTCTGACATTGATGGTCGCAAATCCAACCCGTAATATTCGGGAGTGCGTTCGACGAGTAAATTAGAGATAATGCCTCTGCAACTCTGCCTTCTCCAGCAAGTGCGACATACTCAGGTATCGGCTGATGGATAGGACAAGCCTCAACACAAGGCGCGACATAGCAATCGAAGAGTTCAAGTGGAGTATTTACTTTTGCCTTATTTGTTCCTCTATAACCCTTTGATGCAATACCTTTTGGATCAGAGACCTTTTCGACAAACTTTCTCAGCTTCGAAACATCAATTGTGTCCATTTTCCACGCACTCTTAGCTTCCAAACATATTTCAGAGAGCTGCTTCATCTTTGCGTATCCACCTGGGTGGAGCATATCTGTAGCTAGAGTTATCGGATGGATTCCTGTTTCAAATAGATCCTTGACAGAGAGTGCCGATATACCACCGGAATAGGAGATCGGAAGAGTTCCATTGAACTCCTCGGAAAGTGTAAGTGCAACTCTAGTTGAAAGAGGAAGGAGGATTCTTCCAGAGCCGTATCTCTCGTCACCGGGTAATACATCCTGTGGGTTGACATTGCCGAGTGTATTGGTGAGTTTTACACCGAACTTTCTTCCCTCTTTTTTTGCCAAATCGACAAGACGGTGAAGCATCTCAAGAGCATCTTTAAGCTGTAAATCATGTTCGAAACTTTCTCTCTTCAAAACAACATAGTTGTAACCAAGTGAATCTAGGACACTTCTGACCTTATCGTAGCCAAGAAGGGTGGGATTAAGCTTAACGAATGTATCGAGTTTCTTTTCAGTTAATAGATACGAACAGATTGCCTCTATTTCCTTAGGAGGACAGCCATGCATAGTTGAGACCGTCACACTTGGGCAGATATTTTTGCTGATTTTCTCTAAAGTCTTCTCAGCCTTATCCTTCCTATCCTCGAGTCCTGTACCGTCTAGAAGCCCATCTTCAAGAAGAGCCTTTGCTTCCTTTATATATTCATCGAAGAGAGGTTTCTTTCCTCCATCAATCATACTGTCGATGAAGATCTGCATCTTCTCTTCTTTTATGCCAGCTAGATTATAGCCACATGACATATTAAAGATGAACGAAGGCTTTTCTACAACTTTGTTATTTTTAACTGCTTCTATGATATGAAGGGCAATCCATGCCTTAAGATATTCGTCATAAGCCTTCTCAAGAGTATATTCCGTTGACCACTCAACGTTGTAGCCTTCGTCTCTAGCATCTATACAAGGTTTTGCTATCTCCAGATGATCCATAATCTGGACTGTCTTGAGCTCTATAAATCTCGCACCAACAAGGTATGATGCAATTATATTCTGACACAGTTGAGTATGAGGTCCTGCCGCTGGTCCCATCGGAGTAGAACACTTTTGGTTGAAAACATCAACGAAGTGCTTTTCTTTATCATCATAAAACTGGTCTCTGTTGATACTAAAAACGGAATCATGATTCTTGTATTCTCCAGCTATTCTAGTCAACAGCTCAGAGAAAGGAATCGGTCTCATTAAATCTGCCATGAAATTTCTCCTTTTATCGGGATTACCGTATTATTAGTTTACCCCACTACAAGTCAAAGTCAAATAAAATTGCAACATTTCGCAACAGTGTACAAACTACCTCTTATAATATATGCACTCCACATTATTCCTTATCAAAAACAGCGCAGAACACTCTCTTTAAAAGGATGACGGAACTATGTTACATTGGAATAAAGGAAAATAAAAATATGATAGAAAGAACATTCATTGCAATCAAACCAGACGCCGTACAGCGCGGTCTTATCGGAAAGATAATCACCCGAATCGAAGAGAAGGGATACAAAATCATTGCACTCAAGATGCTAGAGGTCACACCAGAACAGGCTCAAGCGCACTACAGCGAGCATCAGGGAAAGAGTTTCTATGACGGACTTGTAAAGTTCATACAATCAGCACCAATTTGTGCCATGGTCGTTGAGGGAGAGGACGCAATAGTGGGAATGAGACAGCTTATGGGAAAGACAAACCCACAACAGGCAGAAGTTGGAACCATCAGAGGAGATTTCTCACCTCTCATGAGCTACAATTGCATACACGGTTCAGACAGCGCGGAATCTGCTCAAAGAGAAATAGCAATCTACTTCAAAGAAGAAGAAATGTGTACAAAATGGAAGACAGTCTTCGAGATTGTTAAGGAAAACCTCGAGAAATAATCGTATAGGGTGCGGCGAAAGCAACACCCTGTATTTTTTAATTACAACTCTTCAGAGAGCCTCTCAAGAGCAAGAAGCGATGTTTCATTGAGGGCGCTCATAATTGTTACGTTGTTATCTGCCCACTCAATATCTTTACACTTTTCAAGCATATCCTTCATTATCCTATTTGCAACTGGTCCCCAGGAACCGTTCTCGATAAGAGCTATTTTTCTCTTCTGGTAGAAGCGGTGTGTGAGTTTTTCAATAAACGATCTCATTTGTGGGAAAATATCGCCATCGTAAGTTGTAGTTGCAAGCACCAGATTCTTATGCTGGAATGCAGACGCGAGAGCCTCAAATGAATCGGAACGCGCTAGATCATATATATCAACAATCTTTCCCTTTTCTCTCAATTTCTCTGCTAGTATTGCTGAAGCACTCTCTGTGTGCCCATAAACGGATGTGTAGCAAATTGTTATTCCATCATCCTCAGGAGTATATGAGGACCACTTATCATATAGGTTTATATAGTACTCGAGATTATCCCTAAGCACAGGTCCATGAAGAGAACAGATTGTTCTTATATCGAGTCCGGAGGCCTTTTTCAAAAGATTCTGGACCATTGTACCATATTTACCAACAATCCCTATATAGTAGCGTCTAGCCTCGTCTTTCCATTCCTCTCCTTCACGTCTGAGATCATTAGCTGTAAATGAGCCAAAGCCGTCTGCGGAGAATAGGACCTTATCAAATGAGTCGTATGTAACGACAACCTCGGGCCAATGAACCATCGGTGCTGCTATGAACGATAATTCATGCTCTCCAATGGAGACTGTGTCACCTTCCTTAATAACAATTCTTCTCTCTTGATAATCTGTGCCGAAGAAATTCTTCATCATCACAAAGGCCTTTTGAGAGGAAATGATCTTCGCATTCTCGTACTTCTCCATGAATGCGCTGATTCCACCTGAGTGATCGCTCTCCATATGCTGAACTACAAGATAATCCGGACTCTTTCCATTGTTCTCCCTCTCGATATTATCCAGCCAATCGGAAGCAAAGCTGTCCTCTACAGCATCCATTACTAGGCTTTCTCCCTTACTCCTAATAAGGTACGAGTTGTAAGAAACCCCGCGCCTCATCGGGTATTGGCTCTCGAAGAGATCTATGTCGTGATCGTTTACGCCCACATATTTTATATCTTTTGTAATTTCCATTTTTCACCTCTACCGAAATATTATCGTTTTCATATCAATAAGAGCAACATATCTCTTTGCGTTAGCAGAAACTCATTATACAATTTCTTCATGGAAAAAAGAGAATACAAAGTTACAGTACTCGAAGAGAGAGCGCTTTCATCAAGAGAGCTACTAAGTGGAGTACACAATGATGATATAGTGAAGAGAATGAAAGAAATAATCGCCGTTGAGGGGCCAATTAGAGAGAGCCTCCTATATAAGAGAGTTCTCAACTCCTACCACCTCCACAAAAACGGCTCCCTCTTAAATGATCTTCTTCTGTCCCTCACAGCCCCTTTTGATAACACAACAATAGATGAAAACGGAGAGAGAGTTTATCACACGGGGAAAGACGAATCATATTTTAGGCCGACTCCCGATAGTTTGGTTCGCTACTCTTATCAAATACCATATGTAGAAGGGGCCAACGGAGTTCTCTACATACTTGAAAACGGAAATAAATCGTCATACACAAAATCAGAGCTACTGAGACTTTTTATTCTAGAGATGGGCTATCAGAAGAGTGGAGACAAGATAGAAGAGCTTTTCTCCCATGCACTGAATGATCCCAGAATAAGAAAATCAGGAAACGGAAGAATACTAAAGGGATAATCATCATTATCGGTATGTGAACTACTCGGTAATAAATTACCAGAGCATCATGGCTGAGATTTCTCCCCCCA
>CAVFXW010000008.1:0-5004 GCA_963626675.1 Clostridium sp. CAG:452 | reverse complement strand
CTATTAATATTATTTTATATAAGAAAGCTATTTCAATTTATATCGCAAATTGTACATATAATATAATATCATACTATTTATGTATCATTTAAAATAATTTTTGATCAAATTAAAATAATACTTGTTAAATTCTTATGTATTTGAATATATAAATTAACTACTATTAATTAAAAAACTATAGTTAAGCATTGCAAGCATAAAATAGAGCCGTCATTAAAGAGTATGACGGCTCAAATATAGCAAATGTAATGACGCTCCAAATGTGGCAATCCAACTCGTTATAACAGACACCAATTTTCAAATAAAATGATTCAATATGCTAAATATAAAATTACACGAAAAACAACGCTTTATACTCGCAGTTTTCTGCCATATTGTATTCGCTCAATCAAGATAAAGTAAGGAATCTAAGGCAACCTGAAGAATATTCGTTAGTTATGTCTAACCTACAAGACTACGATTTTGAAGATTTCAAGGTAAGGATTTCTGACAGCTTAAGTGCGACATTATAGCGATATGAAAAGCTATTCCAGCCCTTCAAAAATACGCCCATTAATAGTCATTAAATCTATAATCCCTCAGGTAGTCCAATTTTAAAAAAATGTATAATTATTTTTTTATAAAAAAAAGCAAATAAACGAATATATCAAGTAACGTTTTGGGGCACCAATGTCGAATTACTAACGGATATACTAATAGATCATCTCAGCAAATCAGATAAACCAAATTCTCCTCTATGAATATTTGCTATTCTGCGATATTCTTTTATGGCTTTCACAAGTGTCTGAGGATTACTGAAATACCCCTTCACAAAGTCATACGACTTCACGTCATGCATATAAAGATTCGATTTACAGAACTCGCTTGGCTTCTTTCCAGAACGCTTAAATTGATCATACACTCCTTCAGCATGGATAATCAGCATCTCAATTTCTGGAGCAGTAATAACATTTATCACATCAACTTTTTGTTCGTATGCCTTGCTCAGTCGAAATTCTTCTCTGCGTGAATCCAAAATACGTATTACTGAAATCTGCTCATTGAATCCCTTCCGTAAGTAGCGTTCTTCAAATCGCTTAGCCTTTCTGCATCGAATGACACGTTCTTCCAGCATTTCTTCTCTTTTAAAAACAAGTAGATCGTTATCAACAAGTATATCGATAATTGCTTCCTCGGCAGAGTCTTCACATATACACGCCTTGTATTTTGACAATTCCATTCATTTGACTCCTTAGTTGAACGAAGCAGCCAGTTTTTTCTTCAAGCGTATATATGCTTCATACGCTGGTGTTGTTCCCTCAAGGAAACCACTCTGGTAAGCATCACTCTTTTTAATATCATTACGCTTCAATATATAGCTTAAATTCTCCGACGTAATACCATTGCGGTTTCTTACAATACAAATTCCATCGTTTCGATCATATTCATCCAGCAGTTCTGGATAATGTGTAGTAAAAATTAGTGTTCCACCATTTTTGTTCAATTGGCTATCCATAAAGAAGCGCATTAAGGTTGTAACAATTTCCTTGTTGAAATGATTCTCTATTTCATCTACCAGAAGATACCCACCCGAATGAAGAACTTCCTTTACAATCGAGAATGTAATAATGCCCTTAATTGTACCAGAGGACAGATATTGCTCAAGATCCGCTACATTGTTTAGGATAATCTTTTCTTCATCCTTAAACTTCAAGTGAATAACTGTTTTCCCCTCTGTCTGTTCAAAGTACAATTTCTCAATGGTCGGGTCAAGAAATGCAATTACTTCCAATGGAATATCTTCGGTAAAGGGAAGCACATTCACATTTGTATATGAAAGCAGGCTGAATATTTCCACTGTATCATTCACTTTTTTATTATGTGCAATGATAAAGCTGACGTCATCAGGAAGGTATGCTTCTTCGCTATTGCGCTGTTCTACAGGCTTCATTCCTGCAAAATCCGTCAGATACTTTTTCGACTTAACGGTTTCAATCGGTTTTTCCCAAAGGCTTTCAGACAGAATCGAATACACATATTCCCCTGTTTTTGCTTTCTTTGCTGCAATTAAAGTCTCCAAACAGCAGATGTAACTGCGCTTATCGTAAAAATATGTGCGGATTATAGCTTTCTTCGTTCCGCCAAGAATACTTTTTGCCTCCACATGATTGATGGGCTCATTTTTTACAATATTCAAGGCCAAGCTAATGACTTTTAATACCGAAGTTTTACCGGATGCATTAATTCCAATGAAAGCACAGGCAGAGTGGAGATGGTAGTTTTCCGTCAAACGATAAAGGCTATCTTTGTCCTCTTCATAAACACGTTGCTGCGTATAAAAGCAAATATCTAAATCCTTTTTGAATAATGGGAGTCCTTGTGCAGTAATGCGGAGTATCTTCATAGATTATTTTCCTTTAAAAACATATTTTTCGTTTTTTTATTTCTATTTTTATCATTATACACCCTATATTTGAAATTATAAACGTATTTTCCGTTTTTATTTTCAGACTTGCTTACGTTTTTTCTTGTGATAGTTTTTGTAACATTTTCTTAATGGTGATAGGCAAAAATGTTTGAAAACACGGTTACACTCACGCCGGGCTATTGTCATCTATTTCCATGTAAATTTTAATGACGCTAAAAAGTGGCAATCCAACTCGTCATAACGGACAACAATTTTCAAAAAAAATTAGTCTTGATCCGCTAAATATAAACTTACACGGAAAACGACGCTTAAACTCATAGTTTTCTGCCATATTGTATTCGCTCAATCAAGATAAAGTAAGGAATCTAAGGCAACCTGTAGAATATTCGTTAAAGAAATCTAACCTTCAAGACTACGATTTTGACGATTTCAAGGTAAGGTTTTCTGACAGTTTGAATGCAACATTACAGAAAAAAAATCGACTATAACGAATTATTTCAAGAAATCTGGTATCGCACCACGGTTATTAAAGATCTTACGCTGCTGGGAATCTAAAATCTTCTTTCTCATTCTTATTGAAAGAGGTGTTACTTCAACTAGTTCATCATCTTTAATAAACTGTATTGCTTCTTCAAGACTAGGTTTGACAACAGGAGTAAGAGAAACAGCCTCATCCTTGCCTGCTGCCCGAAGATTTGTTAGCTTTTTCGTTCTGGTAGGATTGATTAAAAGATCAAGTTCCTTATTCCTCTCACCTACTACCTGTCCTTCATATACACTGTCACCGGGAACGATGAAAAATCTTCCTCTGTCTTCAAGTTCCCATATGCCATATGGACAAGCAGTACCAGCTCTATCACACACTAGAGAACCAGATTGTCTATCAGGAAAATCCCCTTTATAAGGCTCATAACCTTTTACCAAAGTATTCATTACTCCGAGTCCTCTTGTATCTGTAAGAAACTCATCTCTGTATCCTATAAGACCACGTGCAGGAATCTCGAATACAATCTTAACCCTATTACCTGTCGTATAGGTCATATCATTCATAACAGCTTTTCTGCGGCCAAGTTTTTCCATAACTGTGCCGCTGTACTCTTCAGGACAGTCTATATATAGATACTCAATAGGCTCTGTTTTATTGCCGTTTTCATCCTTCTTGAAGATAATGTGAGGTCTACCAACACTAAGCTCATATCCGTCTCTTCTCATCTCTTCGACGATGATTGCCATCTGGAATTCACCTCTTCCTTTTACAGTAAAGGTATCATCAGGGTTCTTCTCGATTCTGATAGAAACGTTTTTAAGAGCTTCTTTTTGTAGTCTTTCCCATATCTTAGCGCCTGTAACAGCTTTACCTTCCTTACCTGCAAGAGGAGATGTATTCTGACAGAAGAGCATACTTACAGTAGGCTCATCAACTTTGATTCTAGGGAGTGCTTTTATCTCATCTTTTGTACAAATGGTATCACCGATAGAAACATCGTTTACACCACTGAGTACAATTATGTCACCAGGCTCTACATCATCAGTTTCCTTGAATGTAGGACCATCATAACTTTGAAGTCTGGTAACTCTCAAAGGTTCTTCTTTATTCTCTTTTATGCATATAAGTTGATCATTTGTACTTGCAGTACCGTTTATTACCTTTCCGACGGCAAGTCGACCTAGAAAATCTGAATACGAGAGATCAGATACTAGCATCTGAAAAGGCTCATCGCTGTCATATTCCGGAGAAGGAATATAACTTAAAATTGCATCAAGAAGAGGATGAAGATTATCTCCGATAGCATTAGGAGTAAGACCACATCGGCCATCTCGACCATTAGCATAGAAAACAGGAACCTCAAGCATATCTTCATCCTGACTAAGCTCTAAAAGAAGATCATACACTTCATCAAGAACTTCCTCTGCTCTCTGATCAGGGCGATCAATCTTATTTATAACAACTATTACAGGAAGATTCTTTTTAAAAGCCTTCTCAAGAACAAATCTCGTTTGTGGTAGAGGACCTTCAGCAGCATCGACGAGAAGTACAACACCATCAACCATGCTTAATCCTCTTTCGACTTCTCCGCCGAAGTCTGCATGGCCCGGGGTATCGATTATGTTAATCTTTACACCTTTCCAATGTATTGCACAGTTCTTTGCACTTATTGTGATACCTCTTTCTCTCTCGATATCACCACTATCCATTATTCTTTCTTGACCGTTGTCTTTCAATGCCAGTCCGCTCTGCTTAAATAGAGCGTCTACAAGTGTCGTCTTACCATGGTCTACATGTGCTATAATAGCAATGTTTCTTATCTTTTCATTTTTCTTCTTCATTATGATTACCGAGATGTAATATAAACTAAACTTAAAATAAAGAAAATACCTTTTATTTATTATACAACAAAGATTTGAGCCAAAAAAAAAGAGAGTACCGTACTAATAGAACAGAACTCTCCTTGGTATATGAATAAAATCAAAAATAAGGCAATAAAAAAAGCTGGCGACGACCTACTCTCCCAGAGACGAACTCTAGTACCATCGGCGAAGAAGCGTTTTACTTCCGTGTTCGGGATGGGAACGGGTATTTCCACTTCTCTATGGTC
>CAVFXW010000007.1:0-16151 GCA_963626675.1 Clostridium sp. CAG:452 | reverse complement strand
TTGCTGCGAGGATTGCAACTAATGCGATTGTAAGGATTTTTTTCATTATTTCCTCCATTGAAAATTCGGGAACACACCTCAAGGCATGCTTCACCCTTTATTCCATTATACATTTTTGGATTGTACCTAACGATACATTGCCTGTCAAGATAAAATAATTAAGATATGAAAAGTTACACTTTTTTTTAAATATTTTATTTTATTTGTATGTTTATTATATGAGATTATATAGTTTCAGTCTCTAGCCTTTGTATTATATATCCTCCTCTCTGTCGTCCTTAGGGAGGTTTGGAGGAATCTCATATACACGCTCCCTCTCTTTCTTTTTGAGGTGAACTATCTCAACTGGTAGTAGATTAGAGAATACTATCTTTCTCTTTTCTATTTTTATTATTTCCTTTTTCATTCCTCCTATATATATAAATAGGATATATACATCGTAGAGAGCATATGGAAGTAAAAACTCATAATCCGTGTTCAATTTAATTGTAACCATTGTTGAGAGAATAAGAAGGAATAGTGGATAATAATTTCTCTCTCTTTTCATAACACATCTCAAGAGGGAAGCTAATACAGTGAGAAGAAATATAATATTAAATAGTGCGACTACCTCTCCGTAGCGCTCTATCCTATAATATATGTAGTAATATCTTTCTTCTGTTATTTTCAGTGCTATATATGATAGAAGAGATAATAGAAGTACTACGATTATCTCTCTTTTTCTCTTCTCTTTGGTTTTTCCATCAGGAATAAGAGGAAGAAGGAAAAAAGTATCAGATAGAGCTTTTATTATATTCATCCCCGTTGACTCAAAAGTAGATGTGAGCATGAGAATAATGTAGATAACGGGAAGTAATATTCTTCTTTCATTCTCCACGTTGAGATAAATAATAAGTAAAGCGGCAATAAGAGCATATGTTAAAAGTAGAAGTAAGGGATATCTTTCGCTTAGTGCATAGATAATGAAAATAACTACAGACAGTACTGATAGTACCTTTTTCATTTTATTCCTCTGTCCTCTGAATGTCTCTCACTGTAAAGCCTTTCTGCATTAGTTTTAGCCTTACTTTGTCTATTGGGTACTTCTTCTCGAGTTTTTCCTTTTCTTTTCTCAATGCTGTAATGTATAGTTCCTCTTCCCACGCTTTCTCTAGAGATGAACGCGCTATCTCATCTGGGACGCCTTTTTCTTTAAGGCGAAATAATAGTATGCTCTTACCTTCTGGAGTTCTCCTAAGGCGCGAGCGGATAAAGCTCTCTGCAAAGCGCTCATCAGAGAGTGCTCCTTCTTCTTTGAGAGAAGTAAGAGCGTCTTCCGTCTCTTTCTCACTACACCCCTTTTGGATGAGCTTTGCTCTCAATTCCTTTTCAGAGTGTTCCCTAGTGGCGAGTAAATTAAGTGCTCTCTCATAAACATCCATAGTATTCCTTGACAAGAAAAGGCCAGTTTCCTGGCCCCTTTGGTAAATAAAACGTTTAACGCTTTGAGAACTGGAAGCGTCTTCTTGCTCCACGCTGTCCGTACTTCTTTCTTTCGACCATTCTCGGGTCTCTTGTCATAAGTCCAGCCGTGTGGAGAGCGCTCTTCAAGCTCTCATCATATTCAACAAGTGCTCTTGCAACACCGTGTCTACATGCCTCTGCCTGGCCGTGGATTCCACCACCAACGACATTGATTACTAGATTGAACTTTCCCTGTGTCTCTGTTACTGCGAAAGGCTCGTTAACCTTAGCACAATCAGAAGCATTGACGAAATACTCTTCAATCTTCTTTCCATTAACAACGATCTCACCATTGCCTTCTCTGAGGTAAACTCTAGCAACAGCGGTCTTTCTTCTGCCCACCCCGTGTCCGAGGTCAACAACTTTATTTTCATTCTTTGCCATTTTTCAGTTCCCTCTCTTAAAGCTCAACTTTCTCAGGCTTCTGTGCCATATGTGGATGCTCTGCCCCTGCATAAACATGTAGGTTGACAAAGAGTCTCTTTCCAAGCTTTCCTGACGGAAGCATACCCTTAACAGCATGTTCCATAGGATAGGTCGGCTTACGCACGATTACCTTTCCATAGTTCTCTGCCTTGAGTCCACCTGGATACATGGAGTGACGATAATACATCTTATCTTCAACCTTGTTTCCAGTAACATTAGCCTTAGCGGCATTGATGATTATTACATAATCCCCCATATCCTGATGAGGAACATATTCCGGTTTATTCTTACCTCTGAGGATTCTTGCTGCAGCAACTGCAACGCGCCCGAGGTTCTTACCTTCAGCATCGATGATGTACCATTTCTTCTCCATCGTTGCCGGTTTAACAAAAATAGTCTTCATTTTCCAGTCCTATTCTTTTCCTAGCCTTGGAAACACCGTTTCCAACCTTACGGCAGAGCCTAAAGACAAAGCCTATCTATTTTCTTGTGTAAGACGGTCGCTCAGTCTTACAAATAGATTAGCCTCCCTTCGTCACCTTTTCTGTACTCTTCTAGCACCCTCGGGAAAGGAATCGGCACTACAACCGGTGCATTAAAGAGCCTTTGTCCAGGAGGAGGAAAGAAGCTTCCCTCGGCCTTGTGGTCAGCCTACAGTACGTCCTCTCTCCGCATAGCTCACGGGCTGTTCGTAATCGAACTCTGTTATTTTAGTCAAAATATCGATTTTCTGTCTATATCATCACTCGATTTTTTCAATATTTGCGTGCCCCGCGACATAACGCATCGTACGTCCACTGTCATATAGGACGGTAAGTATCGTTTTTTCGTCGCTAGAAGAGACATCTATTACTGTACCCTCTCCCTTACCTTCTGCCTTCACCCTGTCTCCTTTTTCCAGTGTAAGTTGCGCACTATCAGATTTTATCTTCGGTTTTATATCAATCCTCTTCGCCCATGAGGGTACATTCTCATACGACGTAGTCTTATAAGAATAGGAAGATCTCCTGTCTCCATCGATAAGAGACGAGGGTATATCAGAAAGGAAGCGGGAGGGAACTTCATATTTAATATTCCCCCACATGAGACGTGTCTTTGCATACGAAAGATATAAGCGTTTTCTTGCTCTCGTCATTGCAACATAGAGTATTCGTCTCTCCTCTTCTATGCTTTTTTCGTCCACGCTGCTCTTTCCGGGAATCAAATCATCCTCAAGCCCTGTGCAGAACACCGTGTCGTACTCAAGGCCCTTTGTGTTATGCATGGTAATGAGTGTAACGCCTTCCTTATCACGGTTATCATTGTTTCCGAGTACTGTCGTATCGAGTGTAAGGCGCTCTAGAAAAGATGAGAGCCTCTCCCTCATAGATATAGGTGCGTCGCCAAGAGTTAATATCGAATCGCCTCTCTCTCCCTCCTCAGAGAGTGTCGAGACCAGAACCGAGAGGTTTTCGAGCCTAGCGTCTCTTTGGGCGCGGTCGCTCTCGCTTCTATAGTAGTCCATGAGCTCCGTCTCCTCTAAGGCCTCCTTCATCACGTCTCCCAGGTTCACATTGTTCTCGAGTCTGTCGAGAGCATTCCTCCAAGCTTGGAGAAATACTCTTGCTCCATCGAAGGAAGAAGAGGGATTATCAGACGAGAAGGAGGAGAGAGCGAGAAACATATCGTCGCTCCTACTCTCTATATCGGCTATTTTCTTCTTTCCAATCTTACGAGAAGGCTTATTTATTATTCTCTCGAATGCAACTCTATCATAAGGATTTATTAAGAGACGCAAGAAAGATAGTGCGTCCTTCACCTCTTCTCTATCATAGAACTTTAAAGACCCAACTACCTTATATGGAATACTGTATTGTGTGAGGATGGTTTCAAAGGGAAGGGACTGGGCATTGGTTCTGTAGAGCACTGCGGTGTTATCCCAATTACCAATGCTACGGATTATATCAGCTATTCTTCGCGCTTCCATATTGCCACTCTCAGAGATGAGGAGAGTGGGCTTCGCGCCACTTTTACCGTCTGCCGAGACTATCTCCTTATCGTGTCTATGAACATTGTGTTTTATGAGTGCACTTGCGGGCGCAAGAATTTCATTAGTGGAACGGTAGTTCTTCTCAAGTTTTATCTCTCTTACATTCTTGAAGTCATCTCTAAAAGAAAGGATGTTCCTTATCTCAGCACCGCGAAATGAATATATCGACTGATCATCATCCCCTACTGCAACAAGCTGGCTCTCTGGAGAGACAAAGAGAGAGAGAAACCTAAATTGCTCCGTGTTGGAGTCCTGGTACTCATCCACCAGCGTAAGTCGAAATCGGTCGTGGCAATACCCCTTGGCCTTCTCATCTTTTTTCAAAAGCTCCACCGAGCGTGAAATAAGATCTCCAAAATCTACATTTCCACTTCTATATAGTAGTTCATTGTAACGCCTATAGTACTCCCTGAAACATTCATATTGACTGTAGTAGCTACACTTCGGGCTCTCTGGAGGAATCCCAAGGTCCTTCAATTTCGATATCGTACGCGATATATCACGCATCATTCTCTTGTCTTCCTCTTCATCGATGGAACATAAAAGCTGATAGCTATCGCTCTCGTCATATATCGTGAAGTCTCGCCTTAGTCCTATGCTCTCTCCAAAGCGCCTCAATAGAGAGGCACACAATGAATGGAATGTGCGTACGACCATTTTCGATGTATCTACATCGGGAAGAAGAGACGCAATGCGGTCTCTCATCTCCTTGGCGGCTCGATTAGTGAATGTGACGGCACAAACTTGTGAGGGGTATACTATCCCCATTTCTATCTCATATGCAATTTTATATGTAATAGTCTTTGTTTTGCCGCTTCCGGCACATGCAAGAAGGAGGAGGTTATTCTTTGTGTCGAGAACAGCCTCTCGCTGCTCTCTGTTGAGAGTATCGAGATCAATCAATTAGAATACCCTCCAAATCAACTCCCCTTACGCTTCTGATTCCGACTCTCACCTTGTCTCCCGGGTGCATACCACGTCCCATTATGACAGTTGCACCATCAACTTCAGGAGCCTGGGAATATATTCTTGCAATTGCGAGGTCCTCGCCTTCTATCGTCTCTTCGACAATGGCTGTGTATTCGCGTCCGATGAAACGCTCAAGGCGACGCTCTGTAATTGTGCTTTGCTTCTCTTCTAGTTCCTTCTGCCACTTCGAGGCTTCCTTGATTGCCTTCTCGTGGTCCTTTTGATTTCTCATCTTATAACTCGGAGTATCTTCCTCTCTTGAATAGAGGAAAGAGCCCATCCAATCAGGCTCAGCATTATCTAAGAATGACAACAACTCTTCGAAAGCAGCCCTATCCTCTCCAGGATAGCCGAGCATGAGTGTCGTTCTTATTACGCAATCGGGATTCTTCTCTCTTATCTTATTAAAGAGCGATGCATACTCATCACCACTTCCCGTACGTTTCATGGACTTCAGTATTGTCTTATCGGCATGCTGCACTGGGATATCGAAATAAGGAAGAATCTTCTTCCTCTTAGAAACAAGATCTATTAAATCAAGAGGGAATGTATCGGGGTGTATATAGAGCATTCTTAATACGTAGTCACCCTCTAGAGATGACAGCCTATCCATGAGCTCGACAAAGCGACTCTGTCCGTATAAATCTAATCCATATGCGCCGAGGTCCTGAGCGATGATATTTATCTCATATATCCCTGTTGATATAAGCCTTTTCGCCTCTTCTACAACCTTTTCAAACGGCCGAGATCTCAGTGGCCCTCTTATTAGTGGGATAGCGCAATAAGAGCAGCAGTGATTGCAGCCCTCACTTATCTTAAGATAGGCCGTTCCTGGAAATGATAGGAGCTCTTTTCTCTTGTCACGCTCCCTATCTGGATCTGGATAGGGTGGAATGAGAAGGCTCTTTTCACCGCGCTCGAGAGTTTTCAATACATCTGGAAAAAGTGAGAGATCACGGTTACCGAATATGGCATCCGCCTCTTCAAGCTCCATTACATTGCCATAGCGCTCTGCCAGGCACCCCGAAAGTACAATCTTCGCCGTCTTATTTTTATTCCTCAATGCAAAGAATGTATTGATTGATTCCTCTTTCGCGCTTTTTATAAAGCCGCACGTATTACATACGATTACATCTGCTTCTGATATATCATCTGTCTTCTCATAGCCGCTCTCTTCAGCGTAGGTGAGTAGGATCTCACTGTCGACCTGATTTTTTGCGCAGCCAAGGCTCTCTATATATATTTTCTTCATGCCAATACAATAGAACAAAAGGAAAAAATAAGCGACATCCCCTATCAAAATTGTTACGCTAGTGTCCTCGAGAGCAGAATATTCTTGTTGGATTCCTCAAATTAGCCAACAGCTTCCAATGCTTCGTATCGCATTGCTCTTAAACGTTTTTTCTGCCTAATCCTCTACTTTGCCAACCGATATTGTTATTTATCCTTATGTTTAATTTAAGTCTTAGACACTTTTCCAAAATTGAAGTCAAATTTTCAGAGAACTCATTTTGTACAAACCTCTAAACTATTTGAGTTTAGCAAAAAATTCTTTAATCCCATAATAACAAAACCATTGTCATCCTGCCATGTTTTTATATTATCACGTACGATAATGAACTTCCTAAATGAGTCTCTTATTTGATTTAACGACCTTTTTTCTTGCATCCACTTTTCTTCATTCTCTAGCTTGTAAGCAGCTTGGATATAATAGCGTTCATTTCCTCTGTTAGCAACGAAATCTACCTCTAATTGTTTTCTAACAGAGATCCCTTCATTATTCTTTTCATTGCGTTCAATATTACCAACGTCCACCTTAAAACCACGGGTCTTTAATTCGTTGTAAATGATATTTTCCATAAGATGCGTTGGCTCTTGTTGTCTAAAGGCAAGGCGTGCATTTCTAATTCCAACGTCCACAAAATAGTATTTTTTGTTTGTTCCTATATATTTCCTACCTTTTATGTCATATCGTAGAGATTCACTAATAAGAAAGGCATCTTCCAAGTATTTGATATAAGAGGAAATTGTTTTGTGCGAACAGTTTGACTTCTTAGAACTAGAGTAAGTATTTGCAATAATTGTAGGGTTTATAAGAGAACCGATAGAGGAAGCAAGAACATTAACAAGATCATCTAAGATATCACCATCTCTGATTTTATTTCGCTCAATGACATCATTGATATATACATTTGAAAACAAAGAATCCAAATACTCTGTTTTTTGTTTATCAGTTTCCATTGTTAAAAGAGCTGGAAGACCACCATATGTCTGATATGTGAGCCATGCATCATCAAATTCCCCTTTCACAACTTCATAGTATTCTGAAAAAGTGAGAGGATAGATTCGTACTTCATCCCCTCTACCTCTAAATTCCGTAATAATATCAGTAGACAGGAATTTTGAATTGCTACCAGTGACATAGACATCTAGATTATCAATATATAGAAATCCATTTAAGACACTTTCAAAATCGTCCATAAGTTGCACCTCATCTAAAAGCAGATAATACATTTTCTTGTCTTTGATTTTGTCCTCTACATAGCGATAACAAAGATCGGGATTTTGTAAATCCTTTTGTTTTCTGTTATCAAGTTTGATTTCTATGATATGGCTCTCATCAACTCCTTCTTTCTTTAGATGATTTTTGAAGAGTTTAAAGAGAAGATATGACTTTCCACATCTCCTTACCCCAGTTATAACTTTTATCATCCCATTGTGTTTTCTGATAATTAAATCGTTAATATAGGAGATTCTACTTGCTTCCATTCTATTACCTCAATTTACGTATTTACGCATTTTCTGGTAATAGAATAATAAATTATCAACTCGTTGACAACACGTGAAATGGGAAGGTATTAAACCAGAGAAGAAAAAGAACATTGCAGGAAAAACAGTAGAAAAGTATATCTCAATGCTTCGTAATGCATTTGTGTTCTTTTCTGTACCCCGATACGACATTAAAGGAAAACAACTTCTTAAAACGCTGGAGAAAAACTATATCATAGACATGGGCTTATGCAATATGCTATTAGGCTACCGAGATGCCGACAGGGGACATACTCTTGAGAATATTGTATTTTTAGAACTTCTTCGACGTGACTACCGGGTATATATTGGAAAAGTTGGAGAAAGAGAGGTAGACTTCATAGCAGAAAAGCCAAACGAAAAAAATATATATACAAGTTACAGAAAGTATGTTGTCTCAAGAAACTAGAGAACGAGAACTTCGCCCTTTGCGTAATATTCAAGACAACTACGAAAAAATTGTGCTCTCCTTGGATTCTGACTTCATTAATTCATATGATGGCATTAAGTCTCTAAATCTAATCAACTGGCTTTTGCATTAACTGTGGCAATCCTTTTTTTACGTAAAGGCTACCCTTCTCCTGAGTCTCACAGCTTCTCAATAATGCACTCGTGCTTTTTGGTTTTTCTATCATAGGAAATACCAACAAGGAGGATATTATCTGTATAACCCTTTATGGACTCTGGGTACTTTTTTTCCTTTATCTGGTCGATGGCGCTCTCTACTTCCTTATTCCACTTGAGCTCTATAACAAGAGCTGGATAATTCGTCACATATTTCGGTTTTGGGATATATACAATGTCTGCAAATCCTTTACCTGCCGGGAGCTCTCTTATCGGCTTAAAGTAGTATTGTCGTGAAGCTAAGTAGGCTAGGATAATGACCAAGGAGAGTGAATTCTCATCGTTGTACTCTAATGCGGGAATATACTCATCGTGTATCTTTTCTATTTGAGAAGCCAGTACACCCCTATCTTCCTGAAGAGTAGCATTCAGTATTCTATTTGATTCATTTGAAAAGGACACCATTTCATCCCATTCACTATTCTCCACGACATAGCCCAACTCTTCTCGTATTTCTTCATTCGGAATAAAGGCTGTACCCTCCTCTTCGTTATATCCAAGGTAGCCTAGGTGTATTAGATAAGTCAGTACATTATCCTTACTTGAAATGCTGACTGTGTCATTCTTGAAGGTCTCCGGATTAACGGGAACTTCGCCTCCCGAAATCATCTCTATTACATCCTTCTTCAATCCCGCATAATTCATGTTGATTAAAGGAAAAACGAGATCACTATTGGCAGTATCTGACCAATAACTTTTGAACTTCCCACTAAGCATCACACTCACAACAGCACAGGGGTTATAAATGTGCAAGCCGTCAACAAGATAACCGTCATACCATCTCTTTGTCTCCTCGTAACTGACACAATATTTATCAGAAAGGTTTTTAACTTCTTCTTCTGTAAAACCGACATATTCAGCAAAAGGACCTGCATCCAGTATAGTGTACTCATTGAAGTTATTGAGTGCAGTTTGTGTCCTTTCTCTTTTAATAGGAAGAATACCCGTAAGGTAAGCCAAAGCTATGTATTTAGTTGGTTCGCTTCCTTTGAAAAGCCCCCTAAGAAATGCTATGTATTCGTCCTGCACCTTCTTATTGTTTGCGTCATCCCGGATAAGTACATCCCACTCATCGATTATGAAGACAAATTTATTACCCGTTTTGGCGTTAATCCGTGACAACACTTCCGGTAGCGAGATGTCTTCATTTCTTACGCTGTCCGGATAAAATTCTTTCAGTTCCCCGATTACTTCCCTCTCGATATAGGATTTTACTTTATCAAATCCTCCTGCTGGATTTATACACCATTAAATGTCGATATGTATTACATCATACTTATTGAGATACTTCTCCCAGTCGGGGAATGAACTGATGCCCAGGGAAGAGAACATCTCTTTTGAATCTGCGCCCTTCGAGTAATATGCGGTAAGCATATCAGCTGCCATTGATTTTCCAAAACGGCGAGGGCGAGTATTACAGATAAATGCATAAGAAGATGATATGACACTGTTAGTGAATGTTATTAGATTACTTTTATCAACATAGATTTCATCTTTACAAGCAGACTTAAACGCTTCATTATTTGGATTAACGAATCTTCCCATACTACTTGCTCTCCTTTCTATGTTCTCACACCAAAACTTTTGCTAACAAAAAACAATATTATTCTTCATTCACCATCTTACAACAAGATAATAGAATTATGTAGAAGTTTTAGTCAAAGTGGAAGTTGCGCATAAAAAAGCATGGATACTTCTTAGAGTCTCTTATTGTCTTGAATACGAAATAAGTCCTTTTATACCAAGAACATTATAAAGAGCTCTTACAACCCTTTCTTTAGCCAAGGAGGCTTACTCTGACCATTTATCCAAGACAGTGTGAGAGAGCTCGTTAGTTCTCAGCCTCATCGCTGTGCCTTATGTTATAGAAGTAAGTAGATACAGCTATCCCAAGGCAGTATGGTTAGTCCATATTCAGAATCTATAAGCGTCTCGAAGCGCGCTCTCTTTTTTAGTTCGACCTCAAGCTCTTTATGGGCTTTCTTCTTCTCCTTTCTTTCCTTTTCAAATATTTCATTGAGGCCCAAGTGAACAGTACTCTCTCTTAATTTCACTGTGAAAAAAGGCGGAGCAAATGTCCGCCTTCAAGCTCTCTTTTATTTTCTATAGGCTAGTTAACAGTCTTTGCCTCTTTATGAGCCTTGATTTGTGCCTTCTCTTCTGCACTCTTTGGTGAAAATACTATCTTGACTGCACGCTTTAGTTGATACGGGAGGATTGCTTTGAACTTATCCTCTGCCTTAATCATTGTCGTGCACTCAGGATGATCCCTATGAAGAGTAATCGCATCAAACTCACACTTAGTAGTACATACACCGCAGCCTATACACTTGTTCGGGTCAACGATTGTAGCACCGCATCCGAGACACCTAGAAGTTTCAATCCTCACCTGCTCTTCTGTAAGTGCGATATGAGCATCCTTGAATGACTTACTTCCCATAGAAGCATCAAGTCCCTCTCTCTGACGCGAGGAGTTATCATAACTCTCGACTAGAATATCTTCTTTATCGAGCTCGATAAATTCCCACTTATTGCGTCCGATTGTCATATGGGCGTTCTGCACATATCTATGGAGCGATTCGCTTGCCCAGTGGCCCTGTGCGATAGCATCGATTGCGAACTTAGGTCCTGTCAATACATCTCCGCCGATAAATAGGTCCGGCGCGCCCTTCACTTGATATGTAAGGCCATCAGAGGCAAGAGTCGGTCCCTTAAACTCTACATTCTCACCCTTCAAGAGGTCTCCCCACATAGACTGCTGACCAATCGCAAAGATTACACGATCACACTCGAGTGATATCGTCTCGTTATCATCATATTTCGGAGCGAACTTCTTTCTGCCATCGGCTTCTTCGAATACGGAAAGACACTTTCTAAAGACAATACCTTTAACTTTTCCGTCTTCAACGATAACTTCTTTCGGTCCCCAGCCACACTTAATTGAGACGCCGTCTTCTTCAGCCTCTTTTACCTCTTCTTCTGATGCTGGCATCTCCTTCTCGCTCTCGAGACAGAGCTGTATAACAGACTCAGCTCCGTTTCTTGCACTTACACGGGAAGCATCCATTGATACATTTCCACCACCGACAACAACAACTTTGCCGGTGAATTCTCTTCCACCACAATTTGCTTCTCTTAGGTAATCGATTGCCGTGAATGTGCCTTCAGCTCTGTCGCCCGGAATTCCAGGGAGGCGACCGGATGTGCATCCGATAGCGATATAGAATGCCTTATAGCCCTCTTTTCTTAGCTCATCAAGAGTAACGTCTTTACCAACTTCTATACTTGTTCTGATCTCAACGCCCATCTCTCTGATAACATCAATCTCAGCTTCAATTACATCTTTTTCAAGCTTGTATGAAGGAATGCCGTACCTTAACATACCACCTGCCGATTCATTCTTCTCGAATACTGTCGGCTTATATCCCATTTGTGCTAGATAGAATGCACATGAAAGCCCCGCAGGACCAGCGCCTATGATGGCAATCTTTTCGTCCCATCCGTTTTTGTGGATACTTCCTGCAACAACTTTAGGTGGAATGTATCTTGTTTCTGCTTTTAGGTCACGCTCTGCAATAAAGCGCTTCACTGCGTCGATTGCAATCGGCTCGTCAATTGTGCCACGAGTACATGCATCCTCGCATCTTCTGTTACATACTCTTCCACAGACAGCAGGGAACGGATTCTGCTTTTTAATCAAAGCAAGAGCTTCATCATATTTACCCTGTGCAGCCTTCTTCAGGTACCCTTGTACAGCAATATGTGCAGGACAAGCAGTCTTACATGGGGCAGTACCACTCTTATGGGTGTTTATACGGTTGTTATCTCTGTAATCGAAATCATAGTATTCCTTACCCCACTTTACCTTGTCTGGAAGGATTTGCTTTGGATATTTTACCTCTGTACCATCTTTCTTGCAGAGTTTCTGCCCCAGTCTCGTTGCTCCTGCCGGGCAATATTCAACACATCGTCCACAAGCTACGCACTTATCCTTATCTACGTGAGCTACATATGCCGAGCGGGACATATTAGGAGTATTAAAGAGCTGGGATGTACGAAGTGCATTACAGATGTTTACGTTACAGTTACAAATACCGAAAATCTTGTTCTCTCCATCGATATTCGTTATCTGATGCACAAAGCCGTTGTCTTCAGCCTTCTTGAGGATGGCAAGTGCCTCTTCCTTTGTTATATCGTGACCTTTTCCCGTTTCACGGCAATAGTCAGCAAAGTCTCCGACTCCTATACACCACTCAGCATCATCGTCTGCTACTCCCTCTCCGATTGCCTTACGAGATGCTCTGCAGGAACATCGTCCAACACCTATATGACCTTCATACTTACTAAGCCAATAAGACAATTTTTCCAGGTCTACCGCTTCACTTTTCATATTGATTGCAGTCTCGACAGGAATGACGTGCATACCGACACCAGCGCCCCCAGGAGGTACCATTTGTGTGATGCCTTCAAGTGGAATATATGTCATACGCTCAAAGAATGCAGCGACATCTGGATGCTCCTCAAGTCTCGGATTTTTATTCAGGTCGCCCGGAACCTCTTCCATGTTGAAGAGTTCTGCTGACCCTGGAACAAACATCGGGAGCGTATATCGTCTCTCCGATTGTGGTGCTGTTCGTCCGTTGTGATCATAGTGATAGCCGTAATCGTACTCTAAAAGGCCTACATAACTCATCTCATCGAGTAACTTCTGAAAGCCATCACGACCGACTTCATTAACCTTCTCTTTATTCATCTGGCAGAGCTCTTCAAACGTGTAGTGAACACGCTTTTTCATTGTAAGGGCCACATCTGCCATTTCTTCTGTTATAATCTCAGCCAGTCCCCAATATTCCGGGTCTTCTGCTTTTACACCTCCAATCATATGCGCCGCAACATCTGTGATGCGTTTTCCTAGCTCGATAATCTTTGGGTTTGGGTTCTTATCACCTTTGTGATTAGCCGGCCACTCCTGGTACTTGTTCATATCCATATTTATGCCTTCCTTATCTCCTTATTTCTATTGTCACCATAGTCATATCATTTTGTCTACTTTTATGTGCTTTCTCTTATACCAAAATGCATTTCTCTCAATTCCTCAACCTCATCGCAGATTTCCTGTAAGCCACATGAGGAGCAGTCCATATTTACATCCTTCAACATATGGTCAATCTCTGCAGTAATCTCTCCTGTCTTCTTCACACCGATATTAAGCTTTGAATAATCAACTGCGGGATCCGTTATGAAGATTATTTTAACAGCTTCCACTTCTTTATATAAGTGTAACGCTTTGAGAAAGGCATTCCCAACTGCCGTAAAATTCAATCCCTTGGATAATGCTCTATTCTCTACCCTTACACTTTCTCGAGCAAGGGAAGAAGAGACCCCGAGCATGAAACCGGAAGGAAAAAACATGGTAACTAAAATACCCTATACGCTGAATTGTATTGTATAACTTATCTCCCGTTCCGATACTCTGATATGGTGTAAAAAAAGGTAACACTTTTATTGTTAACTTCGTGAAAATTATTCCTCAAAAAGTGATTATCTTCAAAATCTTCTCGAAGGACTTGTCACTTTTATCAAATCTCCCTCTGTATCTTCCTCTTTTTATTGTGAAGCTTTTTGAGTTCTTCTACTGCTTCTTCATACTCTTTCTTCAAACGGATTGCCTTTGCTCTACAGCTTTCTGATATGTATTCATACAGCAGATTTATGAGAATTCTTGAAAAAGAGAAGAAGGCAAGGCAGAAAACGAATGAAGCTGGCACCTTGTTAAACGTTGTTTGGCTCAAGAAGAGCAGAGGTTTTTTATTAATATTTGGGCTCCTCTACATAACAGAAGCCGTGAATAAATAAAAATAAGAATTACTACAGACTCCACATGTAGCTGATTGCAGGAAGCACGAAGAACATCACGACAGTGGCGGACGTCAATAGATAGAAGAGCACTCTGAGTTTGATTGCATTATATGCAAGTAGAGTATCATTTTTCTTCATCTTCGCTCTCTTCGAGGCAATAGCTTGATATGTCATAATCATGATGACTGCAAGGGTGAATATATTAATCATTGTTGTCAGGGAGAAGATACCCGCATCGCTGACCATACTCAGTCCTACAAGCATTGATGATATTACACCAAAGAGTCCTGTTCCAAGCATTCCTATACTGTCCTCATCTGCATATGATTGACTGTAGAATGCGATGATTACCCATATTACGACACTAAAGAGGTTGATGAATGCCTTGAGAAAGAGGGAAATACCTGCTCTGTTCGCCCTTACGGTAATCTCGAGCTGTGTCTTAATGGTCGAGTCATATTCAATTGACGGATCGTTGTTCGTTGCATAGAGATAATTAATACGCTGTATAAAGTTCTTTATACCGTCATTCTCCTTAATCAACCTGTAGCCACCCGAAAGTGAGAAGTATGGAGAGAATCCTGAGAGAGAGCCAAGGCTGTTGGAATCTCTGTCAGGGATATATCTTACGTAATTTGCATCCATTGTCGGGGTTATGTACATTTTGAATTGAACGCTGTCGAGAGGATAGCGCGCAGAGTCGAACGACTTTTCAAATAATCCAGAGAACTTCACCTTCTGATAGCACAGTGTACGTAGCCTCCCGTATTCATCATAGTACTGTATCTCCTCAAGTTCCTTAACAACACCATAGCTATCTGGGACAATCATCCCATTGCCGATATCGAACATGGTATTGTTGTCAGTAAGCACATTGCTTCCCGCCTCTCCCGGATAATATTCAGAATCGTGTTTCTCAATCCAGTGTTCGAAGTATGATGCGTGCTCATCAAGCCAAGACGAGAATACGATACCTTCTGGTTGCTTTTCACCGTTTTCCGAGTAATAGTCGTTGATAATCTGATCTACAAGAAGAGTAGAAGCGTAGTGGCGGAACATAGAACGGAACTCATCTTTGTCGAACTTGAAATAAACTTGCATTCTTGTCTGAAAACTCGATGATGATGAGTCTATGTTGTTTATCTTCTCCAGAACAGATCCGACCTTTACCTCAACATAATAAGCATCGGCCTTATTTAATTTATCTGTCTCGCTCAGAATTTCATAGTACTCACTTTGCGTCTCATCGTATTGGTCGTATATTTCGCTCTCGTCGCTTCCCATTCTATAAGATGAAATCTTTTCGCTTTTCTCCCCAGTCACCACACAAATGCAATAAACAATGTAAATAACCAAAGGAATTGTTATGAGAAGTGTCGATAAAACAAGGCTTCTTCTTTTCTTTTTATTTAAAAGTGCCCAGTTATAAGAGAAGAAGAGTTCCTTCTTTTCTTCTCCTTCATCCTTCTTCAAAAACTCCTCCTTCAGCTCTATATCATCATTAAGCTCTACACTGTCGTCTATGATATCAGACGGAGTCAGAGAGAAAATCAAGGCTATGAGCTTTAACTGCCTTTCTGCTATCTTTTCATCCCCTTTAAGAACTTTATCTAGCTTCTCCTCACTTATCGAGAGCAAAGTAGAAAGCTTCAATCCATACTTTTTTTCAACCATTTGTCTGAGAAATGATATCTTCTCACTTTGTTTTGTGCTTAATTTGATTTTCTTCATTTTTAAACCCCTGTTGATTATCTGATAAAAAGAACATAAATTTCAACATTTCTATCGACTCTTAAGGTACTTTATTCCCCTTGAAAAGATAGCTTTTCATTTGGTATTAATTTTTGCTCTCTATAGTCCATGGAGAATGGACGATAAGTGAACTACTCGGTAATAAATTACCAGAGCATCATGGCTGAGATTTCTCCCCCCA
>CAVFXW010000006.1:0-109116 GCA_963626675.1 Clostridium sp. CAG:452 | reverse complement strand
ATAAAATTAAACTGCTTGTCTCCATTGCAATTTAGAAAACAAGCAGTCTAGAATATTTTAAGTCCGATAATTCGGGTTCACCTCAGAAACAACTGGGGGCTTTTTAATATTGTTAGAAAGCAAATCTTGCGCCTATCGTGAGGCCATAGCGCATACTCTTTTCCTTCTTTGTCGCATACATTGTTCCGCCTTCGGCAAATACTCTTATGTTATCAGTAATATTGATTTCATATCCTATGGAAATGGCACCGAGAAGTCCTCTAATATCCTTATTTTCTTTCATTCCCAGCTTAACACCGCCTTCGACTTGAATGAAGAGTCCTTCTAGCCCTGGAGCGTACAGCCTTAAGGAAAGAGAAAGTGGAACAAATCCCGTAAAGTCATATCCAGCTTTGAGGCCAATAGCGAAATTAGATGAGATGTAATAATCAACTCCACCGTAGCATAGAGGTGCGTATTTAATCTTAGTATCATATGAATTATTAAAACCGAGAGAAATACTTATACGCTTAAACTCTTCTTTCTTCTCTGTAGAAGTATCATTCGTCTTCTCTATTTCAGAAGGTTTGAGAGTAGTAGAATCTTTTACATCTTCTTCTTTTTTCTCTTCTTTATAATACTCATCTATGTAACTCGAGAGCTCATCAAAATACAATGCTGCATCTCTATTTGAGAACTCTCCTATATATGTTAGGACAACTTTTTCTCCTTCTTTTCCTTCGAATGCAAGATAGGACGATATAAATGGATACTTATTCAAAAGCGAGACTACAATTTCCTCATAATCTACTAAGAGTTCTTCGGGAATAAATAATTCAACCTTATCGCTGTAGATATTTGCTTTGAGTCTTCCCTTTACTGTATCAGCTTCATCAAGAATGACAAGTTCGTCGCCCTCAGCGCTTAGTAGGGAAGCCTTCTCTTCATTGTATGAATTTAGGAAAGCCTTGAATAGCGACCAATACTCCTCAATTTCATCTTCGCCAAGACGCGAGTAGCTCAATTCTAGTAGAGAGTCAGAGAGAGTATATGCTACAGCCTCTCTTGTCTCTGGGTATGCCACAACGAGTTTACTGATTATTTTTAGTATTTCGTCATCATTAACACTGAACTTGATTGAGGCACTTTCAGACTTTAAAGAAGCTTTTACAAAAAGTTCTCCGCCGCGATAGAATTCATTAATTTCAAAGTCTTCATTTTCTTCTTCACTCTTATCAATGCTCGTAAGCTCTAGAGGCGTCTTCTCCTCCTGAGATACTTTAGGTATATCCTCAACCATCTGTGTTACCTTTATTGCCTCAAAAGAGTCGCCAGAACCATTTAGAGCTGTTTCACCTACTGTCGAAACCTCTGTTTTTGTTCCTGTATTCCCACTTTCCTTCTTATTGCATGAAGTAGCAAATATAAGCAATGACACGAGCAATAAACAAAATAAAATCTTCTTCATCTCTTTTCCTCTAATACTTATATTAAACGGAAAGAAAGAAAAAAAGTAACACTAAGTGTAACCATTTTCGATATATTTCTAATAAAGAAGAAACATATCGATGGAATTTATACATATTCGCTTTATTTCATTCTTTATTTTCGTTATTATTTTCTAGTGAAAATTTGGGAAGTAACAGACGATATAAGAAATAGGCAGGAGAGACTAGAAGAAAACGGCTACAATGCCTACTGCCTTGAGACAAAGAGTGGTTGGGAGTGTGATCTTGCAAATCACCTAAATCTCCTTAATAACGAAATACTCGCTCTTCCATTCATAAAAGTCAGTCATGTAAGTAAAAAAGGTAAAAGAAGTGAGACACAAAAGGTGCTTCTACCCTCATATGTTTTTCTCTTTTGTCCAATCGATTACAACATTGAAAATATTGTTCGCTCATTTCGTGAAGGTTTTCACTTCATATACTCAATCGAGAGCGATGATAAGACACTTCAAAAAGGCGATCTATTGTACGCAAAGTGGGTATTCTCTTCTTCAGGCATAATCGGAATGAGCAAAGCCATCAGAAGTGGAAGCAGGGTAAAGATAATAGACGGCCCTCTTCTTGCTCTCGAGGGAACGATAAAAGAGTACTCGAAGAAAAACCGCAATTGCCGCGTAGAGACAGTGCTCTTCAACAGAATCATCAATGTATGGCTTCCATTCACGTACGTAGAAAAGCTGCCCCAATCTACAGAAAATACAACGCATTAAGCTATAGTCATAAGAAAATCTTTTCTTCTATTGCCTCAATCCTCTTTCTTATCTATATATTCCTGCTCTTCAAGCCAACTTGTTGTTGCACCTCGACGGTTCTTATTTTCCATGAATGAATCATATCCGAAGGGTTTAGGAGATGTTTTCTTCTTTCCGTCTCTTCCTCGATAAGTATCTCTTCTCTCATCAGAGTGGAAAGACGAGCGCTTATAGCTCTCTCTTCCTCCACGGCTATCACGCCTATCAAAAGAAGAGTGCTCGCTCCTCTTAGAGTATGCTCCGACTCTATCTGGGTAGCGTGATGATGAGCGATATTCCCCTTCGTCATACCTATAACCCTCATCTCTTCTCGAGTAATTCTTTTCTGGGTAACGCGAGAGGCTCTCTCTATCGCGGTAGCGGGGGCTATTTTCTCTTCTTTCATAGCTTCTTTCCCCATATCGGGATGAATCATCTCTTCTATTGTATCTGTAATCTCCATCCCTTCTTTCAGAGTCCCTCTCCCTGTAATCCCTTCGTGAAGATTCTTTTCTCTCATAACCTTTCTTATTATATCTTGAAGAACTCTCTTTTCTTCTGTATTCACCGCCTTGACGAGAAGAGCCATTCCTACGCTCTTCGTATCTCTCTCTTCTTTCCCCGTCATCTTTTTTATACGTTACGCTTTTTTCTTCATCATCAAATGTAAACGGCCTAGCCTCTTTCTTTTCACGTTTTTTCTTTGTCGTCTTTTCATCGAGGTCTAAATCAAATCTCTCAAGCTTCTCATTCATTTTTCTTTCTTTCCTTTCACGTTTCTTTTCACTGTTTTTCTTCAATACCCAGACTCTGCAGCTCTTTCTCTTATGAGAGAAGTTAACAGCATATACACTTTCTGTTATCTCTTCTATCTCATACAATGGTCTCAATTCATCGTAGTTGAGTTTAAATCCACCAAGATTCTCACTGAATATGACAACTCCCCCATCAGAGAGAATGGAGTATATCATATTAAGAAACCATGTGTGGTCTTTTTGAACATCAAATGTCTCCGCCTTGTGGGAGTTGGAGAATGCAGGAGGATCCAGAATTACTAAATCATATATCTTCTTTTCTTTCTTTGCTTCTAGGAGAAAAGTTCTTGCGTCCTCTGTAACAACAGAGTACTTATTGCTATCGAGAAAACCGTTTTTCTCGAGATTTCTCTTTGCCCAAGCTGTATATACATTCGATAGATCAACGCTTGTAACACTTTCGGCCCCGCCGGAGGCAGCATACACGGAAAAAGAGCCTGTATAGCAGAAAAGATTAAGTACCCTTTGATTGAGAGCCATTTCCTTCACAAGATTCCTTGTTCCTGCCATATCAAGAAAGAGTCCGGTATCTACATACTTTTCTAGTTCGCATTCAAATAAGAGGCCATTCTCAGTAACAGCGACAGGAAATTCCTTCTCGTTTTTTTCGTGTTGTTCGTGATCTTCTCTCTTTTTGCGATATAAAAAAACAATTCTATTCTTCTCTACATAGAGAAATCTGCTGGTTAGATCAACTATCTCTAACATTTCTGTCTCATCTATAGCTGGGGAAGAATAGTCAACAATACGTGCCGCATCGCCATAAAGATCTACGGTGATTTCAAGTCCTAAGAGATTTCTGTCATATACACGAGCAGTGCTAGATGAGGTATTCTTCATCCATCTTCTTGCTTCAAGCCCGTTTGCTTTCAGGATTTTTCCATAATCCTTTTTTAAATAGTCGTCCACAGAGCGATATTACTCAATATAAGAAAAAAAAGATAGCAGTCCGACACTCTGTTTTGCTATCATAGAGGTATGGATAACTTTGATGAAGAGACACGTCTTTTTTTAGAGGAAAGAGAAAAAAAACTGGGTGGGAAGCTTATCTATCGCTCATATGCAACTTGGTTTGCAGAAATAAATGGAGAGAGACGAGAATACGGCGTTTTTCTTTATAGCGATGGCACTACATTGGTTGTGGAAGACTTTTTTAGACCAACAACTTTTCTCGGCTACAGAGTCGGAACAAAGAACGAGAAGGAACGGGAGAAGAACTACACAAAAATGGAGATCTCCCTTCCTCTAAAGGAAATTACATGCACAGAGTATTGCTCAAGGCACAGTGCTGAAAAATCCTTAAAAACCCTAAATGATGTCAGTAAAAGAGCAACTTTGTTCAATAAGATATTTACAAAGACTTGTACGAAGGTGAAATTCAAAGATAGAGTCTTCTTCTTCGAGCTTCCATCTTTTAAAGAGTTTATTAATTTAGTCAATAAAAAAGGAGAACTAATATGAGTGTATTTAAGGCTTATGACATTCGTGGAGTATGGAAGAAAGACTTCGACGAGAATACTGTCTACAAAGTAGGATTCTTCCTTCCGTCTCTATTAAAGACTGACCATGTAGTAGTAGGAAGAGATGTCAGAACAAGCTCACCTGTAATTCATGATGAACTTGTTAGGGGTATCACAGACAGTGGCTCCGATGTATGGGATCTTGGACTAAGCACAACACCGATGGTCTATTTTGCAACAAACTTTCTTAAAGCTGATGCTTCCGTCCAGATTACGGCTAGCCACAACCCAGCTGAGTATAACGGCCTAAAAATAAGCCGTACCGGCGCTCTTCCTGTCGGAGGAGACACTGGATTAAAAGATCTTGAAAAGCTGGTCAACGAAAAGGAAGTCGTCGTATCTGAAAAGAAAGGCTCAGTCAAGGACTACTCCTATGTAAGAGATGAATATGTGAAGTTCTTTGCTCCTTATGCTAAAGGACTTGAGGATCTCAAACTTTCTATCGACTGCTCAAACGGTATGTCTTCACTTGTCATCAAAGATGTTCTTAAAAATGTAAAAGACATACATTACATATATGACACACTTGATGGAACATTCCCCAACCATGAGCCAAACCCTCTCGAAGAGAAGAATTGCAGAGATCTAGAAAAGCTCGTAAAAGAAAACAAGAGCGACTGTGGTGTCATATATGACGGAGACGCAGACAGAGTTATCTTCGTCGATGATAAGGGCGAATGGATACAACCTGATTATATCACAGCAGTACTCGGGTACTATTACAAGAAAGCCGGCCACCTCGGATCATCACTGTGTGATGTAAGAACAAGTAAGAGTACAACAGATTACCTTGAAAAAGAAGGATGGAAGAATACTATCTGGAAGGTCGGACACGCTTATGCAAAACTTAAGATCAGAGAAATCAAGGGAATATTCGGAGGAGAACTTGCAGGTCACTACTACTTCCAGGAATTCGGAAATTGTGATAGTGGAGTCCTGGCATCCCTTCTCGTACTTAATGTCGTAAAAGATCTCAAGAAAGAGGGAAAGACCCTCTCCTCATTCCTCAAGGATGTCATCGTCTATGCAAACTCCCACGAGACGAACTTCAAACTCGAGAACAAGGACGGAGCTATCAAAGCACTCTACGAAAAGTATGCGCCTAAGGCTGATAAGGTCATGGATTTCGACGGCTACAGAATCGAATATCCTGATTGGTGGTTCAGTGTACGTAAGTCCAACACAGAACCATTCTTGAGAATAGTCTGTGAAGCTAGAAGTGACAAACAGCTAAAAGAGAAGATGGACGAGATTTCTTCAATCATCCACTCTTTCAGCTAATAACAAAATAATTCTAGTACGTTAAAGAGTTTAGAGAGGCTGCCTTTTTATGGCAGTCTCTTTTCTCTTCATGTTTAATAACTGCCTTTTTCTCAGAAAATCTCACAAAGAGCCGTCTAAGAAACGCTAAAGAGTCTTATCAATAAGGAGAAAGAAAATATCGAATTAATGTTAGATAAATCCTAATTTTTTTCAAAATTATTTATGTTTTGACCAATTTTACAAAAATTCTTTAGGAATATTGCAATTTTTTAAAATATATATATTATGTATCACGTAAATGAGGTAAGTAATGACCAACGACTATGAATACATCATCCATAACAATGGCGATTTAACTAAGAAAGACCAAAAGAAAGCAAAAGAAATGTTTCCAGTCTCTATTGCAAGAGAGGCAAGAAAGTTCCACAGACAGATTCCAGGCTACAGAATGACTCCACTTTTAGCGATGCCGAATCTTGCGCATATGCTCTCTGTCGGAGGCATATATGTGAAGAACGAGGCTATGAGACTCGAGCTCAATTCATTTAAGGTTATGGGAGGCTCCTTTGCAATATATCGCTTTATAAAGAAGATGCTTGGCATGAGCGATGGAGAACTCACTTTTGACTATCTTATAAGTAAAGAATGCCATGACAGAGTCGGCGACATTACATTCTGCTCTGCTACTGACGGTAACCACGGTAGAGGACTAGCATGGGCATCAAAGATGCTAGGCCACAAATGCAGAATATATGTACACTCCGAGACAACACAAGCTCGTATCGATGCCATAAAGAAATATGGGGCAGAAGTTACAGTAATAGATGGCAATTATGACGATGCTGTAAGAAAAGCAGCAGAAGATGCAAAGAAAAACGGATGGTACGTAATATCAGATACATCGTGGCCGGGATACAGTGAGATACCAACATGGATTATGCAGGGTTACACCTCGATGCTTCTTGAGGGCCAAGAGCAATTTGCAGGAATGGGAATCCAAAAACCGACTCACGTAATTGTACAGGCTGGAGTTGGCGCACTTGCAGCATCCGTCGTTGGATTCTATACAGCGCTCTTTCCAAATGATCCTCCACTCTTTATCGTTGTCGAACCAGACAAAGCTGCCTGTGTCCTTGAATCAATAAAAGCCGGGGACGGCAAGTGCCATAGCGTAAAGGGAGATCTCGATACGATAATGGCGGGACTAGCTTGCGGCGATCCCTCCCCTATCGCGTTCGATATTCTAAAAAATAATGCAGATATCTTCATCAAAGTTCCTGACTATATAGCAGCACGTGGAATGAGAATATTCTCCTGTCCTCTTAAGGGCGATCCGTTTGTCATAAGCGGCGAAAGTGGAGCAGTCCCACTCGGTGCATTATATTCTCTTCTCACTGAAAATGAAGATAAAAAACTCAAGGATGCTCTCCGCATAAATGAAGATTCCCAGATTTTCATGATAAACACCGAAGGAAACACAGATCCTATGCATTTTAGACAGATCATATGGGATGGTAGAAATCCTGTTCCAAAGGAATTCAAAACACAAAAGTAATGCTCTTCAGGCTATTTTCTTGTTTTTTAATCTACTCTATTGACATAGTCTGAAGTTTTGAACTAAAGTTCTGTTGTTCTGATAAGACATTCTCCGGTAGCTCAGTCGGTAGAGCAGGTGGCTGTTAACCACCCTGTCGGGGGTTCAAATCCCTCCCGGGGAGAAAAAGGCGTAGGTAACTACGTCTTTTTTTATTTATAGTATATAAATCCCAATATTTTTTGATTGTTGACTTAACCAATTAAAGGTTTTACGTTTATCATGTGAACGAAAGTAAAAAGACAGTACTCGATATGAGAAAGGGAAGCATATTCCCACTTTTGATACAATTCTCCCTCCCTATTCTCCTAGGCCAGCTCTTTCAACAGCTCTATAATACATTCGACACATGGTGTGTAGGAAACTTTGTCGGAAAGAACAGCTTCTCGGCAGTCGGCACCGTCAGCTCTATAATTAACATGCTAATCGGATTTGCAGGAGGATTCTCTACAGGAGCCGGTGTTGTAATATCACAATACTTTGGCTCGGGAGATGAAGAGAAGGTCTCAAGAAGTGTCCATACATTCATAATATTCTCTCTTATCCTAAGCTTTATCATGACAGTGCTTGGCATATTGCTTGTCCCCGTATTTATCAACATATTAGGCTCTCCGAAAGAAGTTGCTACTGAACAGAAGATATATCTGACTATTTATTTTTCTGGACTTGTTGGTCTTATATTCTACAACATGGGCTCTGCAATCTTTCGTGCAATTGGAAACTCACGTCTTCCATTCATCTTCCTCGTAGTATCTGCACTTCTCAATATCGTTATGGACCTCATGTTCGTAATATCATTCAACATGGGGACTTCTGGAGTTGCCTGGGCGACGATAATATCACAAGGAATATCTGCCGTTCTGGTGGTGATTGCACTTTTTTACACCAAAAGTCCCGTCAAAGTATCACTTAAGAAACTATGTTTCGATACAAAAATACTGAGGTCGATCATGCTCATTGGTCTTCCGTCGGCTGTACAAATGGCTGTTACAAGTTTTTCAAATGTCTTCGTGCAGTCTTACATAAATTATTTCGGAACAGATGTTATGGGAGGATGGACGGCTTATTCAAAAGTTGACCAGCTTCTGTTTCTACCGATGCAGTCCCTAGGACTGGCAGCAATGACCTTCGTAGGCCAGAATATAGGTGCAAAAAATATAAAGAGAGCTAAGGACGGGGCTAACAAAGCCCTCATTCTCGGCCTCATCATCACAGCTCTCTTGATACTCCCTGTAATCTATTTTGCACCCCGTGTAGTTGAATTCTTCATTAGCAAAGACGAAAGTGGAGTTATTAAATACGGAACGCTCTTTTTACGTGCACTCAGTCCTTTTTATATACTGTGTACCTTTAACCAAGTGTATGGAAGCTCACTTCGCGGTGCAGGAGAGAGCCAAAAGCCGATGTTCATAATGCTCTTTTCATTCGTCTTCTCCAGACAAATTTATCTATATGTAATGAAAAACTACATATCGAACACAGTTCTTCCTATTGCAATGGGTTATCCCTTTGGCTGGCTTATGTGTTCAACGCTCATCTCGATATGTTTCTTCTCATATTTCTCTCGGCAGAACAACTCTACTTCTCTATCGTCTTCTTGAAAACAAACGATAGAATAACAGCGATAAGAGGAAATAGAGAATATGATAAAAAGAGCATTTCGTATCCCCACATATCGATTACAAAGCCACCCATGAGTGAGCCTATAAGTTCCGGCAGATTTGTCGCAAGAGCCCAATAGATTGACATGCCGACCTCATAATGTTCACTTGAAACATTGTGCGATATATAACTTGTTGCTGCCACATGACATGCTCCAAAGGTAAGACCGTGAAGTGTTTGTGCAAGTGCAAAAACATACATATTGGGAATCAAATACAACAATAGTCTTATTACAAGAGCCAAAGACGCTATAGTAAGCATTCCAAGTGGAGTAATTTTCTTCCTTTTAAGAAGTCTCCCGAAAAGAATCATGCATACAAATTCACAAAATGAACCTATTGCAATGAAGAGCGAGAAATATCCTCCCAGTTCAAGTGTTTCCGTCATATATGAAGCTAAGAGCTTTTCTACAACAGCCTGTCCAACACGTGAAAAAGCAACAATAAGCATAAAGAGGTAAAAACCTCTATCAAACCATTTGAATGAAAACGCTAAACGTTCCTCTTTCCCCTCCCTCTTGTCATCACGCTCAAAGAAAATGACAAAAGAAAAGAGGAGAAGCGCAAAAACAAAGATAAGAAGAATCGACTTATTGTCGCTTTCATTCGGGAATCCAGTAAAAGCAAAGAGTATGAGCGCAATAGTATAACTCATGGTGCCGGATGCACGTATTTTACCGTAGCTATAACTCTCGCCTTTGAGAGCGCGATTCAAGAAGCCATCTGTAAGAGGATTGAGGCTCCAAAAGAATGCTGAAAGAATAGACAAAGAAATAATTACCACACATAAATTATTCGAGAGAAAAAAAGGAATACCGGAAAGAATACTCAAAAGAGCCGAGAGCATTAAATACGGCTTTGTCTTTCCCCTTTTATCCGTAATGGATGAGATAAGAAGTGGGCCTATTATTGCCAGAGCCTGGCTGAGAGCGATTAAGACTCCAGTTAATGAATATGAGTAGCCCTTGTTTCTAAGCACTATTTGAACATAAGGAGAATAGGAAGCAATCGCTATTTGGGTAACCATCCCGACAAGGTAATGTATATACATGATTGAATTATCATTTTTTAATTCAAATTTCGCAAGATGACATAAAGCTTGTTATTTAGGCTTATGCATTTTTCTTAAGAAATAACAAACTCTATTTTATCTTCAATATTATTTATATATATTTAAATAAATTATAAAATAGTTATTTTTTTACTCATTATCCTATTGACAATACATACACTTTTATCTATAAGTTTATATCGATTATAGGAGACAAATAATGTCAGAAAACAAAGAACTCTTTCCCGGACAGAAAGAACTTGAAGAGATGATTACTCGTGTAAAAAATGCACAGCGCATTTACGCCTCTTTCCCACAGGAGAAAGTAGATGAAATTTTCCGTCAGGCAGCTATTGCTGCAAATAATGCACGTATCCCACTCGCTCTTGATGCAGTCGAGGAGACAAAGATGGGAATTGTCGAAGATAAGGTTATAAAAAACCATTTTGCTGCTGAATATATCTACAATAAATACAAGGACGACAAGACTTGTGACATCATAGAGGAAGATAAAGGTTTCGGCATAAAGAAGATTGCAGAATCAAAGGGAGTAATATGTGGAATAATACCTACCACGAACCCGACAAGTACTGCCATCTTCAAAGCTCTTATCGCACTCAAGACAAGAAACGCAATAATCTTCAGTCCCCATCCGAGAGCAAAGAAATGTACATGTGATGCAGCCCGCATCGTGCTTGATGCTGCCGTTAACGCAGGAGCCCCAGAGGCAATCATCGGCTGGATCGAAGAGCCAACACTCGAGAAGACTGATTATCTTATGAAACATCAATATATAAACCTCATACTTGCAACAGGTGGGCCGGGAATGGTCAAGAGCGCATACTCCTCGGGTAAGCCCGCCATCGGAGTTGGAGCGGGAAATACACCAGCTCTTATTGACGAGAGTGCGAATCTTAAAATGGCCGTTGCATCCATCCTCATGAGTAAGACATTCGATAACGGAATGATTTGTGCCTCCGAGCAGACAATTATCTGTCATAAGAATGTTTATAAAGAAGTGAAGAAACTTCTTAAAGAAGAAGGCGCACACTTTTTATCAAAAGATGAACAAGAAAAGCTCTCTCCAATCATCCTCGATCCAAAGAGAGGCTCTGTAAACCCCGAGATAGTCGGACAGAGTGCATATAAAATTGCCCAGATCGCCGGCTTTAATGTGCCTGAGAATACAAAAGTGCTCATTGGAGAGGTGAAGAATATATCATTTGACGAGCCGTTTGCACACGAAAAGCTCTCTCCTGTTTTGGGTATGTATGAATGTTCTACGTTTGAAGAAGGAGCAAGCATGGCTCTAAAGCTCATATCTATGGGAGGCTTCGGCCATACATCTGTTCTCTATTGCGATGAAAAGGAAGACGACAAGATCAATGCATACGGAAAAATCGTCAAGACAAGTAGAGTTCTTATAAACATGCCGGCATCCCAGGGAGCCATAGGCGACATATACAATTTCCGTCTAGAGCCATCCCTTACACTCGGCTGCGGAAGCTGGGGAAACAACTCCATAAGCGAAAACGTAGGGCCGAAACACCTTTTGAATGTCAAAACAGTTGCAGAGAGGAGAGAAAACATGCTTTGGTTCAAACTACCACCAAAAATCTATTTCAAGTATGGCTGCCTTCCTGTGGCACTGCAGGAGCTTGAAGGAAAGAAGAGAGCATTTATTGTCACAGACAGCTATCTCTTCTCTTCCGGCATGATTGATAAAATTACAGATACATTGAAACAGATAGGCATTGAAACTGAAGTCTTCCATCAGGTAAAACCTGACCCAACACTTGGAACAATCAATACAGCCATGCAGCTAGTGAATGCATACAACCCTGATGTAATCATTGCCGTCGGTGGTGGCTCTCCTATGGATGCAGCAAAAATCATGTGGCTTCTTTATGAGCATCCGGAGGTAAAATTCGAAGGATTAGCATTGAGATTCATGGACATTAGAAAGCGTGTTTATGCTTTCCCAAACATGGGTAAGAAAGCAAAGCTTGTATGTATACCTACAACAAGTGGAACAGGTAGTGAAGTTACTCCTTTTGCAATCATTACAGACGAAAAGAGCGGAATGAAGTGGGCTATAGCAGACTATGCACTGACTCCGAGTATGGCAATCATCGACAGCGAACTAGCTGTTGGACAACCTAAAGGTCTTACTGCTTCATGTGGATTGGATGTTTTGACACATGCACTTGAGGCACTTGTATCGAGTATGAGTACGGATTATACAAACGCGCTATCGCTTGAAGCTGCAAGAGTCATATTCAAATACCTGCCAGAGGCTTATAAAGACGGAACAAACGTCAAAGCGAGAGAGAAGGTTCATAATGCTTCCACAATGGCAGGAATGGCATTCAGTAACGCATTCCTCGGTCTCTGCCACTCAATGGCTCATAAGCTTGGCGCGCAGTTCCATGTTCCACATGGAATGGCAAATGCTCTCCTATTGACGAATATCATCCGTTTCAACGCTAACGACAACCCTACAAAGATGGCAGCATTCCCTCAATACGAGTATCCATCTGTCGTATCTAGATATGCACGTGTAGCAGATTATATTGCAACACCTGTAAACAATACAAAGAACACGGAATATATCGTAACAAGACCAAATATGAGTTTAGAAGAGAGAGTTGAAGCATTGATAGAAGGAATTGAAAAGCTCAAGAAAGAACTCGATATCCCATCATCAATCCAAGAGTGGGGAGTTAAGGAGGAAGATTTCCTTGCCGAGGTTGACTCGCTTTCGGTTAAAGCCTTCGACGACCAATGCACGGGTTCCAACCCACGCTATCCGCTTATAAGCCAGATCAAGACCCTCTATCTCGATTCCTTCTACGGCAGAGCATACAAAGAATAAATAGAACTATCATACCCGGGGAAAATAACCCCGGGTCTCTTATAGTAAGAGTGCTTGAATAATTGTAGAATAAGGCTATGTTCAATTTCTATCCATTCAACTTTGCACTACTTTTCATTATTCTGATTCCGTCTGTTGTAATTAAAGCTGATAAGGAAAAAGAAGAAGGAAATAATGAGAAAATAAAGAGCCATAAGACTCTTGAAGCAATTGAAACTTGTTCGCGATGGGGTATGATGGTATTCTTTGCCGTCAAATACGAGACAGTAAAACATAACTCTCTTTTATCTTATCTTCTTCCATCCCTCTTTGTCTTTTTGTATATAGCATATTGGATTATCGTAAGGAAAAAGATAGAAAAAACAAGTTTAATCATATTATCAATTCTCCTCTCTCTCATATTCCTCTCCTCCGCAATAATTGACAGCAACTACATACTACTTCTTTTCACGTTTGTTTATGCGCCTATACATACATACAGTACAATCCTTGAAGAGAAGGAAAAGAAAAATGATTAGAACTGTTGTAATCACACTCTTCATTCTTAGTTCGATTTATGATTTCTTTCTTATATATCTTGGTCTTTGCTCTTCCTCCCGCCCTCTTCCACAAAATGTAAGAGATGTCTACGACGAAAAGGAATACAAAAAGTATCTTTCATACAAGAAAGAATGCGGGAGAATAGATTTATATTCTCTTGTCTTTTCGAGCGTTATTAACCTTGTATTACTTATCGCAAATGTATATGCGCTCCTCTTCAAAGCATTCGATAATATGAATGTATATATGCAATATTTCCTTGTAATACTCATCCTTAATTCTCTTTCAACAATCTTAAAACTCCCCTTCTCTATCTATTCAACATTTGTGATAGAAGAAAAGTACGAAAAGAATAGAACAACAAAAAAGACATTCTTCTTCGATACAATAAAAACGCTGATACTCTCAATTCTCTTAACGTTCATTCTGATCTCTATAATCGTATTTTTCTTCTCGCGTTACGGAATAAGAGGAGTCATTGGGACAAGTATAGCCCTAATAACAATAATCCTCATTTTGAATGCTTTTGTAATGCCTCTCTTGAGACTCTTTAATAAATTCACTCCACTTGAAGAGGGAGAATTAAAGGAGAAACTGCTTTCTCTATGTAGAAAAAACAATATTACTGTAAGAAGAATAGTCGTGAGGGATGCTTCTAGACGTACAACATCATCCAATGCATTCTGTACGGGACTCAAAAAAAAGACGATAGCACTCGACGACAATCTAATAAAGCGCTTCTCAACTGACGAAATAGTCGCAGTCTTTGCTCATGAAGCGGGACACGCCAAAAAGAAACATCTCATAAAATCACTTCCAATAAGCATTTTTAGCTCGATCCTAATGATACTTGCATTCGGACTCCTTCTCGAGTTTACAGCGCTTTTCACTCAATTTGGTTTTACAAGCATCAATTATCTTTTTGCTTTTACATTACTTGAGATAATTTTCCGTCCTTTTGGAATCATAAGCGGGATAATCACAAACTATATATCACGTAAACATGAATATGAAGCAGATGAAGTAGCAACTCGTTCCGGCTATGGAAAAAGTCTCATAACTGCTCTCAAAAAACTCCATAAAGAAGCATTAGGTGAAATAAATCCACCGAAGTGGATTGTAATAACCGAGTATTCTCACCCGACCCTATCCGAGCGCATAAACGCTATAGAGATGACAAAGAAATAACATTGGGGCTGTTTCCAGCCCCTTCTCAATCAAATTACATGCAGCGATTCTGCATCGAAAGCAAGGAAACACTCCTCACCGACCTTATAGATCCTGTGGTTCTTCGGATTATGATCCTCTAGCTTTATCAAAGTATCACCAACCATTACATGATAGTTCTGATAACTTCCCATGAAGCATGAAACAATGACACGACACTTTAATAAGCCACTATCGCTGAGCTTTGCGGCCTCAGGGCGAAGAACAGCAGTATAACATACGCCCTTCTCCATACCGTCTCTCTTCGGAACAGGTAGACGGTTGTTCTCAAAGTTCAATATTCCATATTCACCTTCTTCTCCACAATATTCTCCACGTAGGAAGTTCGCTTCTCCTATAAAATCCGCAACAAACTCGTCGACCGGATGGTAGTAAATCTCCTCTGGCGTTCCCATTTGAGCAACGACGCCCTTATTCATAATGATGATCTTATCGGAGATAGCCATTGCTTCGCTTTGGTCATGTGTGACATATATTGCCGTGATTCCGACTTCCTGCTGGATACGTCTGATCTCTGTTCTCATCTGAACTCTCAATTTGGCATCAAGGTTCGAAAGAGGCTCATCAAAGAGCAATACAGACGGCTCAATGACAAGTGCCCTGGCAAGTGCAACCCTCTGCTGCTGTCCACCGGAAAGCTGATTCGTCATCCTTTCTTCCATTCCTGAAAGCTCTACAAGATCAAGGATTTTCATAACCTTCTCTCTTATAACATCTTTAGAGAGTTTACGGATCTTAAGTCCATAGGCAACGTTGTCGAAGATATTATAGTGAGGAAGAAGAGCATAGCTCTGAAAGACCATGGCAGTATCTCGCTTATTCGGTGTAAGCTCATTAATAGCCTCATTTCCGAGATAGATTTCCCCTTCATCCGGGCTTTCAAACCCCGCAATCATTCTCAGCGTTGTAGTCTTACCACATCCTGATGGTCCTAAGAGCGTTACAAAACTTCCCGGTTCGATTTCAAGAGAAGTATCCTTGACTGCATAGAAATCCTTACCCGTCTTGGGATCTTTGTATATCTTTGATATATGAGCGAGTGTTACGCCTTTTTTAACTTTATCCATTATTTAGCCTCCTTTAGTTTTCTGCTTGTTCCAAAATGTTTAATGAATAGATTCATCAATAGAACAGAACCGTAGGTAATTAATATGAGGATTGTAGCAAATGCACACGCCAATCCATATGAACCCTTCTCTGCAAACTCATTAATCTGAACAGTAATTAACAAGAACTGTGGTGTAACGAGAAGAATTATTGCCGATATAGCAGTTATACTTCTGACAAACGCAGTAACCAGCCCACTGAGGAATGAATCCTTAATTAAAGGCAGTGTCACAGTCATGAAGACCTTGAACGAGTCTGCACCCATATCGTATGCCGACTCCTCGATTGATTTATCAATTTGACGGAGTGCGGAAATACCACTTCTGGTACCTGTCGGAAGAGATCTAACAACAAATACTATTATAAGTATAAGTCCAGAACCATATATTCCTTGCATAATTCCCGTGTGGAAAATACCACTCGAGAAACCTCGTATATATCCGACCCCAAGTACAGTTCCCGGAACCGCCATTGCAAGCATACTCACCGCTTCGATAAATCCCTTAGAACGAAACTTCCGTTTGACTACAAGATAGCTGATAATCATTGATAGAAGCGCTGTGATAGGAGCACTGATCAAGGAGAGTCGGAATGAGTCTCTGAATGCCTTGAAGCCTTTGTAGCGTGTAAATACCAGCTTGTACCATTTAGTTGTAAGTGGGAAGAACTTGTACCCCCAGGTCGGGAAGAGGGACCCAATAGGAACACATAGATACATAATGATTACAAAGAGAGCTACTGCAGAGCAGAATACTGTAAGAGGAATTTTTACTGACTTATCTGTAATCAGCATCCTCTCTCTTGAGGCTTTACCTGTAAGAGTTGCGGCAGTCTTTTTCTCAAGAACATATTTCTGCACGGCAAACATTCCCAGTGTTATAAGAAGTAAGACAACAGCCATTGCTGCAGCACCGGCTTTATCATATGCCCCTGTTATCTGAAGATATATTGTCGTTGCAAGAGTATCGTAGGATCCTCCTATAATCATCGGGTTGGCAAAATCTGCAATCGACTCGATAAATGTTACAAGGAATGCGTTTCCTAATCCTGGGAGGAGAAGCGGAAGAGTGACTGAAGAGAAGACTTTGAATCTTGTCGCTCCCATATCACGTGCAGCCTCCTCTAGAGAAGGATCTATATTCTTCAGAAGCCCTTTGAGCATCATGTAACAGACGGGGAAGAATGTAAGCGACTGTACGATAGCTATGCCCCAGAATCCATATACGGAGTTATCATATATTCCAAGGATATATCTAGTAATTATTCCGGATTTACCGAATAACATGATCATCGAAAGCGACAAGACGAACGGTGGAGAGACAACAGGAAGCATACTGACAACTTTAAAGAGTCCTCCAACGAACTTGTTCATCTTTAAATATACCTCTACATATGCAAATAGAAGACCTACTGCAGTAGAGAGGATACCGACGACAAACCCTACCTTAAGAGTGTTTGTTATCGCCTTGGTGAATGTCGGCATCTTTAAAACGCGGCCGAATACACTGAAACCGAAAGAGCCGTCACCGACAAATGAATCCACTAACAGAATCGCAAGTGGATATAAAATGAATAATGTAAGGAAAGCGATTAGCACGACAATAGTTGTGACCATTATAGGGTCAGCCATAAGTTTCTTTCTGTCGAGCGCTGCGCTTTGGCGACTTGCCATACTTTCCTCCTTTTTATCTTTTTAAAAAGGGATGACAGCGGAAAAGCCACCATCCCTTCATCAATCACTAATCAAGACTTACTTTATCTGGAATCTTGATACGTCAGCTGTGTCTGCACCGCCAGCTGCAAGAGCGGACATAACATCAGCTACATATTGCTTGATGTTCGCTGTTGCATCATCGAAGTCATAATCGATAACGTTTGCTGGATCCAGGCCGAACTCATATGCGATTTCCGGCTGCTCAGCATTGTCTAAGACGAGGAACTGATAGGAACCATTCTCTTTTGCAATGTTTACACAGTCTGGAGAAAGTGCATATTCAATCCAGAGCTTAGCAGCATTCGGGTGTTTAGCGCCTCTGAAGATTGCTGTAGCGCCGATTTCACATGTTGTTCCACTTGATGGGATAACCAAACCGATGTTGTCATAACCATTATCTACAATCTGGTAGATACCATCATGTAAGAATCCGATTCCGATAACACATTCGCCTGTTCCAACGTTCTTGCTCGGGCCCGATCCACTCTTTGTGTAGACCTGGATGTTCTTATCGAGAGCGACAAGATATTTCATAGCCTCATCATAACCGTACTTCTGGATGATTGTGTTGAGGAAAAGCTTAGCTGTTCCTGCTGTGTTATAGTTACTCAACCAGATAAGACCCTTATATTCAGGCTTGATAAGATCTGCAAAATCCTGTGGGATTTCAATACCGAGGCGTTCAACTTCATCCTTGTTGTACATGAAACCGAGAAGGCCTGTATAGATACCGAACCAACGGTTCTCACTGTCCTTATAGACACTCTTTGTAATGTGGGAAGCATTCTTTGCATCATAAGATTCAAGGAATCCTTCAGAAGCAAGTACGTTATAAGGATCTGTTGTACCACCAAACCATACATCAGCTGATGGATTGCCGTTTTCTTCCTCTATCTTTGCCTGTACTTCTCCTGTTGAAAGGCGCTGATAGGTAACCTTAATTCCATAGAGAGATTCGAACTTCTCACATGCTGCAGCAAGGTACTCTTCCTCGCATGATCCATAAACAACAAGTTCGCCCTCTGCCTGAGCGGCTGCGATAAGTGGGTCTGTAGATGTTTGAGCTTTTGCTTCTTTAGCACCCTGTGCAAATACAGAAGCGAAGGTAAAGCATAAAACAAGTGCAATCACTAATAATTTCTTCATATTTTCCTCCATTTGCCTTTTTTGATCTAAATTTAATGAAAATATTATCGATTCAAAAAATGCATAACACAACAAAAATATGAAAACAAATCGGATTACTTGTCGAAAGTGAACAAAAGTTTGATTATTGTCTAATTTTCGGATTAAAGCAAAAAAAAATAGACGGCCCTATGACCGCCTTAGAACAGAACATAAAGACTTATTACATCAAGTCTTTAGGTTTACGTGCTGTGTTACCTGTCTTCTCGCAATAAGCAACATGGCGAAGCTTTCCATTTTCGAAGACACTCTTCATCTTGATGTTTCCACCCCACTTGCTGACAAGAGCCTTAGCTCCTTCACGGTGCGCGTTTTTTGATACGTTACCTGGCATATCTATATTCCTCCGACTAATTTCAAGTTGCTAAGCCATAATATACAAAGTGCATCATTCTTTGTCAAACCCTGACCCGACTTGATTAGTTTTAACACAATTTTCATCTTCTTGTCATCATAATCTCGACTCTTTCAATAATTTTTCGACAAGAGTACTTGATTTTATTTTACAGTTTAATTTATATTTGCTTTTGTGCTTATACACATGCCGCCTTAGCTCAGCTGGCCAGAGCACGTGATTTGTAATCTCGGGGTCGTTGGTTCGAATCCGACAGGCGGCTATAACCAGTCTCATGACTGGTTTTTTTATTTAAAATAGTCTTTACACAATTGCCACTATGCATTTTTGATTAGATAATATGGTCATATTAAAGGAAGGTATTTATGAACAAAAAATCGCCTATCGTAACCGTTGTAGCCATCGGCATCGGAGCTGCTCTCTTCTTCGTACTTGGAAGATTCGTATCAATCCCAAGTCCTGTGCCAAACACAAACATTTCATCCCAGTATGGACTATTGGCATTTATGGCTGTTCTCTTCGGCCCTATTGCAGGACTTCTTATTGCCTTCATCGGTCATGCACTCATCGACTTATCATACGGTTGGGGCGTCTGGTGGAGCTGGGTAATCGCATCTGGAGTTGCAGGTCTACTAATGGGTCTCTTTACAAAGAAAATCGAACTCGAGGATAAATTCGACAATAAAGATATCCTTACATTCAACCTCTCCCAAGTGATCGCACATCTTGTAGCATGGGGTATCATCGCACCACTATTCGATATCATCATATATGCTGAGCCGGCAAATAAAGTATTCCTGCAAGGTCTTGTCGGAGGATGTGCGAACATAGTAACAACAGCAATCATTGGAACTATTCTCTGTCTTCTTTACTCGAAAACAAAGCCAAAAGAAGGAAGCTTGAGAAAAGATGAATAATCTAGCGTGCTTCCCCTATGAAAGGGGGAGCAATTTTTTTTGATAAATGCTACACTTTTTTCCAAGAGGTTAGATGTGCTTTCTCCGATTATAGAATTTAAAGATTTCTCATTCAAATACAAAGCTCAGGCCGAACCGACACTAAAGAATATCAACCTAACTATAAATAAAGGGGAGAAGATTCTAATATGTGGTCCTTCCGGGTGTGGAAAATCGACTCTAGCAAATACACTGAATGCTCTTATCCCATCATCTTATAAAGGTCAGATAAGTGGAAGCTTAAAGATTAACGGAGAAGAATATTCCTCTTATGATGTTTTTAAACTCAGTAAAATAGTCGGAACAGTTCTCCAGGATCAAGACGGTCAGTTCATAGGGCTCACTGTCGGAGAAGACATAGCTTTTGCACTCGAAAACGATAATACTCCTCTTGAAAAAATGAAAGAAAAAGTAGCTCAGGCTGCAGAGAAAGTCGGGATGGGGGCATTCCTCAAGCACTCCCCACAGTCGCTCTCGGGCGGGCAGAAGCAGCGTGTATCGCTTGCCGGCGTAATGGTCGATGATGTATCAATTTTCCTCTTTGATGAGCCCTTGGCAAACTTGGACCCTGAAAGCGGAAAAAAGACAATGGAACTCATAGATGAACTACACTCATCGACAGATGCTACCATAATCATCATAGAGCACAGAATTGAGGACGTTCTCCACCGCAGTATCGACCGTGTCATTCTTATGGCTGACGGCTCGATTAAGTGCATTGCATCTCCTGATGAGCTTCTCTCAAGAGGAGACCTTACTCTTTACGGTTTAAGAGAACCGCTATATGTAAACGCACTCAAATATAGTGGAGTTAAAATAACAGAGAATAAACACCCCGGAAGGATAGATACCCTCTCCCTTACTGAAGAAGATAAGGAGAGAATAAGAGGCTGGTATAAAGAAGAAAAGAGAGTGGAGAAAAAACGAAGAGAGGATGTTCTTCTAGAAGTAAAGGACCTCTCATTCACATATCCGGGTGGACACAAGGCTCTTTCGGATATATCGCTCACCATTTGCAAAGGTGAAATGATAAGCATAGTCGGAAAAAACGGCGCAGGAAAGAGCACATTCAGTAAGGTTCTATGTGGTTTTCTCACTCCCGATAAGGGAGAGATGTATCTTAGAGGAGAAGATCTCTCCACATACTCAATCAAGGAGAAAGCTCATCACATCGGTTATGTAATGCAAAACCCCAACCAAATGATAACAAAAACAATGATCAGCGAAGAAGTTGGGTTCGCACTTCAAATGGAGGGAAAGAAAAGCGAAGATGAGATAATGCGCATATCTGATGAAGCTCTCACTATCTGTGGACTAAGGCCCTTCAGAAAGTGGCCTATAAGTGCTTTGTCTTATGGCCAGAAGAAAAGAGTGACGATAGCCTCCATCCTTGTAATGAATCCCGAGATAATCATCCTTGACGAGCCAACTGCAGGGCAGGATTTCAAACACTATACGGAAATCATGGAATTCTTGAAGGAACTTAACAGAAGCGGCGTAACAATAATACTCATCACACACGATATGCACTTGATGCTTGAATATTGCACACGTTCTGTAGTCTTTACCGACGGACATATCATTAAAGACGGAAAACCTGAGGAGATTCTTACCGATGAAATAACTACCGAGAAAGCCTCATTAAAGAAGACAAGCCTATCGGCTCTTTCATCGATGTGTTCTCTCCCGGAAAAAGAATTCGTCAGACGATTCATAGAGTACGACAGGAGAATGAGAAATGAACAATCTCTTTAATTATATAGAAAAGGATTCCATCATACACCGTCTCAGCGGTGCAACAAAACTTAGTGCGCTCATACTTCTCTCCTTTGCGTCCATGACGAGTTTTGACACAAGATTCCTCGCCATTCTCACAGTATTTGCTTTTATTCTTTTCGGACTATCAAAAATAAGACTTGGCGAAGTAAAAGTCCTCTTTATCTTCACCTTCGTCTTTATGATTCTCAACAATGTACTTATCTACATCTTTTCACCAGAGCACGGTGTTGAAATATATGGAACAAGGCATGTGCTTGTGGATGGTTTTTCACGTTATACAATAACCTCAGAGCAGCTTTTCTATCATCTCAACGTCATCTTGAAATATCTGTCGACGATTCCCCTTGTTATGATATTTGTCTCTACAACAGATCCAAGCGAGTTTGCATCCTCACTCAATAAAATCGGTATTAGCTACCGTATCGCATACTCCGTTTCCCTTGCCTTAAGATACATTCCCGATATACAGAAGGAGTATCATGAGGTATCACTGAGTCAACAAGCACGGGGCCTGGAGATGTCAAGTAAGAAGCAGCGGCTCTCGAAAAGGCTCAAAACTGCCGCAACGATTCTATTTCCTCTCATAATATCAAGTATGGACAGAATCGAAACAATTTCAAATGCAATGGAACTTAGGGGATTCGGGAAAGGAAAGAAGAGAACATGGTATTCACTTCGCCCATTTAGGACAGGTGACTGGGTGGCGCTTACGCTATCAATATTATCAGTCGTGGCCTCTATTCTTCTCACGACAACGAATCATTCAAGGTATTACAATCCCTTCATCTAGAGAGTGTTATCTTCCAGTTTTCACCGGTTCCTATTCTGTATTCATCACTAAAGGAACCTTGATTGACAGCAATTCCCACATTCAAGAGAGAATTTATATAAACTAGTCCCTCTCCTTTTGGGACCTCGGTAAAGTTACGACAGAACTTGAGTTTTCTACCGTACACTACTCTGTCCCTGTATTCGATATTTACATATATCTCATCGCCGTATTTAAAGCCGCTGGAAAAGAGTAATGTATCTGGAATATTGGTCCATAAGGAACCATAGCGCGTATCAAGGATATCGATAGAGCCACTGATTGAGGAATTCTCGATTACGGGGTCATGGATGCTAAGCATCACAACGTTGTTATCAAGAAGAGGACCCACTTCATCAAATGTAATAAGCCCACCCGCGAGTCGAGCTCCCGTATATGCATATACATCGCGACCGTGGAATGTATATGAACGTTGACTGTTTTGGAGTCTATTTGTCGTCTCACTTATAGCTCTTCTTTCAAGTATTCCTATACCTTTTGCAACATGAGAGAGAGTACCATTGTCTGGTGTCACTATTATGTGGCCACTTTTGGTAATGACTGCAACACTTTCTCTCTCGCTTCCGACTCCAGGGTCGACAACAGAGACAAATACCGTTCCAGGTGCCCAATACGGTATTGTTTGAATAAGGCGGTAGCTTGCCTCCCAAATGTTGAATTGGGGAATTTCATGGGTAAGATCCTCAATGCGGAGGGTATGGCACACCTCATCCGCAACTCCATGCATCGCACTCACAGCACCATCAACAGTTCCAAAATCAGAAAGGAAGACAACAGTGCCTCTCTCCTTCCATAATTCTTTCTTTTTCAATTCTTCCTTAGATGTAAAAATCATGTATCTAATCCTCTTATATCAGGTCTGAGGTCCTTTGCCCCCTTAAGGTATACCATCCTACGCTTCTTTTCGTAACTCTTCACAAGAAGAAGAACTCTTATGCATTTCTCCTTAGACCCTAACACATCTGCCTCCTCTGTGCAGAAGAGAGGAACTTCTTTTCCATATCCTGAGGCGCGAAGTGCAGATGCAGCGTTCATGCTCCTTACATCCTTCGTCTGCGAAAAGTGTGCATAGACGATTTTATCTTCCGTAATGTTGTTATATTCTAGGAGAGTTTCATACATCTCCTTTACAGAAGATATAACCTCACTTTTCTCATCGCTATCGACTGTCGTAGCAGCACGAAGGGCATATATATCACATTCCATAGCTGAAACCTCCCGTTATAAGTACATTTAAAGTATCAAGTACGATTGAAATTACAAAATAAACAGCAAATCTCACAGTTGTCTTTATAACCGGTGAAAGCACAAGAACCTTTGAGTATATCGAACAAATAATAGATGAGAGAAATATCCATACCCCTACAAGAAATATTGTCCAACCCATTATCATCTGGATACGCGTTATGACTGTCACAAGACTTTCCTGAACAGGAAAATAAAGAAAGAGGACGAAAAGAAGAGCAAAGAACATATAGAGTGATAATAGATACGTATGCACTCTGGATGAAAACTCGATAATTCTCCTCATTTCTAACATATTCCGTATCGTATCACAAGCAATGAAGTAAAACAATAAAGAGCAGAATGGAGAAAAATATCACAGCTAAGAAAAATCGAAAAATATTAATGGATACCTCACGAAACTGATGATAGACTAACAAAAAAGATAACAAATGGAGAATTTTATGACAATTTCCGAAAAACTATTAACTTACGGCATCAAAACCCCCGATATCCTCTTACCAAAGAAGAATATCGACACAAAGGCATGGAGTGTCGTTGCATGCGACCAATACACATCAGAGCCTGAGTATTGGGAGACACTTTCCGAAGAAATAGGCGATAAGCCTTCCACTCTCAGAATAATCTATCCAGAAGTCTACCTCGAAAGACCAGATAAGGAGGAGATCATAGCCTCCATCAACAAAAAGATGAATGAATATCTAGGAAATAATATCTTTGATGAATATAAGGAAAGCTTTATTCTTGTCGAGAGAACAACAGAGAGCGGAACGAGATTCGGCCTTATGCTTGCCCTAGATTTGGAGTGCTATGATTACTCGAAGGATTCAAAGACACTTATCAGAGCAACAGAGGGAACAATACTCTCACGTATTCCCCCAAGAAAGGAGATACGAAAGGATGCAAAGATAGAACTTCCTCATATCATGGTCCTGATATCTGACAAGGAAAAGAAAATTATCGAGCCGCTAAAGGAAAAGAGGCAATCCCTAGAGAAAATATATGACACAGACCTCAACAAAAACGGTGGGCACATCACAGGATACCTTGTTTCAAGCATATGTGATATCGAAGCTGTTCTTAACGGTTTTGAGTCTCTATACAATTCACTCGATAAGTCCAATCCACTTCTCTTTGCTATGGGTGACGGTAACCACTCCCTCGCTACTGCAAAGTCATGCTGGGAAGATATAAAGAAGAACCTCTCGGAAGATGAAAAGAAGGATCATCCAGCACGCTTTGCACTGGTTGAAATAGAGAACATCTTTGACCCGGGGCTTCTCTTTGAACCTATCCATAGGGTTTTCTTCAACATAGAAGAAAAGACATTCGACAATCTTTTATCATCTTTTTGTAAAAGCTTCACGAAAGAGAAAGTTGCCTGCCCTAACTGCCTTACTAGCGGTGTAAATAAGAGTGGCCAGCATTTTGGCCTAATTACGGAGAACGGTTATGTTGTCTATACAATCGAAGGCGCAGAAAAGGAGATTGCAGCAGGAACCATCCAACTTGTTATAGATAAGATGCTCGAAGAGAAAAAGGGAGAAGTTGATTACATCCACGGTAAAGATGTAACAATCTCTCTCGGCTCTAAGAAAGGGAACCTAGGAATTATACTTCCAGACGTTTCGAAAGACAGATTCTTCTCCGACATGCTCAAGGATGGAGCATATCCAAGAAAAACATTCTCTATAGGACACGCAAACGAGAAGCGTTACTACATGGAAGCAAGAAGAATCAAATAATTATAATCTAAAATCATATGAGCCCTCCCTTAAGATGCGGTAGGGCTTTTTTGTTGCATCAACGAGAGTCGAGCTCTTTCCTTCTCCTGTTTTTTCGGTTTTGACTATAAAATCCAATCTATCTCCGAAAAAAGAGTATATCTCGGAAAAGGTAAGCATACTCTTTTCACCAGAAATGTTGACCGATGTCGAATAAATCGGCCCCGAAAGAGTAAGAATATTCTCTAAAAAATCATCATCCGGAACTCTAACAGCAAGAGTCGAGCCATCAGGGTAAGAGAGCACTGCAGTGAGTTGGCACGGCCAAAGTGAGAAAATATCGTCCGGCACAATAAGAGAGCTCTCTTTCAGCTGTTTTTTCGTCATAAGAACGATGAAGCTCTTACTCTTTGGTCTGTTCTTCAATTCATATATCTTCTCACTCCCCTCTTCTGTCACAGCTGTCGATAGTCCATATATCGTATCACACGGAATAGCCCCGATTCTCCCTTTCTTTAAGAGTTCTGCTATGTGAGGAATATTCTCATTCTTATATTCAATTATCTCTGACATTTTTCTTCCTTTTATTCACTATGCGTGGAATAACAAGAGCGATTATAAGCGCATAGGCAAAGCTGATAAACCCTCCATATATAAGGCACTTTCCTAAAGAAAGCACTCTAATTTCTCCAGTAACGCCCCTTTTCGTCCTTTCTGAAAGCGGATCAAAGATATCGCTATCAAAAGAATAGATAAGATCTCTTTCTCTCGTTTCATCTATTTTCTCACTTTCAGCGCGCTTCCAGAGTGAATTAACATCGCTTTCCTTCTGCTCTATTTCTTCTTCAAGGAGGATAAGAGTCTTCTTTATCTCTCTATTTGCGTAATAGCCGGTTGAGGAAAAAAGAATATATAGAACAAGTACCGAAATTATATAGATGGCAACAACTGATAAAACTTTAAATCTTGTATTCATATTATTATGTCGGTATAATACTACAATGAAATGTCATGAATGACACGACGAAGGGAGAAAAAAAATGGCAAGAGCCAGAAAGACATGGAAGCTAGTTTTGACAAGTATAATACTTTCTATTCTAATTCTTGCTGCTTTTACTGCAGTTTTTATTCGATTCATTGTACCTGTTTACAACATAAGCCGCGAACAGATTTACAGTGTTTTAACAAAGGCGCTGCCTATCCTTATCGGACTAGTCTTTCTTGAAATAGCCCTTATCTCATCCAAGCGTGGAGAAAATGAATTTAAGGACAATATCGACAAACTTGCTCCCAATGCCTACGACACAGGATTATATACAGAGCCTATCGACGACCCGGGAGAAAAAGGAGCACGCTCTGGAGAAGAATTTGATATTACAAAAAAAGAGACTGCCGTAAGAGAAGTTATAAAGGAAGTCCCGGTTGAAGTTATCAAAGAAGTCGTAAGAGAGGTTCCTGTTGAAGTTATAAGAGAAGTTCCTGTTGAAGTTGAAGTTGTCAAGGAAGTTCCTGTTGAAGTTGTCAAGGAAATCGTAAAAGAAGTTCCGATTGAAGTTATCAAAGAAGTTCCTGTGTCTAACCCGTCTGAGGAAGTTATTGTAGAGAAACCTGTAGAAAAGGCAGCAGAGAAGAGCGAAGAAATTTATCTTACATTCAAAGAAGCACTTGAAGAGGAAATCAATGAAGCAAAAGCGAGTGGATATCCTCTCTCACTCGTTGCAGTCAAAAATGCCGACGAAAAGAGCATTGAGGAATCATTTGATTCTCCTTCGTTCACCGATTGTGGCTTTACTTACGTCATTCTTCCTTACACAAGAAGTAAGGATATATTGAGAAAGGCCAAGCTACTAGGTGCTTCTATTATCGAAATGGAGAAATCAAGCACAGCCGAGAGCATGATAGAAAAGAGTCGCTCTTAATAGTACGGCATAGAAATATGCCGTTTTATTTATGCCTATCATTTCTTCTCAAAAGAATATGTTATCTCAAATCTCTATACAGAAGCTTAAAATATTAGAGCTTGGCCTACTGTAGATGTAAAGAAGTATCCCTTTTTCATCAAGGATTATATGGCTAGTAGATTAATCCTTGAGAGGTATATCAAACGACATGCGATCTCGAGTCAACACAGTCTCCGGAAAGATATCTTGAGCTTCTTTTAATAGTTTCTTGAGTTCCCAATCCTGATAGCGTGGTGAATAATGCTGAAGACACAATTTTCCACAATTTCCATCTCTTGCAATTAGCGCAGCCTCAAATGCCGTCATATGTTTCTTTTCTTCAGCACTCTCATGAAGAGCTTCTTCGAACATGCCCTCACAAAAGAGGATATCTGAATCCTTCACAAATGAAGATATCTCAGGAAAATACAATGTGTCTGTAATATAGCTGAACTTTCTCCCCTTTCTTTTGTCTCCAACGACATCTGCACTTTTTACTACGAGTCCGGACGGAAGAATAACATCATTTCCCCTCTGGAGCTCTCCAAAAAGAGGACCCTTAGGAACTCCAAGAGCTATAGCCTTCTCAGGATGAAACTCTCCTTTTCTTTTGTCTTCTATGAGAGAATACCCGAAGCAGGGCTTTGTGTGCCTGAGGGAAAAAGCTTCAATTCTGAAATCTTTTCCATTATGTATGCATCCGTCTTTTACCGGGACAAATATAATCTCGTAGTTTATATACATATCGAGGATTCTTCTCGATGACTCTATATAGTCTCCCAGCCTTTCCGGGCCGTATATATATAAAGGTTCCTCTCTGTCAACTTGGCTAGAGAGCATCAATAACCCGGGAAGTCCTGTCACATGATCTGCATGCATATGGGAGATAAAAACCGCACTTATTTTCTTCCATTTTAGGTTAAGCATCTTTAGGGATACCTGCGTTCCCTCTCCACAATCAAATAAAAACAGTTCACCTTCACGCCTGACAAGACATGAGGTGAGAAATCTTCCCGGAAGTGGCATCATTCCACTCGTTCCGAGAGAAAAGACCTCTAGGCTCATAGACTAAGACTACAACAGAGAGAGAAAAAATTCCATTACTCTTACTTTATCTCTTTATAGAGTTCTTTGTTCCTTGTTCTCCAGAGTTCAATTCTAAGAGTAATAGAAGAACACAAAAGCATAAGAGCAACCATAATCAATATCGAGGAATATGGATACGAAAGAGTAAATGAAGATATGTAATACTCAATCATTTCAGGCTCCTTCATAGCAACAAAATTGATTATATGTGGCGATAGAAGAGAAAGGAGAGAACCAAATAGAACACCCAGCAGAGTCGATACAGCAACACTTAGTATTGTCATCTTCCTATATATCACTCTCACATTTTTCTCTCTCATTCCCATAAGGCGTAATAGTGCTATATCGCGGCGGTCTCTCACTGTGTATACATGTGCTATATCAGCACTGAAGAATGCGGCAAGAACGGCGACAAAAACCAATATTACATTAAGTATCATAATGGATTGATCGACATTAGAGCATAAGGATGAATACTTATCCTTGTATGATACGGCATAAACACCACTATTCCACAATGAATGGAGAACCTTCTCTACATTCTCGTTCTTATCAAGAAGAATCTCATAGCTTGTCTCTCCATCCACAAGAGAAATATCGACAAAAGCAAGGTATCTATCGAGTTCTGCATATCCTGAAGAATATATACCACTAACAGTAACAAGAACCGGCCGTGCCCTCTCATTATCAGTCTCATATAATAGGAGTGTCATACGACTCCCTTTATCAAGAGAAAGACTAGACGCAAGAGTTGAAGAGACGATTATTTCATTTGTATAGCTTGAGTCGGAAAGTGAGAGCTTAAGAGCATCTTTACGCTCCGGGGAGAAGTATGAATCTATGTCGACACCTTTTAGATGTACAAGACTCTTTCCATTTGAAGTGTAAAGTATACCATCAGCCTCCTTCACTTCATCAATTAATGCTCCCTTATACTTTGAGACATCGACATATTGACTCGTTGTAATGCTTCCTGAGCCTAAATTTTCTATCATTCTGTCTATCGCCTCGGTCATGGAAGATATAAAAATCATAACAAAGGTAAGTGTCATGACAATAAGAAAGACGATTAGAGACGGCAAGAAATGCGAGAGAATATATCTTATATCTTTTCCACTTCCGCACTTACGCCTTACATAGAGTCGAATCCCGTCATTTTTCATAGAGGACTCCCCCCATGAGTGTATATTTCCTATCGGCCCTAGAGGCAAAAGAAGTATTGTGTGTAACAACAATAAGTCCCCTCTTTTCTCTCTTCACAACATCATATAAAAGATTCTCAATTACAAGACTTGTCTCTTCGTCTAGGCTCCCCGTCGGCTCATCTGCAAATATAATAGAGCACTCAGGAGAGAGAGCACGTGCGATTGCTACCCGCTGTCTCTCCCCACCACTGAGAACGGAGGGAAGGAAGAATAAGCGTGATGTCATATCAACAAGAGAAAGGTAATAATCAGCCTTTTGGAATGCCTCTTTTTTCTTCACGCCCCTTATAAGAAGAGGCATTGCAACATTCTCCCTTGCAGTAAAATCTTCAAGAAGCATCGAATTCTGGAAAATAAATCCCATATATTTATTTCTCAATGAAGAAAGGGAAGAGTCCGAAAATTCCTCAACAGGAGAACCGGAGTAGTAAATATTTCCACTTGTCGGGAGAGAAAGAAGTGCGGCAATACTAAGAAGTGTTGACTTTCCGCTTCCACTACGACCAGTAATTGATATACTCTCACACCCATGTAGAGTCAAATTTATATCTTTTAGTATCTCTAGTCTTTCCCCTCCATTTGCAGACGGAAACGACTTTGTTATATTCTCCATTCTCAATAATTCACTCATTGTGTATCACCTCATTCAATTGTCTCTTCTCCCGCCTACAATTTTCCATCTTTGTAAAGATAAGGGTAATTGCAACCATAAATGTGGTGAAGAAGAAAAAACCTCCCCATGGAATGGAAAGTGTCATATTCAATATCATTGAAGAAGAAGCAGAGAAACGCTCGAGAGCAAATAGTACCAGGCTGCCGCTAATTAGAGATATCATAACGCCAGAGGCGAGTACTATAAGAAATGAAAGAGTCGATATCCACCTTACTTTTCTCTTCTCCATACCCAGAATCTCGAGTTCGGCCATCTCTGATATCCTTTCATTCGAGAAGAAGACGACACTGCTTTTTGTAGAAACGGCAATAATTATAAATAGTAGCGATAACAAAGCATACATCAAGGCCTTTTCAACAAGAAAAGCTCCATAGAGGCTCTTTTCCGCATCCTTCCAGGAGACTAGTTGATAGCCCATTTCTTTGAGAAGTGCTGCCTCTTCTTGAGTTATTCCCTTAATTGCTGTCTTAATAACCACATTTTCATCAGCTTCGGACATAGGAAGAAATAGCATGGTATCATCAAATTCCGTTCCGAGTGAGGTATAATAAATTCCGCTTATCCTATAATTTATATCTTTAAGTGTTGTTACCCTATTGCCGCTTTTCAGCATATATAGCGTTACTTCTCCGCTTCCATTCTTTCGATAAAAGGAAAGTGGAACAAGAAGAGATGATTTATCCCCTAGATAGAGAGAAATCCCTCCGTCATAGTCATCATCCATATACCTTACAAGGTATGAGCCAGAAGAAGAGATCGCTTCCCCCATTCCGTATGTAAATACATTACTCTCTGGAAGAATGCTCTTTATCTCTTTTTTAGCGTCACCGTCTAGAGTGTAATCAAAGGATCTTACTTCACGTATGGCGTCAAAACGTGATGTTTGGAGAAAATTCATAATCGACATGACAACAATAACAACAACAAGACTTAGTGCTACTGTAAGCATTATCCTCAGTGCTCTACTTCTCATTGCTCTCTTACGGGGGAATGCATAGTGATATGAAAGAAAGAAAATCACAGCGCTTTCACCTCCTTTATTCTCTTACCGTCTCTGTCATATATAAAGATGTACTTAGCCTCCCCCTCACTAAAGCGTACCTCTTCTATCTCTCCGTTTTCTAAAGTGCGTCTCTCGCTTATTTTATTTCCTTCTTTGTCATATCGTGTGGTGACCTTATCATCTATATATGATGTGACAATAACTCCATCATCGTTACTTGTCCTAGTCTCAATAAGTTCTCCATCATTGCTGTAAACGCATTCTATAGACTCTGATGATGATTCTTCTCTCCGGAGGCGCCCGAAAGAGTCGTAATACAAAGTATTCTCTCCGTCTTTTTCACTGTATCCACCGCCCAGAAGAGAGACCCTCTCATTCTCACTATTATTATATTCCGTAATAGCGACCGCCTCTCCGGACGAACGGACAAAGAAGTTATCACTTATATATACGCCGTCATCATTGACAGAGTAATAGACCAAACTTCCGTCATCTGTCGTAAAATAATCTATGCGTTCTATCAGAACTCCGTTCAAAGAGTAATTGTATCCGGAGAGAATTTTCTCTCTATAGATGTAGTTATATTCCTTTTCGTTTTCGCCGTCATTGATTATGCGTCGCTCGATTTTTCCCTCTCCATCAAGGAAGATTCTCTCCTCTCTCGTCCCCCTTATTTTTGTAATGAGGCTATCTGTCGTTATTTTTGTCTCAACTACTTCTCCGTTATAATAGAGGGTCTCACTTTTCTCATCCTCTACGAGTACCCAACCTCTTTTATTATCCTCTGTCTCTTCCTTCTTCTGCCCAAGCTCATTTGAAATGTAACTAGTTGCAAAGAGACCCAACAAGGAAAAAAGAAAAAAGACGACAAAGAAAAAGGTCCTCTTCAATTTCTATTTCTCCATACCTATAAGTGCATCAAGATACTCATCTTTATCGAAAGGATGAAGGTCGGTATATTTTTCACCTGTTCCTACAAAGAGAATCGGAAGAGAGAGAGTCTTTCCTATCTGCACAAGAGCGCCCCCTTTGGCTGCAGAATCATATTTAGTAAGTATGATTCCATCAAGAGAAACAGCAGCATTAAAAAGACTTGCTTGTGATACTCCATTCTGTCCCGTTGTTGCATCTATGACGAGGAACTTCTTATAGTTCTCATCCTTAATGCCTTTTGCTTTCACGATTTTGTCAATCTTCATAAGTTCACGCATTAGAGAATCCTTGTTATGCATTCTTCCCGCTGTGTCTATTAGCACCAAATCATCATTCTGTGCGAGTGCAGATGTAAGAGCATCAAATACTACAGCCCCGGGGTCCGAACCCGTTTGCTGTTTGACAATTCTCATTCCCAATCTCTCAGCGTGTATATCCAATTGGTCTACGGCCGCAGCACGGAATGTATCTGCAGCTGCTAGTAGTACCTTCTTCCCCTTTTCTCTATACCATGCACCCATTTTGGCGATGCTTGTGGTTTTTCCAACCCCGTTTACACCAAGGATCATAAATACATTTGTTGAAGAGCCGAGTTCTGTAGAACACGCATTGACGTATGGAGAGAGGAGATCCTTCATCATGGATTGCATCTCTTTTGTATCTTTGATTTTGTTCTCTTTGACTTCCTTTCTCAATGTATCGACGATTTCCTCGGTAAGCCTAGCTCCCAAGTCGCCCTCAATAAGAGTGTCCTCAAGATTCTCGAAGAAAGCCTCATCCATTTTCCCTGACGAGAAAAGATTCTTTATTTTTTCACTGAATTTAGAAAAGAGTCCCATATTTTTCCCTTATAACCCCATCTGGGCCGCATTATAGTAATCAACTGCACTTTGTATTAACTCTATTAATGATACTACTGTACAGCCTGTAAAAACAACCTTGGTTATCGAGCCGATATTCTCAGAATAGTAGTTTGTAATAGCCTCAGAGGCAGTATATCCTCCAAAAGATAGGAGAAGATAGAAGAGAGAAGAATAAAATGACGCCTTCTTATCCTCCATAAGCGAAGAGGATGCCATCCAAGACGGGGAGAGATACAGCGTAATATGGTCGCTTCTTCTTCTCTCCTGGTAAGAGTAAAGGCTGAAGAGAGATGAAATAAGTGTTATCGAATAAGGATTATATATGTCCTCTATGAGCTTACTTTCCTTCTTTATACCATTAAAATAAATCTCGCTTTCAAATGGATAAGTTGTAAGAAAAAGGTCGTAGGTTTCATCTTTTTCGAGAGTTAGGTTAAGCTCTCTCGTATCGCGAGTTAAATTGTATGTATAAATGCAGCTTTTATAACCATATGAAGAGAGAGAGAATGTATGCGTTCCCTCTTTGAGAATAAGGTATCTTTTATCAGATAAAAGTGTCTCTCCATCTAATAGGAGCGTTGCGTCCTCTGGAGTTAATGTGACAGTGTAGACTCCCCACTCTGGAGAAAGCAGTATTTCTTCAAGAAGAGAATACAGAGCACTCTCTTCACTTTCTCTTAATAAGGTGTTGTACCATGCACTACGAATAAGTTCACCATTGAAAAAGAGATTAATGAACTCTGAACTCTCATCTTGATAGGCTTGAACATAGAATAGTGCATCAAGACTATTATTTCTCATAAGATATTCATATGCATCCTTGTCACATGTGGAGAGGAACTCCGAATAGAGCGAAAGATCTACGTCCACTATTTCAAGATCGAGTGTTGTATAATGAGTAACGCTCTCCTCATTCTTCTCACTCCATTTCTCGTTTTTACTTTCACTTGTTTTAGATTTTATATCGTTTTTCCAACTCTCTTCATTTCGTCTCTTTTCTCTTAGCTCTAGTGCTTTACTACTCGAGACAGAAGAGAAAGATGAAAGCACATTCTCGAGAAGCGAGACATAACTCTCACTCTCTCCCTGGACAAGGCAAGTAAAGCTCTCTGCAGAAAGGAAAAATGGAGTAAACAAAATGAAGAGGACTAAGACAAAAAATGTCTTAGCTCTCTTTAACAAAGTGGAGATAACTCTCAATGAAATCATCAATCTCTCCATCCATAACAGCACTTATATTGCCTGTACTGTAGTTAGTGCGATGATCTTTCACCATTGTATAAGGCTGGAAGACATAGGATCGAATCTGGCTTCCCCAAGCAATATCTTGTTTCGCTATGGCATTAGCCTCTTTCTCTTTCTCCTTCTCCTTCTGATAATACTCATAGAGTTTAGCTCTAAGCATCTTGAAGGCGACATCTTTATTCATGTACTGGCTTCGCTCGTTCTGGCACTGTACAACAATACCTGTTGCGTAGTGTGTAATTCTGACTGCGCTGTCGGTTTTATTGACATGCTGCCCGCCGGCTCCTCCAGCGCGGTATGTATCGAGTCTGTAGTCCTCCGGTTTTATCTCTATTTCTATATCATCATCGACTTCAGCAGATGCATAGACGCTCGCAAATGAAGTGTGCCTACGCTTTGCAGCATCAAAGGGTGAAATTCTAACAAGACGATGTACCCCGGCCTCTCCCTTAAGATACCCGAATGCATAATCCCCACTGACAAGCATCGTCACCGATTTAATACCGCCCTCGTTTTCTTCCTCGTCCAAAATTTCGCACTTAAAGCCGTGACGCTCACACCAACGTATGTACATTCTCATGAGCATGCTCGCCCAATCTGAAGCTTCCGTTCCGCCAGCACCGGCATGGACTGAAAGATAGAGATTGTTCTTATCGAATTTGCCATCAAGCAAAGTTTTTACCTTCAGAGGTTTAAAACGGCTCTCAAGATCATCTATCTGCTTCTCAAGCTCCATTCTAAGATCCTCGTCTTCTTCGTTTCTATATAATTCGATAAGCTCTCCCAAATCATCGATTTCACCGATGATTTCCTTCCATGGATAATAGCTGTCCTTAAGAGAAGATAGCTTTTGAAATGTCTTCTCTGCCTTTTTGCTATCATTCCAGAAGTCAGGAGAAGCTGTTTCTTCTTCTAGTTCTTTAATTTTGTTTTCAGTGCCGGAGGATTCAAAGACGCCTCCATACATTATAAGCTTCAACCTTTATATCTTCGAACTTTGATCTGTTTTCAATGAACATTGCATTACTCCTTATCTTATTTATTAGAAATATCTCTTATATTAAGTCTATAGGTTACCGATTCATCTACTCCGCATTCAAGAGGAAATATGAAAGTGATCTTCTTGTAGATAACAAAATCCTCGATCCCAAGTGCAGTCATCTCCTTCACGCTCTCCGTCTCTTCTCTTAAAGTAAACGGCTGCGTTGATGATATAGTGAGAGAAGCATTGGCTTCTCTTGAGCCGTATTTTACTGTTTTAGCTTCCACACTTCCTGTTGCAACCATATTCATACGCTGCTCGGGAAGAAGCAGTACTCCATCGGGAAATGAAAGATAAATCGAAATAGAATAACTCCCACTTATTTTCTTTTTACCAGCCGGGGTAAGTGTTGAATCAAGTGTGAATGTATTGGCCTTGAGTTTATACCTTTTCGTTATCAAAAATGGTTTATCAGAAGCGGAAGCTGTCAACACAACCTCTGTCCTCTTCTTATCTAAAAACTCGCTTTGAAATAACATATCATCTGTCGAGTAATCTATATCACTAATTCTAATTCTGTCTTCAAACGACTTTCTCAAAGGAGACGATAAATCAATACTAGGACGCGTATCGAAAAAGTTAATTCCAAGAGGAAGATAATCAAATTCACTAGCGCTAGCGCCTTTTGGAGAAATGACACATAGATATGTCTTATTGGACATTATAAATGAAGGAGAACCTATTTCTTCGTAATCCCACTCCTTCAAACTTGGTCCTTCCGTATCTCTCCAAAAACAATTTTCAGCTTCGATTATAGCGCTCCAGAAGGCTTTATGTGCGCTGTATCTTAAAGGAGCGAGTTCCGTGTCATAGATAAAGAGAGTGCCAAGTGAAGTATTGAAGAGTGCTGTTGTAACATCTTTCTTAAGATATCGGTTATTCCTAAGCTGAGCATTCTCTACAATTGTTATGTATCTGTTGTACATGTATCTAAAAAGGCTGTTCTTTACAAATAGACTATTTATTGTCGGCTCTCTAAAGATGCTGTCTCGGCCATACCAACCTTGAGTAAGATATCCGGGAGAAGAGGGAGAGAACGATGAGATGTGCGCTGTAGATATGCGCTCTAGTATATCTATTACGACAGTACCGCTCTTAATTGCTTTCTGCTCCCTTACACTTCCGCGTACAAGCTGGTCAATGTTGAGAAGTATTATGCCCTCTGCTCTATCGTCATGTATTAGAGAGAGAAGACGATGCCGCAATTCCTCGAATCCTATTTTACCCTCAGAGTATTCTCTGGTGGCAGATGAGGCATCATCCATCACAGGTAGAATATTCACCCTTCTACCTAGTTCGTTCATAACAAAACTCTTCTCAGAGCCGTTTGTTCTACCGTCATATGTAGATATTACAACGCTATCGATTCCAACATTATTCAAAAGCGTCACATAATTGCTTTGCCATACCTCTCCATAGAAGAAAGCTTTTGTAGGTAGGATGCCATAATCATGTTTAATTTCACTTGTGAGTTTTTCAATCTGCCCCGCCCTGTCCTTTGGAGGAAGAAGGGAGAGCACACTCTCATTCCATACGCCGGTGAGAGGCTCAATATCTCCACGCTTCATGAACATGGAAATAAGAGTCTTATACTCCTGCCTCTCACGCTTGATATACTTCATCATCTCTGATGATTGATAAAGAAAGAGATGATTTCCACTTCTAGTATAGAGATATGAGAGAATCGGCTCATAGACAAGAGAAAGGGTTTTATCAAAGAGGGATTGAGGTGCGCTGTAGAGCGTAGTATATAGTCCTAAAGCCACCTTCATATCCTTCTCCTTTCATCTTAAAGTTTCAAAATACACTTCACAGGACACTTTTCGAGTGCTTCTCCAGCATTCTTCTGGTCCTTTCCATAATCATTTCTCGAAAGGAAGTTCTCCACAACAAATGGAGACGATTCCACCTTGAGTGAGCATATTGAGCATCCTATACAACCAAGAGAGCATACGGCTTTCGTCTCAGCACCCTTTTGATGGTTAGAACATGCAACAACATACTCCTGAGAGTACGGTATAAGCTTAATAGTACCCTTAGGACACGAACGAGTGCAAGCACCGCAGCCGATACATTTTTCCCTATCGACCACAATTCTTCCGTCCTCACACCGCTCTATTGCCTCGACAGGACAGACAGCCATACAGGAGCCAAGTCTAAGGCAGCCCTCTTTACAAGCGCTATCTCCACCAAAGAGTAAAGACGCTGCATTACAATCCATCATGCCATCATAGTCGTAGGAAGCCTTTGTGATCTGATTATTACCTTGGCAGAAGACGAATGCTACCATCCTTTCTTTCTTCTCAGCCTCAACGCCCATAATCAAGCTCATCTTCTGGCTCAGCTCTTCGCCTCCGGGTTGGCAGAGTCCCGGAAGAGCTTGGCCTAGTGCAACTGCCTCTGCATATGCCGAGCATCCTGCAAATCCACAGCCACCGCAATTTGCTCCCGGCATTATCGCCTCAATTTCCTCAAGCTTTTCATCCTTCTTCACAGAAAGTTTCTTCTCTGCAATAGAGAGTCCTACTCCCAATAAGAGACCAAGAACCGAGAGGACAAGAAATGCATATAAAATGTTAATCATCTTTTCTCCTCCCTTATGCCAGATTAAGGTTAATCAACAATGTTGAATCGAAGGCCATGAATGCAAGTGCCATAATGGAAGCCGAAATAAATGTAATCGGAACTTCCTTGAAATACTTTCTCACAGGCATCAGCGATAGCCTCTCTCTTATATTCGACATCAATACAATTGCAAGTGTGAAGCCTATTCCTGCAGCGGCTCCTGCTAGGAACGACTGCAATAGATTATGGCCCTCATCTATATTTATGATTGCAATACCAAGCACGGCACAGTTCGTTGTTATAAGAGGAAGGTAGATTCCGAGAGCCTTGTATAGAGAAGGACTGAACTTGCGGATAACCATCTCCACGAACTGTACAAGAGCAGCGATTGCAAGGATAAATGCAATAGTCTTCATGTATTCCAGTCCAAACGGAACGAGAAGGCCGTAGTATATAACCCAGCAGAAAATACTTGTAACCGATGTTACGAAAGTTACAGCAACTCCCATGCCGATAGCAGAATTGGCATTCTTGCTAACTCCTATGAATGCACAGAGCCCCATGAATTTAACAAGAATAAAGTTGTTGACGAATATATATGCCACTAAAATTCCAAGATAACTCATTTCTGCTCTCCTTTCTTACTATCTTTTGCTTGTTTCCAGATAAAGAATGCCTTTAGATATCCCATGACAAGGAGTGCTCCGGCACTTACTCCGATAACTCTCATCGGAGAGGATGAAAGGCCAGGTATTCTGATTACTCCATCCCAGTCTCCTATAGCAAAGAGTGTGATCGTTCCGTTTCCGATAATCTCTCTCACAAATGCGATGAACGTAAGGGCAAGCGTAAAGCCACATCCCATTCCGATTCCGTCGAGAGCACTGTCAAGAACACTGTTCTTATTTGCAAACGCCTCAGCTCTTCCGAGAATGATACAGTTAACAACTATGAGCGAGAGATAGATTCCTAATGCCTCATAGAGCGCCGGGAGATAGGCATGCATGACCATCTCCAATATCGTAACGAAAGATGCGATTATGACAATGTATGATGGTATTCTTATCGAATCAGGGATTATTTTCTTGAGTGCGCTGATGAAGATATTCGATCCTGTAAGAACAAATATGACTCCAACACCCATTCCAAGAGCATTCGACACTTGCGTAGAGACAGCAAGAGTCGGACACATTCCGAGCATTATAATAAATATAGGGTTTTCCTTCCAAAGCCCTTTTGTCAATTCTTTCATATGTTGACTCATATTAAATCTCCTCCTTGACGTAAAGGCTTCCATTCTTGAGAGTCGAACTGACTGCCCGAAATGTAAATGAAGCACCGTTAATTAGAGCCTTATCGCTCTCAGATAGGTCATTCTTTCCGCTTGGGAAGGAAATGGTATCTCCCATACCGGTGAAAAGATCCATATACCATTCGTTCTCGGCATTCTTTCCGAGTCCTGCAGTTTCACTGTCCTCAGTCATCTGGGCCTTCATAAGAGCGCCCTTCGTGTCATATGAGGCAATGATTGTTATCTCACCACCGTACCCCTTACCCTTAAGCTGGAGTACATACCCTTCTATTTTTCCGCCATTATAAAGCGTTGTCATTTCTTTGACGGTATCATTTCCTTCTACAGTAACAGTATCACCAATCTCAAGACCAGCACTGACAAACTCAAGAGCTGCCCTGTTTGCCTTTTCTATATTCTCCTCGATTATGGGAGCAGTGAATGAATTGACCCAAGCACAGAGAAATGCACATACGGCACAAATTGAGAAGAGAACCAATCCTGTTCTTAGAATAGTCTTCATTTCTGTGCCTCCTCTATAGCCTTTACAGGTTTCGTATATCCGAACTTCTTTCTCTTCACATATTTGTCGATTGTAGGTGTCACCATATTCATCAATAAAATTGCAAGAGATACACCCTCCGGAAGAGATCCGAAGTAACGAATTATGAATGTAAAGAAGCCACATCCGAAGGCATAAATTATTTCACCCTTAGGTGTATTGGGGCTTGTTACCCAATCCGTTGCCATAAAAATTGCACCGAGGAGAAGACCACCGGAGAAAACACTCATCAAGACCTCTCCTGAAAAGAGCCCCGTTCCATTAGCTAAGCCTCCAAATACCCATGTAAGAAGTGCAAATGAACCGATAAAGAATACCGGTACATACCAGGTAATGACTCTCTTTAGAATGAGGAAGATTCCTCCTAAGATCAGTAATAGCGCACTCAGCTCTCCAATCGAACCGGATGCAAAGCCGAAGAACTCGTCAATCACATATGGATTCATATTGAGAACAGATGCACTCTTACGTGCAAATTCTGTCATAGGATATCCTGAAGAAGAGAGTATCTCATAAGAAGTAAGAGTGGAGCCGAGTTCCATCTTGAGAGCAGAGAGCGGCGTAGAACCGGCACTGAGTTCGGCAGCATTCTTGAAGACCCATGGAAGAGTGAATGAAGACATTTGTGAAGAGAATGAGAAGAAAACGAATGCACGCCCTGCAATTGCTGGGTTAGCCCAATTGCATCCGAGTCCTCCAAATGTCCACTTACAAACTCCTATTGCGAATGCCGAGGCTATAATCGGAACATAGAAGGGAACGGTGGATGAGAGGTTCATTCCCACAAGAAGCCCCGTTAGAAGAGCAGAGCCGTCCATGAGAGTGTCCTCATGACTTATCTTATTCAACAAATATTCGGTAAGAAGCGATGAACCTATCGAAAGGAGAAGAACAAGAAGCGCTCTAAAGCCGAACATAACAACTCCCCACAAAGCTGACGGCAGCAAAGCTATAACGACATAGAGCATCGCCTTGTCGGTTGTAAGGGTATCGTGAAGGTGAGGACTTACCTTAACCTTAATCATTTTAAATTCCTCCCCATTTTCTTTCCTAGTTTGAAAGCCTGTACAAGATCCAATCCCGACGGACAGGAGTAGGCACAGCATCCACACTCCTTACAGTCCATAAGACCTAAATCAAGTGCTTCTTTATACATACCATTCTTAATATAGTGGTACATATTATTTGGCGTAAGTTTCATTGGACAATGTTGAGCACACTTTCCACAATGCATGCACGGGAATATATGCTTCTTCTTCTCTGAGTGTAGAGCGACCAGTCCATTATTGCCCTTCGTCGTCGGCATACTCAGATCCGGCATATCGAATCCCATCATAGGTCCACCGGCAATGAACTCGTTAGCCTGCTCTCTATCGCCCTTACAATAATCGAAGAGTGTTTCAAATGATGTTCCGAACGGGACTATGAGGTTCTTAGGCTCCCGGATACACTCTCCTGTGACAGTAACGATTCTTTCATATAATGGCTTATGATATACAACAGCCTCATAAATTGCATTTATCGAAGATGCACTGCATACAATTGCTCCGATATCAAGTGGAAGTTTACCGGAAGGAATTTCACGCCCTGTTAGGGCTGCAAGAAGCTGTTTCTCGTCTCCCTGAGGATACTTCATTTTCATAAGAGCAACGGTGCATTCAAGCCCCATCTGGCGAGCCTTTTCCTCTATTATGAGTGCTGCATCTTCTTTATTCTCCTCGATAGCTATATAAATTTTTTCAGGAGAAAGTATCTTTGCAACGATTTTCGTTCCTTCGATAACAGCCTCCGGCCTCTCTAAAAGAAGACGGTAGTCACACGTCAGGTACGGCTCACATTCGACTGCGTTAATTACAAGATATTCAACTTTTCTATCGTTGACGGCGAATTTAACGCTGGTAGGAAAGGTAGCTCCTCCCATTCCAACGATGCCACTTTTTTTGACGATATCCCTTAATTCGTCCTTATCCTTTTCTGTCCAATCAAAGCGTTCTGTAAAGGATACAGGCTGCTCTTCATCAGATACTATTACAACAGCATCTGCCATTTGCCCGCTTGAAAGAGTAACCTTTTTTATCTCTTTGACAGTACCGTTTACAGGAGAATGAACCGATGCAGAAACAAAAGCCTCACCTTCTCCTATCATCTGGCCGCGGACAACCTTGTCCCCTTTTTCTACAACAGCCACAGCGGGGGCACCAATACTCTGTGAGAGTGATACCATTAGCTCACTCGGAACGGGAAGCCTTTCTATTTTACTTCCTTTAGACAGTTCTTTCTTGTCCAAAGGGTGTATGCCTCCCTTCTTGAAAGTAGTTCCTTTTAACACTACATCCTCCTTATTCACACTATTTTAAATCCTAAACCAACGTGCTATAAAACGCAAATCGGGCCTTAATTCAGATAAATAATTATTGCTTTAAACTTTTCTTTTAAGCATAAGGAATTAAAAAGCTAATGTTTCGCTAATTCTTTATTGATAAAGAAATAACTTTTTATTTTTTTACTTTTTCCCACACCTTATTAACATTGAAAGGGTAAAAACGATGAGTTTTTTTGCATTAAGGGTAGAACTCTTTCGTCTTATGTGATTGAATTATGAAAAATTAGTAAAGGAGTAGAAAATGGAAGACGGAAACAGCGGTAAACACAAAGCCGAAAGTTCAGAAGTCGAAATACCTCCAAGTAGAACGCCGTCTTTCACGGCACTCTAAAGGTTGGTCTTTCGCATTCTTCTAAAAAAGGAGAGTAGAAATGGAAGACAATACACAGCTGACACAGCATCCCAATTATGTTGAGGAGCTTGAGGAGATAGTAAAAAGCAACATCTCCCCAATGGCACTGAAGGAAAAATTATCCGACTATCATGATAACGATATAGCCGAGGCATTAGAGAACCTCTCACCCGAGGACAGGGCGAAGGTCTATCGAATTCTTGATGCAGAAAGTCTGGCAAACATTCTTGAATATATAGAGAATGCAGCCCCATACCTAAATGAATTGAGCGTTAAGAAAAGGATTGCAGTCCTGAGTTCAATGGAATCAGATAAGGCCCAAGAATATCTCAAGAGCGTCCCTAAGGGAGAAAGGAACACACTCATCGAATTTTTGGACGACGAGACGAAGCACGATATTGCACTTATCGCATCATTCGATGACGACGAAATAGGCTCGAAGATGAGCACAAACTTCGTCGAGATAAAAAACGGTCTTACAATCAAAGAGGCGATGAAGGAACTCATCGACCAGGCTGCCGAAAATGACAATATACAGACAATATATGTTGTCGGGAACGATCAACTCTATTATGGAGCAATCGACCTTAAAGACCTCATCAGAGCAAGGGAAGGGCAGACAATAGACGACATAGTCTCCACCAGTTATCCATATGTATATGCACACGAAAATATAGATGACACCGTTAATAAGCTCAAAGACTATGCAGAGGACTCAATTCCAGTACTTGATTCAACTAACAAACTCATCGGGGTCATCACCAGCCAGGACATGATGGAGCTCATAGACGACTCAATGAGAGATGACTATGCAAAATTTGCTTCTCTCGGTGACGAAGAGGACCTCTCCGGCTCCGTATTGACATCAGTAAAGAAGAGACTGCCGTGGCTGACGATTCTTCTCTTTCTGGGTATAGGAGTATCTACAGTGGTGAGTTTCTTTACGCAAATTGCGTCCCAGATAGCAATATTGATCTCATTCCAATCCCTCGTACTCGATATGGCAGGTAACAGCGGAACGCAATCCCTCGCCGTTACAATCCGAGTCCTTACAAGTGATGATCTGACATTTAAGGAACTCATGAAGCTTGTATGGAAGGAGACAAGAGTAGGTTTTTTCAATGGTGTCATCATGGGCATTATTTGCTCCATTGTCATAGGACTCTTCATCTATCTTTTCAAGGCAAATGATCTTATGTATGCCTTCAGCATATCATCCTGTACAGGACTGGCACTTATACTCGCCATGACAGTATCTACGCTAATGGGAACAATCATACCAATAGTCTTCAAGAAGGTTCATATAGACCCGGCAGTGGCCTCAGGACCGCTCATCACTACGATGAACGACCTTGCAGCTGTCATCGCCTACTACGGCCTGGCATGGCTACTACTAATAGGCGTTGCCCCGGTTGGAGCATAGTTTTTCAAACCAGTATTGAAATAAAGAGAAGCTAGCCGTTAAAATATGAGAGGAGATTACTAAAAGTGGTTTATTGTGTTGAAGATGAAGCAGCTATAAGGAACATGATGGTCTATACTCTCATGGCATCCGGCTATGAGGCAGAGGGGGTTGTTTCAGGCACTGCTCTATGGGAAAAACTTAAAGAGAGAAAGCCCCAGCTGATTATGCTGGATCTCAATCTACCACAGGAAGATGGACTTGATGTCTTGAGAGCTCTCAAGAGCAACAGGGAAACCGACAACATTCCTGTGATAATTGCAACTGCCCGAGGAACTGAATATGACAAGGTGCTCGGACTGGACAGTGGTGCGGACGATTATTTAGCAAAGCCCTTCGGCATGATGGAAATGGTCAGCCGAGTTAAAGCCGTTTTGAGGCGTTGTGAAAATAGAACACAAAAGAAGGTCTATTACCTGGGTCCTCTCACTCTCGACAGTGCAACCCACACTGTAACTGTAAGCGGAGAGAATGTTAAATTGACCGGAAAGGAATATGAACTGCTATATCTACTTTTGAAAGAACCCGGAAAAACATTCTCAAGAAAGGAGTTAATGAAATCCATCTGGGGGATAAACAATATAGGAGAGACGAGAACAGTTGATGTTCATGTTGCAACACTCAGAACAAAAATCAATCCAGCAGGCCATTATATAGAGACTATCCGCGGCGTCGGGTACAGAATTCGTGAGCTTCACTAGAGATGACACGGCGAATTACACTCTACGTTTTAGTCGCCCTCTTAATTGTTGCCTTCTTCTCCGTAATACTTACAATACAGGCGACAACAAACATAATAGGAAAAAGACAGGAGACAAAGGTCAAAGATCTTCTTGAGGTTCTCTACTACACTTATAAAGAACTTGGTTCGTCATTCATCGATACCTTCGAGACAGAGGATTATAATATAACATTGCTCTCACCTGAAGGAGAGATTCTAAACCATGAATTTGAAGATTCATGGTATCTTGTGACAGATAAGAATGCCATAACTCAATTTTTAGAGGATGTGAAGAAGGAAAAGGAGACAATTGTAAGCACAAGCACTTCTTTTCTATTCGGCAACCTAGTTCTTGCGGGAATCAGCACATTGGACGGGACGGTTCTTGTAGCATCAACTACTCTCAGAACATTTGGTGACACGTTGAACGACATGAGACTTGAGCTACTATACATAATACTTGTATCTGTACTTCTCTCTTCATTTCTCGCTCGTCTCATTTCCTACATAATTGTCCTTCCTCTCAACGAAATAGATGTAGAGGAACCGTCAGAGATACATGCAAAGAAATACAAGGAGATCCTTCCTCTGATTAACAAGATATCGGAACAGAAAGAGAGCATTTCACAGCAGGAGAAGAAACTCTATGAAGAACAAACACGCTTTCGCACGATATCGGAAGCACTCCTTGAGGGTATGATATTCATTGAAGCCGACAAAACCATTTCTTACATAAATAGATCTGCTATCAAAATACTCGAACTCGAAAATAACCCAGAAGGGACTAATTATATAGATATCTTTGACAACACGCTCAAGGAAATCGTCGACAATACAATTAAATCACACCCTCAAAAGGCCGTCATTTATCATCAATCGAAGGCTTACCAAGTAGAGACAGAGCACATTCTCCTTCCTGACGGAAAATATAACGGAGTTGCAATCCTCCTTTATGATATAACAGAGCGTCTTGCTTTAGAGGCAGATAGAAGAACTTTCACTGCAAACGTATCACATGAATTGAAGACTCCCCTTCACATAATACTCGGAAGTGCAGAGCTCTTGGAGATAGGTATAATCAAAGATGAGGATAAGGCGTCATTCATACATCAGATTTATAATGAAACAAAACGCATGAGTCTTCTTGTAGATGATATAATCAGGCTCTCGAAACTTGATGAAAGCAAAGAAAAAATCGAGAAAGAGGTACTTTCTGTCAAAGATATGGCAGCATCTGTCATGGAGAGTTTGGCTCATATTGCAACAAAGGAGGATATATCACTACTTCTTACAGGAGAGAATGTGTACGTAAAATGCAACCGCTCCATGTTCAGCCAGATTCTCTACAATTTAATTGACAATGCCATTAAGTATTCAAATAAAGGTGGAAAGGTAATAATCAATACACAAGAGGATAAAGGAAATACCATCATCGATATACGCGACAATGGAATAGGAATACCTAAAGAATATCATGAGAAGATATTCGAGCGCTTCTTCCGTGTGGATAAGTCACGCTCTCAGTCTGTCGGAGGAACAGGACTGGGATTGGCAATAGTTAAGGCCTCATGTCTTGAGAATGGAGGTACAGTCAGAGTAGAATCTTCCGTAATAGGAGAAGGAACGACATTCCGTCTGACATTTCCCTCTCCGAAAGAAGGGGAAATATGAGACTCGGCGCCGTCATCAATTCAAAGATTGCCGTTTTAAAAGAGAAGGCATTCTCGTTCTTCCGCGGCATAACAGTATATGGTCTTGTAGGACGCTCCGGAACAGGAAAGAGTTATCACGCTAGAGAGGTCGCCGACAAATACAAGATAAAGCTAATAATCGATGACGGGCTCTTAATCAAAGGAGACAGAATAATCGAAGGTCATTCTGCAAAAGAGGCTCCTAACTTCATGGGGGCTGTAAAAGCGGCCCTCTTCGATGACGACGATGACAAGAATGCGATAACATCGGCACTTTTGAGAGAGAACACAAGAAAGATCCTCATAATCGGAACAAGCGAGAAGATGGTTGATAAAATCGCTTTGCGTCTCGATCTTCCTAAGCCAGGCAAAATCATCCATATTGAAGATGTATCATCTCAAGACGATATCGAGACTGCAATGCATATACGCTTCATGGAAGGAAAACATATCATCCCCGTTCCCCCTATTGAGATTACGCGTTCGGCGCCTGGAATCGTATTCGATTCGGTACGTGTCAAACTTGGAAATAGAAAAAGAAACAAAAAGAAGGTGAATGAGAAGACCATAGTAAAGCCTGAATTCTCAAAGCCACAAGAAGAGCCTATCGGGGAACCGGCACTACAGCAAATGATAAAGCACTCGATTGGGGAGTTCGATCCTATGATGAGAGTAAAGAAGGTTAAAGGTGTCAGAAACAGCGACAGAACCTATTCAATTTCCATCACAATCCTCCTTCCTCCGCGTCACTATATCCCATCAACAATATCTGACCTACAGCAATATGTAGGGGACTGCCTGGAAAAATTCGGTTCAATCATGGTAAAGAGTGTTTCTATTGAAATTGAAGAATGGGGTTAAAGAGGCTTAACTGTATTATTCTCGCTACTTTTCTTCTTTCCCGTTTTCTTTCTTTTGTGTTTTACCGCTTTTGCTACTTTCACGGGAGCTTTCTTCTCCTTGATTTTCTTTCTGTTCTTGATTCCATTATATTCAAGAACAAGCGTCACAGCTTTCTCTAAATCGGCATTCGAAGGAGTGATGGGACTAAGCATAACCTTGGCCTGTCTGAATGCGTCTTTTGATATTTCATCCCACTTTGTAAGATTACTTCTGTCGACTATGATCGCAGAGCGTATCATATAGTAAAACATTGTTGCCTTGTCTGGGGAGACGAGGCCTTTTTCCTTATTCGATAACACTATCTCATCAAGAGCGGCAAGACTTTTCATAGTGAAAGGGAGTTCAGAGTGCACCGCATACATTGGAAGAATGTACTGCAGAAGTCCATATTTATAGAGCTCGTGGATAATTTCTTTGCTATGCCCAGAGGCAAGAATTTTAACCGTTTCGTCGGTAAGCCTACTTGTAGAGCAAAGCTGGAGATTCTGGGCATTACGGCGAATGGCAAGTCTCAAAAGAAAAGTCATCGAGAAACCTGTCGTACACTTATATTTCACAGCTCTGAGCATTCTTACAGGATCTTCTGAAAAGGAATATGAAAGAGGAATGAGACTCCTTATCCTTTTCTTTTCGAAGTCCTCCATACTTGATGAGAAATCCAAAATCTCACAAGTTCTTGGATTGTAGTAGAGGCTGTTTATTGAATAGTCTCGTCTTCTAGCATCTTGTTCAATCGTGCCGTATATATTGTTGTTGCCGTCTTCGAAGTTCTCCTCGTCACTACGAAAAGTAGTAACCTCAATAATCTTAGACCCAAAAAAGAGATGAACTATACGAAAGCGCTTTCCAATGATTCTACTATTCCAGAAAAGCCTCTGCACTTGCCTGGGGCTGAGGGAAGTGCCTATGTCAAAATCCTTGGGCGTGTTACCCAGAAGAATATCGCGGATAGCGCCACCAACAATGTAGGCCTCTCCTGATGAGGCTTGAATCTTACGTATTGCCCAGAGTGCATCCCTGTCGATCATACTATTTCTCACTGGATGCTCTTTAGATGTATATATTTTGCAGACGGGGACGCTTTTCCCCTTCTCATTTGTCTTGTATCTAACAAACACGTCTATTTATCTTAATTAGATTTGATGATGTTAACAAGATAGCTGAAAAAAGAAGAAGAAAAGTGTAAACTGTCATTGTTGGAGATATTTATGATAGAACCGGTAATTTTAAAAGGCTTCAGAGACAGCCTTCCGAAAGACGAAATAGCAAAGAGACGCATAATGCTCACACTCGAGAAAGGGTTTCTTAGCTACGGCTTCGTTCCAATCGACACTCCCGTATTGGAGTACTCATCTGTTCTACTTGGGAAAGGAGGTGGAGAGACAGATAAACAGGTCTTCCATTTTCTAGATAACGGACAGAGAGAAGTTGCAATGCGCTTTGATCTTACAGTTCCGTTTGCACGCTTCATGGCATCCCACTATGCAGAACTTCCACTCCCCTTCAAGAGATATCATATAAACAAAGTCTGGCGTGGAGAAAAACCACAAAAAGGTAGATACCGTGAATTCTTCCAATGTGATTTCGATATCGTAGGAGTCGACAATGTAAATGCCGACTACGAAATACTATCCATGATGGATTACTCTTTCTCATCACTCGGAATTGAGAACTACTCCTTCCATCTTTCACACAGGGGACTCTTCAACACATTCTTGGAAAAAATCGAAATGCAGGAAAACAGTGTTGAGATTCTGCGCGCAGTCGATAAACTGAGAAAAATTGGAAAGGAAGAAGTATTAAAATTATTGTCCACTATTACAGCTTCTGAAGAAAAAGCCTCCCTCATACTCGATTACATAACCTCTGGGGACAACTCTCCTTCATTTTCTTCCACACTTGATAGGCTTGTCTTACTCTCGGGAGGAGAAAACGAGAGTTCGAGAAGATTAAGAGATCTTTACGATCTTCTCTCAAAAACTGGGCTAGAGAGCCATTTCCTTCTCGATCCATCAATCACAAGAGGACTGGATTATTACACAGGAATTGTCTATGAGACATTCCTCACTGGAGCCGAAGAAATCGGCTCAGTATGTTCCGGTGGTCGCTACAATAACCTTGCCTCTCTCTACACAAAGGAAAACCTCCCTGGAGTTGGTTCTTCAATAGGACTAGATAGGCTCATTGCTGCGCTCGAAGAATTGAAGAGTCCACTCTTAAGTGCAACTGAAAGCAGTGATTGTTTAATAATTTATCCAGAAGAAAAGCTAGTGAAGGCAGAGAATACTGCCAGAGAGCTAAGAAAGAACGGAATAAGAGCCGATGTCTATCTAATCGGAGAAGCAAAGATGAAGAAAGTCTATGACTATCTAGATAAGACGAATATTCCATTTCTTATCACAGTTGGAGACACCATCACTCTCAGAGACCAGAAAACAAGAGAAAGTGTAGATAACCTGACATGCGAGGACGTAATAGAGAGAATTAAAGCGTGATAGACTACAAAGCACTTCCAGTATATAGAAGTAGAGAACAGATACTCTCCTCTCTAGAGAATAACCAGGTCATTATTGTAGAAAGCCCCACAGGAAGCGGAAAGACAACGCAGATTCCATTAATTTTAAATGATGCAGGATACGCAGAAAAAGGAATAATTGGAATAACGCAGCCGAGACGTATTGCAGCTGTAAGCGTTTCGGAATTTATTAAGAAACAAATCGGCGACGAGGGTTCCTTCTGTGGCTACACAATGCGTTTTGCAGACACGACGGATAGTACAACGCGTATCAAAATAATGACTGACGGTATAATTCTACAGGAAGTGAAGGCAGATGAGACTCTCTCGCGCTACTCTGTGATAATGGTCGATGAAGCCCACGAGAGGAGCCTTAATATTGACTTCATACTTGGACTCTTAAAGGAAATCATTCCCCTGAGGCCGGAACTTAAAGTCATAATATCGAGTGCAACGATAAATACGTCCTCGTTCTCTCAATTCTTTGATAATGCTCCGATTATATCGATTTCCGGTAATCCTTTCCCTGTTGAAGTAAAATATATGCCACTACGCCTGGAGAAAGATAACAGTGAAGAATATTACGGAAAAATATGTTCTATTATAAGAGAGGCACATAAAGCGGAAGAAAAAGGAGATGTGCTCGTATTCCTTCCGGGAGAAGCGGAGATTAAAGCATGCATCGAATCACTATACTGTGAAAGAGAATTGATTAATGCAGACGAATACGTAATCTATCCACTCTACGGAAGGCTCTCCAAAGAGGAACAGGAGAGAGTCTTCATTCCAACCCCAGAAGGAAAGACAAAGGTAGTTGTTTCGACAAACGTTGCAGAAACAAGCCTTACAATAGATGGTATACGGACTGTTATTGATTCAGGCTGGGCAAAGACCAATTTCTATAATCAGCGTAACTTCACTTCTTCGCTCATTCCGACCTTAATCTCAAAGTCTTCTGCAGACCAAAGAAAAGGAAGAGCAGGAAGAACCCAGCGTGGCGTATGCTACCGCCTCTACAGTGAGGAAGATTACCAAAGACGAAGAGATTTCAATGAAGAGGAAATTCTTCACTCAGATCTTGCTGAAGTTGTTCTCAGAATGTGCGAACTCCAGATCTATAACCCCACTTCCTTCCCTTTCATAACAAAGCCGAAGGAAGAAGCACTCCTAAGTGCAATAGAAACGCTCAAATACATAGGGGCGATAAAGGAAAACCTCAATCTGACATCAATTGGGGAGATGATGATTCTCTTTCCTCTTGTACCAAGACTATCGCGTGTCATAATCGAGGCTATAATTAACTATCCGAGTGTGCTGGAAAGTGTAATAACAGCAGTCGCATTCCTCTCGACGAAGACTCCTTTCGTATTACCACAAGGAAAGGAAAACGAAGCGAGGGAGATTCATCACCTCATAGTAGATAATGCTGATGGTGACTTTGCAGCCTATCTCTCTCTTTATGCTCTATACATAAAGCACCCTAACGAGAAGACAAGAGAAAAATTCTGTTCCTCTCATTTTCTAGACAAACAAACAATGGACGAAATAGTTCATATAAAAAAACAACTTGAAGAGATAGTCTCCTCCATCGGTGTTCCGATATCTTCTTCTCCGGTCAATATGAAAGACTATCTCATATGTCTTGCATCCGGATTAAGGCAATACATTTGCATAAAGACCGAAGGCTACTCATATCGCTCTACAACTGCAAAAGAAATTTACATACATCCCGGCTCCTCATGGTTTATGACAAGACCGACGTTTATACTTGCTGGAGAGATCGTACAGACAAGTAAGATGTACGCACGTTCCGTCTCTCCTCTCAAGGCCGAATGGATTAAAGAAATAAGCGAGGATCTTTTAAAAGAACTCATGAATCCTCCGAAAAAAGAAAAGAAGGTGGATAAAGAACAAAAGAGAGAAGAAGCAAATTCTCTGAAAGAATTTATAAAGAAAGTAAAGGGTAAGAATGTATACGTTGTGCCTCTTACAAAGATGAACAAAATAAAAGACCGTTCAGATACATATATAATACCCTCCTTAGACGGCCTCTATGCACGCAAAATCAAAACAAAGATATTAGATAAGGAGTATGCCCTTGTTCCGAGAGTGGAACATGTTGTACAGAAAAGAGATAAACGCCATATAACACCATATGATGACGAGAAGGTTATAAAAAACTTTCTTAAAAAAATGTTAAAGCCGATAAAAGTCGGAAAATCTTTTGAATATCTCTATCTCGATACAAACAATGATTCTTTCTTCTTGAATATGACGCCTCACATTGAAAGAGCAGTCGCTTCTTCTCTCTACACACTTTCGTCCCTTCTTGAGCTTATTCCAGAAGAGAATACGGAGATAAGAAAAAGGATCAAACTATACATCAACACATACGATAGGTATTGTGGAAGTCAAAATTGAATGTACTCTCACTTAGAGCTACCATATGATCCTGCAGTTCTTTACCAAATGGAGCAAATCGAAAATGCAACAACCACGCCTTTTAGCCTCTCTTCTCTAGAGCACCCACAAGGCCAGACAGAGAGGACAGCAGCATATTTTCTCTTGAGTTTTCCCTATAAAAGATCTATCTCTGTCTCTCTATAACTCAAGAAGAGTCTTCCATTTACTCTCATCAACAAGAACGCCTTCTCGCATTGACTCTTCTCTGGTTTTTCTCATTCCGTCTCCAGGAACATGTACTGGCGTTATACCATCAATTGGACGCGATGATCTTATATCATCAAGTGTCTTTTCAATTTCCTTGTCTATTCTTTGTCTATCTGGAAATGCCGCAAGAGATATAGCAATAAAGATTTGAGAGAGTCCCGTCTCTCCACTGCGGGCTCCTATAACACGGGTAGTATCACCTCCGGAGAGCAATGTAGCAATTATATCTAGGACAATCGAAAGACCCGACCCCTTATGGTATCCTATAGGAAACACAGCCCTACTCTCAATTATATCCTCCGGATTTCTAGTTATATGTCCTTCCCTATCGAATCCCGCATCATACGGCGTTTGCTTGCCTTCTAGAAAGAGTTTCTCGAGTTTTCCATACGAAAATAGCGACATGGCAACATCAAGAATAATAGGCTCGTCCTTATGGGGAATAGCAAAGACAATCGGGTTATTACCGATCTTTACATCCTTTCCACCCCAGGGCGGCATATTAGGCATTGTATTCGTCCACATTATTCCAATCGAGTCATTCTCTACTGCCAATAAGCCGTAATTGCCAGCTCTCATCCAATGGTTGGTATTAGAGAGTGCAACAATTCCCACTGTATTTTCTTTCGCTATTTCTATCGCCCTTTTCATTGCGATATATGCGTTGATGTTTCCCGGCCCACGTCCGCCGTCCATTCGCTCGAGAGATCCGAAAGAGAGTGTTTTATGGGCCCTTTCATTAGCAAGTATGTCGCCTTTTTTAATGTAATCAATAAAGACGGGGAATCTATTGAGGCCGTGAGAATAGACGCCGTCTCGTGATGCATCTGCAAAAAGACGCGCACATAATCTTCCGTCTTCCCCTGTTATACCGTACTTATTACAAACACGCTCGAGTTCACTTAAAAGTTCATCATATTTTACTCTCATTTACTTTTCCTCTAAACAAGAAGGGCTAGTATCTTGTTGTCATCAAGACTTCTCATTACATAGTCTCCCCTATCAGAAAGGAAGACAAACTTAGTCTCTCCGTCTTTCTTCTTCTTATCTTTTTTCGTTGCTTCAAGAAACGCTTTATAATCTTCTTTTTTTACCTTGTAATTACATGTAAACGGGTATGAAGAGATGAGATTTACAGCCCATAGATAGAAGTCCTCTCTTGTTATTCCCAATAATAGTCCCGAAGTAAGAGCCTTCTTCATTCCCCATACTACAGCTTCCCCATGACTGACAGTATAGTTTGTAATGCTTTCAAGAGCATGCGCAAATGTATGACCGAAGTTGAGTGCACTTCTTATTCCCTTCTCTTCTCTTGGATCACGCTCAATATACTCTTTCTTCACAAGGAGTGAGAGCGTTACAACTTTTTCAAGCTTCTCTTCGTCTCGTTCAAGAATTTTGTCTTTATTGTATAAGAGTTCATCATAGAGTTCATTATCGGATGAAAGGAACGCATGTTTTACGACCTCTCCCATTCCACATAGAAAATCCTCATCCTCAAGACTCGAAAGCGTATATATTGGAATAATAACCTCATCGGCGGGATAGAAGGAACCAACAAGATTCTTTATTCCCCTGTAATCTATTGCGCTTTTTCCTCCGATAGAAGCGTCTACCATACTCAATAGAGTTGTCGGAATGAGAACTAGATGCGCTCCCCTCATATAGAGCGACGCAGCAAGAGCTGTCATATCACAAACAACACCACCGCCGAGAGCTATAAAATAGCTATCTCGCGCTAGGCCATTAGAAGCGGCATAATCGAGAATTTTCTCCAGGCTTTCAATTGTTTTGTTCTCCTCTCCACTTTCGAGAACAAGTGTCCTTTCCATGTTTGGAGAATAACGAGATGTATTTTCATCTGTGACTATTATGTAAGAGGAAAGAGATAATATCTTTTCCTTTACTTCCGTGGAAGATGCCGTGAGATAGACGAGTGTTGTTTTAAGAGATAGGGAGAGGGAGAATAACTTTTTCATAGCACCATTGTAATGAAATCCATGAAGGGGTCAATATCTCCATTTTCTGACAAATGCTATTGATACTTCTTTCGATAATAGTGAAAATTTCACCATGGAATTCTATTTCGATAATGCTGCAACAACACCTATTTCCAAGCTTGCTCTCAAAGAATATGAGAGAGTAGCAGAAGAATATATAGGAAACCCCTCCTCCAATCACCGCCTAGGAATAAAGGCCAGGACACTTCTTGAAGAAAAAAGAAGCCAAATTGCTTCAATGCTCTCTGTGGAAGAAAAGAACCTTATCTTCACAAGTGGCGCTACAGAGTCCATAGCTCTCTTCTTCGAGACCCTCCTATGGATGGAGAAGGGAACAGTGATTATGTCGCGTATCGAGCATGAAGCGGTATTGAGCTGGCAGAAGATTCTCATAAAGGCGGGATGGAATGTCCTCTTTATAAAAGCAAAGGGAGGATTTGTATCTGCAGATGAACTCAAAGGAATGCTTACCAAAGATACAAAAGCTGTCTTTGTTATGAGTGTTAATAATGTCACGGGAGCAATTGAGCCTATAAAAGAACTCGTATCAGTGGTAAGAGAATACGAAAAGGAGAATCGAAAGAGAATTTTATTCTTTTCTGACAGTGTACAGGCTCTCGGAAAGACAGATCTCGATTTAAAGGGCTGGGATGTCGACTGTGCTTCTTTCTCAGCACATAAAGTCAACGGCCCAAGGGGAGTAGGACTTCTCTATACAAAGAATAATAATTTAATACATCCCCTTGCCCCGGCCGGTGGGCAGGAGAAAACTCACCGTGGAGGCACGGAGAACCTAGCCGGAATTGCAGCTTTCACTGTTTCACTAGGAGAGTGGATTGAGAACAAAGAAGAGAATGAAGAGAAAGCAGCAAAAATCAAGAATTTTATTTCTTCTTCTTTAAAGGAATGCGGTATAAGGATCTTCTCCCCGATACATTCCTCGCCATATATTCTATCTCTCGAGGGACCACTCCCATCTGAAGTCTTCACACGCATGCTCTTTGATAAAGGATTCTGTGTCTCTGCAGGCTCTGCATGCTCGAATAATGCAAAAGGAAAGAGCGAGAGTATCCTCGAAGCAATGGGAATAAGTAACACAGCAGCGCGTAAAGCTATAAGAATAAGCCTAGGCAAAGATACAACACTCAAAGAGGCTGAAAATTTAGTTAGTTCATTCAAGGAGCTCATAAATGGCTGAACAGCAATATTTAATAAAAGAAGGGGAGATATCACTCAAGGGTGGAAACAGAGTGATGTTTGAACGGCGTCTAAGGGCTAACATAAGGGCGAAAATAAAGCCTTATGAATGCCATATGGACAAAACAAAGGGAAGAGTCTATCTCTACACGGACGAAGATTGCCCGAAAGAGAGAATCGAGAGAGCTCTATCTACAACCTTCGGCATAACAGGCTGGGCCCCGTCCTTTAAATGTGAAGACAAAGACATCAATACAATATTGAAAAAAATAGAAGAGGTTCTTTCTTCCACAGATCCATTTGGTAAAACCGGCTCATTCAAAGTCGAAGTGAGAAGAGAAGATAAAACTTATCCTTTATCATCTTTAGAGGTAGCATGCCTATGTGCAGATATCGTTGAGAAGTTCTATCCAAGCCTTTGTGTTAATCTCAAGAAACCAGACTATATTCTTACTGTTGAAATAAGAAAGGAGTGTTTTATCTACACCCATTCAAATACAGGCCCGGGAGGACTTCCCGTTTCAACAGCCGGCAGGGGACTTCTACTTTTATCCGGTGGAATAGACAGTCCTGTTGCAGGATACCTTATGGCAAAAAGAGGCATAAAGCTCAACTGTCTATATTTCCATGCATACCCCTACACATCTGAAATGGCACTCGAAAAAGTGAAGGGCCTTGCCTCGATTATTGCGCCATACCTCCAGGGAACTAGGCTCTATGTCGTTCCTTTCACTACAGGACAAGAGTACATAAGAGACAATGCAATTGAAGAGGAGGCTACCTTGATGTTCCGTGCTGCTATGCTTAAGGTTGCAGAGAAGATTGCCGCCTTAGAAAATGAGAAAGCACTTGTTACAGGAGAAGCTGTCTCACAGGTTGCAAGCCAAACACTCGATGCCATGACATTTACAGACAGCATGACGGATATGCTCGTCTTGAGACCGCTATGTGGTATGGACAAGGAAGAGATCATCGAAAAAGCAAAAGATATCGGCTCATACGAAACGAGCATACTCCCATATGAAGACTGCTGTGTCGTCTTCTCTCCAAAGCATCCGCTGACGCACCCGGAGAAGAAAGAAACAAGCGACCACTTCAATGCCCTCAAAATGGACTCGATAATCGATGAAGCAGTAAGGAATACGACCGTCTACACATTCTCAGCGACCGGAGATGAGATAATAAAGGAAGAGAAAAATGAAGAAAATTAAAGAGAATTGGTTTCTTTTTCTTTATATGATAATTGCTGCTGTCCTATATATCATCTCACCATTGAATGGAGAGGAGATTATAGCTTTCCCATGGAAGACAATACTCTACATTTTTATGCTTCTCATGGTTGAAGAAGGGCTCAAAAAGGAGAATATAGCGCTCCCTGTATTGAGATTTCTCAACTCAATACGAAGCACACCTTTTCTCTTTGTGATGATTCTCACCTTCGACTTTCTCATCTCCCTTGTGCTATTTGATTATGTAGCCGTACTCATAATTCTTCCATTTACTCTAAAGCTTTTAGATGCAAGTAACAAATCACAATATAAAGTGAGGCTGTCATCTCTTATCATAGTTCTCTCATCTATTACTTCAATCCTCTCTCCATTCAGCATGGGAAACATATATTTTCTTCTTGAGGGAAATGAAAAATATACAAGTACACTTCTCTCAATTCTTCTACCATTTACTATCTCGCTCTTTTTATTCATTGTCGAAGCATTTCTTCTCTTGAGAAAAGCAAAGGGAGACGAGATATACCTTCACATAGAAAATGAGGATTATTGGGATAAGGATAGAAAGGGAATACGAGTTCTATATTGTGCTTTCTTTCTCACCCTTCTTTTTGGAAGAAACTTCAATACGATAGACCTTTTTCTCGTTGTACTCGGAGTATTTCTCCTTTTGGATAGAAGCATCTATAAGAAAATTAACTATTCGCTCTTTCTTACATTCTTTTTTATCGGAGCATCATCATATATTTTCAGAAACCTAAGTGAAATGAATACTTTCACAGGAGTCTTCTCATCCATTCTTTTTACGCGTCTTGGGGGAGCAATAGAGGGTTATAAAGCAATAACCACACTACCTGGAACACTATTTTCGTTCTCACCTGCCCTCATATATGCACTAAGAGAAGTGGAAAACAAGAAGAAGGAGACACTGTCTCTTTGTCTCCTGCTCTCCTTACCTCACATAGTAATTCATTTTCTATTTGCTATTCTCTTTTATTAGAGAAGCACTATAAGCGTGGTACTCTGTCACTCCCTTGATTGTTTCACCGTCTATTTGAAGTGGAGTCGGACGTGAGAACTCTACTTTTATATCTTTACCGGTATGTATGGAAACAATCCCCGTCTTTTTGACGTGCTCGCCCTTAAAGATTGATGGAAATGCCATAAGAGTTGCTATCTTTCCCTTTCCATAGAACAGCATAGCAGAGAGCGTCCTCTCCTTATCTAGTCTATTCTGTCCGGGAGATGCCATCATACCTCCTCCGTAATAGCGGCCGTTCATCGTTGGACAGAGCCACACCTTCTTATATTCATACCTCTTTCCATCTACTGTAATGACGCAATCTGTCGGATGGTAATGGAATAAGAGTCCCTTTATCGCAATGGAAGTGTAGTTTATATTCTCAACCTTTCTGCTCTTTTTTTCATCTCCCACCTCGCAGCAATAACCATCAATACCGAATCCTATACCATTCAGGAAGCGGTATCTTTTCCCGTTGACTTCACAAAAAGGAAGATCCTCGAGGTACTTATTCACCTTTATGGGACACTCATCCTTTGTTATTTCGATATCACGCAAAAAATCATTGCCGCTGCCGGATGGATAGTAATAGATATCATTCTCTATGTTCATTCCATCCGTATCATTTACAAAGTGGTTGAGCGTTCCGTCGCCCCCTACTAGATATATCCTGTCGCCACTCTCAATATTCTTAAGATATTCCTTAAAGCCTGGAAACTTGATTACATCGACATAATCACATTCCATTGCAGTCAATTTTTCCTTGAGAAGCGATAGGTTATCATTTCCCCTCTTTCCGGACTCCGAATTCCAAAATACATAGTTCATTTATTTCTCTCCTCTCTTAGCTAAACTCGTCTCCATAAGCTTTTTCACCTCTTCTCCTATTTCACTACTTCTCATATCCTTTAATCGCTCATAAGGTATTACATCAACTACGTCTATATATACATCGCTTCTTCTGAGTCTTCTAATATTCTTCCATATTTTCTCCGTTCCCGATACAGTAAGCACCACAAGAGGAGCTTTTCCCATCTGGGAAATACGAAATACGCAGTCATGAAACTCAAGAAGAGAGAGCGTCTTACTTCTCTTTCCCTCGGGGTAAACCCCGATGGAGACTTCTTTTCTTTCAAGAAGTTCACCCGCTTTCTTTATAATTGGAACGGCTTCTCTTATACTTTTGCGGTCAATTGGAAGAAAACAACACTTACGTATAAAAGGACCAAAAATCGGGACAGAGAAATTAGCATTTTTCGATATGAATGCAATATGATAAGAGCGTAGCTTATCCCATGTAACGATAGGGTCGTAATTAGAGATATGATTTGAAACAAAGAGACACTTAGTATCGAGAGGGATCTTCTCCATACCTACTATGTGTGTATGTACCCTAAGAATAAAGAGAACACGTCGAGTAGACGAGTTTAGTATGAAGCGAAAGAAGGGACTTTCTTTCTCATAAATTTTCCTAGGAATGAAAAGCGAGAGAATAAATAGGAAAATTATGTAGCCTAAATAGAGCGTAAGTAACGCTATTACGAGATATAGAACGAACATAACCTCCCCTTTTCTGTCATTATGCATTCATTCTATATTGAGATCCGTAATTATTACAGAGAAAGTTGCGCCCCCTCTTTCTAAAGTCGTAGTTTATGTAAATCAAATTCCTCATAATCAATAAAAAGCAGAAATCCGTACAAAAACTCCCTCGCTCTTCCCTTGAGCGAAAGAAACCACTTCATATGATAATTATATTCAAATTATGATATGCATCTTATCCATAATCTCATCGAGATTTCTGTTTCCAATTTCATTAGCTTTAGCTGTTCCCGATGCAATTATATCCTTCACGTCGCTCTTATGCTCTTCGTAGTAATGTCTCTTCTGGCGAATTGGATCAAGAAGTGCATTCATCTTCTCTGAGAGCATCTTTTTGCACTGTACGCACCCCATTTGAGCACTCGTGCAGGCTTCGCATACCTCTTCGACACCCTCCTCATTGAATGCTTTATGATATGCATATACAGAGCATACATCAGGGTTACCGGGAATCTTTACACTTATACGGTTGGTGTCGGTCTTTGCATTTCTTATCTTGTTCCATACCTCGTCTGGGGTATCGGAAAGGTAGATTGCGTTTCCTAGGCTCTTTCCCATCTTACTGTTACCATCAAGTCCACACAGCCTCGAGACAGAGCTCAGTTTATAGTCCGGTTCCTTTATACTTGTTCCATACATATCGTTGAAGCGCCTGACAAGTTTACGGGAGAATTCTATATGAGGGACCTGATCCTCTCCTACAGGCACAAGATCGGCATTACAGAATGTAATGTCTGCCGTCTGAGAGATAGGATAACCTAAAAAACCATACGTAAGCTTTGAAAAATCATACTCTCTGTTGTCATCCTGGAAGCCGTATGAGCGCGCCTCCGTCTTGATCGTCGGATTGATGAGGAGGTGGTTACAGGTGGTTATCATCGAATAGAACATCGTCAATACATGGATTGCAGGCACCTGCGACTGCTGTATGAAGGTAACCTTTTCCGGGTCAAGTCCCACAGAAAGATTATCCATCGTAATTTGATAGATTGAATCATATATGAGTTCGGGTTTTTCAAAATGGGTCGTCAATGCCTGGACGTCTGCTATAAGAATGAACTCCTCGTAGTCGTCCTGGAGAAGGACCCTGCTCTTAAGTGATCCGCAATAATGGCCCAGATGTAGCCTCCCCGTCGGTCTATCGCCTGTAAGTATCCTCTTTTTTTCCATTTAACTCTTCCCTTTGCAGGATGCACAATTGCATCCTTCTTTGTGGTCTGTACAATAATAGCCACTTCCTTTATAGATTACGGCACCCGCCTGTGTAATCATGCGTCTACTCACAGCCCCGCATGATGGGCAGATATCGTCCTTATCGGAGTCATCGAAGCTCTTAAAAGCATCATACTCCTTATTACACTTAGTACATTTATAACTATAGATAGGCACTATAATATTCCTCCGAGTTTCTCGCTTATCAAGATGCGAGCTTTGTTCTTCATTTCTCCAGAAAGAACATATTCACTAATTTTGAGTTGGCTTCCATTTATAGTAAAAACAGAAGAAAGAGATGCCGTATCGAGGCTCTCTCCTTCTCGCCTCTTCTCCTGGATAATTTGATTCCTCAAGAGTGTATTGAGAGCTCTTGCAGTCCCGCTACTTGTAGTGTTTACGTATCCCGAGAGAGTGATTGAACCGTCATGAGAAGAAAAAAGAAGACAAGTTTCTTTCATCTCTGCTGTTACGGTCTCCGGAATCTCAAATCCTATATCAATAAGACCTTTCGGTTCAAAGACATAGAGAGCAAAGGCACTAGAGGCCATAAGAGAAGCCGTTTCGTCATCGATAAGCATCTCACGCTCTGTGTAGCTGCGTTTGTAGAATGAGACATAATCACCATCAGTGAATAAGAGCACACCATTATGAGGAGAATAAAGACTCATGTTAGAGTCGGTATACCATCTGGCATTACTTTCTTTGTCCTTCTCTTTTTTGAATGCAGAAGAGAAGAAGAATATAGAGTTTGTACCAAATTGTGAAAGATTACCTTCCACAGCACCAGAGAGAATATAATCATCATCTAGGGGAAGTAGTGAAAGCGAAATCCTCGTGGCTCTCTTAATAATGGCGCTAGATTTCACGCTTTCATCCACTATCTCATCCAACTCCCCGTTCTTTATTCTCTCCATATCGCCTGTCAGGACTATCTCACCCTCCTCTCCGAGTGCTTGATAAAAGTACTCAGAGACAAATGGTGTACGATGAGCGCATGAGGTAACAAGAAGAATAGATACTAGAACGAGGAATACTTTTTTCATTTATTAGACTCTCTCTACCTTCACCCTAACATTGCTCTCGTTGATTTCAGCCTCTTTTCCATCGTTTTCGGCAAACGAGAGATTATCAGAAAGGGTTTCTTTCATAATGAATGCACCAAACTCTTCCACTGCTTTCTTGAAGTTTTCATCACCCCAAACTGTAAGTGAAATATGGTCAGCAACATCAAATCCAAGCTCCTTTCTCTCAGTCTGAACAAGTCTTACAAGATCTCTACTTATTCCTTCAAGAAGAAGCTCTTCTGTAACCTCTGTGTCGTACCCGACAGTGAGGTCACCTTCATTGAGAACTTTAACATGTTCTTTCTCAGTCCTCTGGATTACGAGATCGCTCTCTGTAATTTCAATCTCTCCATCGGAATATTTAATTTTCTCGCTCTCTCCGTCAAGGATCTTCGATATCCTAGAACCGAGAAGAGTCTGGATGTGGGAAGCTACTTCCTTCATCGATTTACCGAGTTTTGCTCCAAGGACCTTGAAGTTGGCCTTTGCCGAGTATTGAACAAGATCCTCCTCGTTCTCCCTTACAAAGACATTCTTTACATTAAGCTCTTCCTTGAGGATGTCTGTATCCTTCTTGAGGATATCTCTTACCCTGTTGTTTCTGCTGACAACAACGAATTCCTTCAAAGGCTGCCTTATCTTGAGGTTGGATGAAGCTCTGAGCGAGCGCCCCATCTCAACGGCCTTCATAACGATACGCATCTCCTCTTCTTTGACCTTATCACGTTCATTCTCGTTATAGATAGGATAATCACAAAGATGAACAGATAGAGGCATATCATTTGTCCTGAGATTCTGGTAAATAGTCTCTGTAACAAACGGAATCATAGGAGCAGCAACTTTACAGAAGGTAATAAGAACTCTGTAGAGAGTGTTATAAGCATCCTTTTTGTCAGAATCATTCTCGCTTCTCCAGAAACGTCTACGAGAGCGTCTTATATACCAATTGTTCAAATCATCAATGAATGTAACAACAGCAGCAGTGGCATCTGAAATCTGATAGCTGTCAAATGCATTAGTCGTCTTCTCGATGAGAGCCTCTAAGTCTGATATAATCCACTTGTCGAGAGGATTCTTCAAATCACTCGTCTTAGTCTCAGATGGTTCATATCCGTCAATATTTGCATATGTTACAAAGAACGAATACGCATTCCAAAGAGGAATAAGAAGGCTCTTCAGGACATCTTTTACCAAGTCGTCAGAATATTTTACATCATCGGCCCTTACAAGAGTTGAGTTAATGAGCGCAAAGCGGAGTGCATCAGCGCCATATTGTCTAACAACTTCCATCGGGTCTGTGTAGTTACGCTTACTCTTACTCATCTTCGAGCCGTCTTCAGCAAGTACGATTCCTGAAACTATACAATGCTCGAATGCAGGCTTACCAAAGAGAGAAGCTGCGAGAACTGTTAATGAATAGAACCATCCTCTTGTCTGATCAAGACCCTCATTGATGAAATCTGCTGGGAAGAGCTGATCCCAATTTTGAGTATTCTCGAATGGATAGTGCTGTTGTGCATAAGGCATACTTCCCGACTCAAACCAGCAGTCGAAGATATCAGGAATACGACGCATCGTTCCCTTTCCGTCGGGGCTGGGCCATGTAAGCTTATCGACAAAATGCTTATGAAGATCCTCGACCTTCTCTCCACACTTCTCCTCGAGTTCCTTTACCGATCCTATGACCTCAATATAGTCCGACCCGTCACACTTCCAAATTGGAATCGGGTTACCCCAGAATCTATTGCGGCTTATAGCCCAATCTCTTGCACCCTCAAGCCACTTTCCGAATCTACCGTATTTAATATGCTCAGGAACCCAAGTAATCTCATCGTTGCACTTGAGCATTGTTTCTTTGATCTTCTGAACATTTACAAACCAACAGCTCATAGCCTTGTAGATAAGAGGCTTTCCTGTGCGGTAGCAGAATGGATATGAGTGGAGGTAGTTCTCCCTCTTGACGAGTTTTCCGTTCTCCTTCAGCCACTCTATAATTGACTTATCGGCATCCTTTACAAAGACACCCTCCCATAGTGGAACTTCAGATGTGAACTTGCATTCCTCGTCTACTGGGCACACTACAGGAACTTCTGGAAGTTTTGCCTGCATCGTCTTGTAGTCGTCTTCACCAAAACCTGAAGCTGTATGTACTATACCACATCCATCTTCGACTGTGACGTAATCTGCACTTACAACCTGGAAGGCTCCCTTCTCTTTGAGGAAAGCAAAGAACGGGAAGAGAGGCTCATACTTCATTCCTACAAGGTCCTTTCCTTTGACCTTTCTTACAACAGTACAGCCCTTTCTATCCTTGTAGTATTTTTCCAGGAGATTATCCGCCAGATAATAATGGTTCCCATCCTCCTCATCTTCAACTTCCACGTAGTCTATATCTTCCCCAACTGCAAGAGCGAGGTTGCTCGGGAGTGTCCATGGAGTTGTCGTCCAAGCTAAGAAGTAGCTCTTATCCTCACCCTCAATCTTGAATCTGACCGTTACAGCTTGGTCTACTACATCTCTGTAGCCACCAAGGGAAACCTCCATATTCGAAAGAGGAGATGCAAGAAGCGGCGAATATGGAAGAACATTGTAGCCTTCATATATGAGTCCCTTTTCATAGAGGGTCTTGAACACCCACCATACCGACTCCATGTAATTCTTATCCATCGTTCTGTAGCCGTTGTCGAAATCGACCCAGCGCCCGGTACGAGTGATAGCTTTCTTCCATTCAGAAGTATATCTCAAGACAATTGAGCGGCATTCTTCGTTAAAGCGAGCGACACCGTATTCAACAATCTTACTATGTCCTGAAACACCGATTGTCTTCTCCATCTCAGCTTCAACCGGAAGTCCGTGGCAGTCCCATCCGAAACGTCTTACAACACGCTTTCCCTTCATCGATTGATAACGTGGGATTGCGTCCTTTATCGTACCGGGTAATATATGACCGAAATGAGGAAGCCCCGTTGCAAACGGAGGTCCATCATAGAATACATATTCATTGTCTATGGGACGATTTTCTATTGATTTCTTATAAATCTCATTCTTATCCCAGAATTCCAGAACCTTCTCTTCTTCCTTTGGAAAGTTCACCTTATTATTCACAGGTTCAAACATTTTGTTTCTCCTATATTTTTCCTTTCCATTGTAAGAGTTTGTTTACTCCTTCTTCAAGGGGAGAATAGTTTTATACCACAAAAAAGGATTATGTGTTAAATTGTTTTGCATGATATATAAAGCATCAGATGAACTAAAATCACTAGCAGAGATTTTCAAAAAACACTCTTATTCACTTTACCTTGTAGGAGGCGCAGTTAGAGACTATATAAGAGGAAGCGAAAACCACGACTACGACCTCACTACTTCTGCCCTTCCTGAGGAAGTGAAGTCGATGTTCAAAAAAACAATAGACACTGGCATTAAACACGGCACTGTCACCGTCATATATCATCACACGCACTATGAAATAACAACATTCCGTACGGAAGGTGATTACTCAGATAAAAGGCATCCCGACTCCGTTACATTCATTCGCTCACTTGAAGAAGACCTCAAGAGACGCGATTTCACAATCAACGCACTCGCAGCAGATATAATAACGGGAGAGGTAATAGACAACCACAACGGAATAGAAGATCTTAAATCGTCCATCATCAGAGCAATCGGAAACGCGAAAGAGAGATTCAACGAAGATGCGCTCAGAATGCTCAGGGCCGCACGCTTTTCTTCTCAACTTAATTTCGAGATAGAAGAAAATACACTACGAGCTATGACGATCTTACACCAGAACCTATCTCAAGTATCATCGGAAAGAATCAAAGAAGAGCTGGATAAGATCCTTCTTTCTCCCCATCCTCTTAAAGGAATCGAGTATATGCTGGAAACGTGTCTCTTTGATGCGATAATTCCCGCTTTCGAGCTAAGTAACTATCAAAAGACTGCAATTGAAAAAGCAAAAAAGATGGGACTTCCACTATGCTCTCTATACGCCATTCTCTTTAATGACCTACCACGCGATATTCTTGATAAAACAATGGAGAATTTGAAATTCTCAAATGCAGAAAAGAAATCTATTAAAATGCTCCTGGATAATTTCATTCTCCAGACAGAGACAACAGACGATGTTTACATAAGAGAGAAACTCAGCGAAATCGGAAGGGATAATATAAAGGATCTCCTTTCATTTCGGCGCGCTCTCGGCTTTGACAGCAGGGCCGAGTATATATTCGAAGCTTGTGTTAACTACGAACTCGACAAAAATGTTCCTTTAGAAATAAAAGATCTCGCAATAACGGGAGAGGATATATCAGACCTTGTCGACAAAGGACCGAGAATGGGAAGAATACTAAAGTACCTTCTCAAAGAGGTGATAAAAAATCCTTCCCTTAACACAAAGGAAGAACTTAGAAAACTTGTGAAGAGGAAGATTATTCTCGATTGCTGATTTCGCTTGTGTTATTGGGTTCGAGACCGAGATGAATAAGAGCCTCTCTTGCAGCATTCTGCTCTGCATGCTTCTTGTTCTTTCCATTTGCCGGGCCATATGTCTTACCCTCAACCTTCACTGCAACAGAAAAGACTTGATCATGATCCGGTCCCGTTTGTGATATAAGAATATACTCAGGAACTCTCCCCCGTCTCTTCTGGTAATATTCCTGGAGCTTCGTCTTGTAGTCCTTATATGTCACCTTGTTCTTAAGAACCTTCTCAATTTGATATGGGATAAATGAGAGAATGAACTCTCTTGCCTTTTCTAATCCGCTGTCGAGATAGATGGCGGCAATTACAGCCTCCATAGCATCTGCCTGTATAGCCTTCTTCCTCGCACCACCTTGTATTGTCTCTCCATGACCCATTAATAGATAACGTTCAAACTCAAGTTTGGATGCAACTTCTGATAAAGAATCCTCACTCACAACAAGAGCCTTTATCTTTGAGAACTCTCCCTCGTGGTAGACAGCATAGTAATTCTCGAAAAGGAACTCAGCCGTAACAAGATCAAGAACCGCATCACCTAGAAATTCAAGCCTTTCGTTGTTATCGACTCCACCCTTGACTTCATTGGCATATGAAGTATGGGTAAAAGCAAGATTCAAAAGCCCTAAATTAGTGAACTCAAGGCAGTTCGCCTTTTCAAAATAAACAAGCTCCCTTTCTCTTTCTTCTGAAAGAATGGGAGCTTTAAGAGACAAGGAACTCAATTTAGTTAAGTTCCTTCATCAAATATTTTACAGAGTCACCGACTGTCTCGAATCCGTTTGCCTCATCGTCAGAAATAGTGACACCTGTCTCTTCTTCAAGAGCATAGACAAGATCATATGTATCGAGGCTATCTGCACCAAGATCTTTACGGAAGGATGCATCCATAGTAACCTTCTCAGGACTAACTCTCAACTTTTCAACTACAAGATTTTTGACCTTGTTAAAAACTTCAGTTTCTGTCATTGATTACTCCTCGTTAACTGCGATGACACTCTTACCTGCATAGTATCCACACTTAGGACAAACGCGGTGTGAAGGAATAAGGTTACCACATGTCTGGCATGTGCTGAGATTAGGAGCGGAAAGCTTCATGTTTGCAGCCTTTCTTGATGCTGCTCTACTTTTACTTGTTTTATACTTAGGAGTTGCCATTTTAAACCTCTCTGTTATCCATATTTAATATAACGGTTTGTAAGTCTACCAAAAGAAGGGAGCCTCGTCAACAAGAGGAACAAACCTCATTAACTATACTATCCTCATGGCTTTTCATTCAAGTATAGATCTTGAGCAAAGTTTGATTATGTCAAATAATATTTTTTGTGAAGATACTTAGAGAGATATTTCTTCTTCCCGTACATTTCTATAGAGCCGTAATCAGTCCGATTAAGGGAGTACAATCTTGTCGTTATACGCCATCGTGCTCCGAGTACTTTATCATCTCGGTAAGGCGCTTCGGCCTTTTCAAGGGGACGATTCTCGGCGTATCACGACTCCTAAGATGCCGTAACAAGTTTTTCGGCGGGCCAGATCCCGTTCCGGAAAAATACTCCTTCAAGTATGTAAAAGACCAATACATTATAAGGCGTAAACCCAAGGGGTTTGATAAAATAGTCAAGAAAAATTAAAGAGACATTTCCTTTAAAGAGAAGAGAATATTACCTCGTAGTAGGCACACAAACTGAACTAAAGATTACTTTTTATAGAACCTCTGTTTTGACATAAGGAGAGGACAGCGTGAGAGGTAATCACTCTTATCGGAATATATGGAGCAATTCTTATCCTTATAGTAGACACCATTAAGAATGAATGCGTATTCAATATCCATCATCTTGAGGTCTCTTAGAAGTTTGTCGAGAGAAATGAGCGTATCATATCCCCCCCCCAGAACAAAAAGAAGAAGCCCATTTTCTTTTGCTACCTGAAAAAGCGATGGGTCTTCTATAATGGATTTTGAGTCGACTACATCGAGGCTCTTTTTTAGTGCTGACGCAATAGTCGTCTTACCGCTAGAGGCAGAAAGCGACGTGACATATATCTTTTTCTCAAGGCCGAGAAGTTTACCCTCTATATAAGAAAACTCTTTATCATTTATTCTACTTGAATCTTTATAGCGCGGAATGGACGCAATGAGCTTATCTCCAAGGAAGGAAATAATCTCATCAGATGAGTATATTCTATTGTCACTCATATCGATGACAATTGCAGCGATAACACCAACAACTCCACCGACAAGGAAGAAAATGAAGAATATCATAAGTGGATTTCTTCCCGTATTCTTCTCTCCCACAGATGGAGAAACAGAGAAAGATACAGCCGACGGCAGCATATTTATATAGCTCTCTATGCTGAGCTTATCTCTCACTAAATCGACTATATCAGTAGAAGAATTAGTCGAATAATACGAAGAAGAAGTAATTGAAGCTATCATTTCCTCTATCTTCTTTAGACTCTCCTCAGCTTGTGGAGTATACGTCTCCATTATCTCAGCATTCGCATTCTCTACCATGCTTGTGATAATTGAAACATAAGACAGTCCATCTTCAACATTTTCGGCAGTTATTTTGTAAAGCTCTGTATCTTTGACTTTATCGTATTTTATGGTTTTATTATTTTCGAGTATCTCGTATGTCAAACCTTCAGCTTTTCCCTCAATAGCCTTCTCAATAGAAGTCTTAGAGAACATTTTTGCCATAATGTCGCTACCTGTATACGTTCTTATGCCATATTTCTGAAGAGATGAATAATCAGATTGGGTTTTTATCTCAACAAGTGCTGTAACATCATACTTTTCACTCTGTAATGAGGCAAATACAACACCGAATGCAGAAAAGACAAGTACTATTACCAAAACAAGAACAAAATGGTTGAATACCATTCCAATAAGTTCTAATAAATCTATCTCCTCATCGCTTCTTTCATTCTCTATATTCTGATAACTATACATAACCCTACCTTCTTTCCAAAGTCAAAGGATAGCCTATCGCTATCAGAGGTGTCAATTCCATATATATTTATCTATTGAGAAAGAGAGCTGTAAATAACAAATTGTATTCACTACCGTATTAAAAAAAAGAAATATACCTCGACATAGCTGAAGACAAAAAGAGTCATTCATCCCTCTATCGGTGATATCGAAGCACAATAAAACACTTTTTATGCATCCTCTTCTTTCATCATTGAACCGATGAAGGAGAATAGAACCTCCATGGCTTTATCGTTGTAGCCGCCCTCTGGAATAATTATGTCAGCATAGCTCTTACTCGGCTCGATGAAGTTGAAGTGTCCGGGCCTCACAACATTCGTATATTGCTCGATGACAGACTCAACTGTACGCCCACGTTCCTTAACATCGCGCTGTAGACGACGTATAAAGCGTATATCACTCGGAGTATCGACATAGAGTTTGAGATCAAGCATATCTCTTATCCTCTCATCATAAAAAACCATAAGTCCATCTATAATGATGATAGAAGACGGATCAACCTTAACCCACTCGTTTTTGCGTGAGTGATGCACAAAATCATATTGAGGCATCATGCTACTCTTTCCTTCTTTGAGCTCCCTTATGTTCTCAAGTAGAAGATCCATATCGAATGCATCGGGGTGGTCGAAATTATATGCTGTTATATTATTATTGTTCACAAAGGATGCTGACTTATAGTAGTTATCCATCTCGATTAGAACTGCATTCGGATAGCGTTCCTTTATTCTTTTTACAACTGTACTCTTTCCTGATCCGGATCCACCTGTTATTCCGATAATCTTCACATCCATAATTACTTCACCTCTAACTTATATAATGTAAATGAATCATAAGGTTTGTCTTTGTCTGTATACGCTGATGAAAAATCGAGTCTATTGGGAGTATCTGGAGCGCGCCCCGTCTCTAGAGCAATACCCGAAAAAGGAGAAGAGAGAAATTCTCCTGTATAAACCTGGAGCCCCGGCTCTGTCGTCTGGATAGAAAGCTGAGCCCTATTGCCTCTTAAGAGAACACGGGCGTGTGGCTCAAGAAGCCATGTATTATCATATTTTCCATTTCTCCTCTTACCGATTATCTCTCCATTTCTAAAATCATAATCTGTATTTATAACTGACAATGGATTATCAGATAAAGGTATGAGGTGCTCCGAGTCTACCTCTATATACTCTTTTGCCGGGATAAGGAGATTAAGAAAGCCTACAGACCTATCATCAAGAACAAAATATGCATGGTTTGTAAGAGCTATCGGGCACTTCTGATTAGATACAACATTATAATGTATAAGAAGGTCTCCTGATGAAAAAAGAGTATAAGTCACTTTAGCATTATGGTCTCCCGGAAAGCCCCCGTCCCCATCCGGCGTTTTAAGAGAAAGTGTAATTGACTCACCGTCCCCATTCTTGGGAATATCGAATGGAGGATAATGAAATGTTGTTTCTTCCTCTTTCTTCCAATTCTTATCTCCCCAATTAGCAGATCCCGAATGAAGTGTATGAAGAGAATGAAAGTTTCTATCTGTCTTATATGTTTTACCTTCAACAGAGAATGAAGCGCCTTTTATACGGTTTGCAACAGGTCCCACAACCTGAGAGCGGTAATCGAAAGATGATAGATATTCTGAAAAAGTCTCGTATGAAAGGACAGCATTGTATTCTTTAGTGCCGTAATAGCAAATTGAAGCTCCTTTTGTCATTACCGAGAGTCTGTATTTTCCACTATTTAATGTATAAAGTATGACATCTTCACCTTTATATTCTCCCCAGACCCTCTCCTGCATTACTTATCCTCCTCCGTCTTCAAAACAGCAAGGAAAGCAGATTGAGGAATCTCCACATTTCCAACCATCTTCATTCTCTTTTTTCCTTCTTTCTGTTTCTCGAGAAGTTTTCTCTTACGTGAAATATCGCCTCCATAGCACTTGGCAGTTACATCCTTGCGGTATGCATTGACTGTTTCACGCGCAATAATCGTTCCTCCAATTGCAGCTTGAATAGCTATTTTGAACTGCTGACGTGGAATCTCCTTCTGTAGTCTCTCAACAATCTGTCGTCCCCTTAGTTGTGCGTTTCCCCTGTAGACAAGACAAGACAAGGCATCAACAGCCTCACCGTTAACAAGAATCTCCATTCTTACCAGGTCTGTCCGCCTTTCTCCGATTACATTGTAATCGAATGAAGCATAACCGCGAGATATACTCTTGAGTCTATCGTAAAAATCAAATAGAACCTCAGAAAGCGGCATCTCATATATAAGCTCAACTCTCTTTGTGTCGAGATAGTTCATCTGACTCTGAACGCCTCTCTTTTCCAAGCACAGCGTAATGATCGGCCCGACATATTCTGTTGGCGTAATTATATTTGCCTGTATGTACGGTTCTTCTGCATAGTCAACTCTCATCGGATCGGGGTACTCAAGAGGATTATCTATTTCCTCAATGGTTCCGTCCTTCATGTGTACTTTGTAGCGCACAGATGGAGAAGTAAAAACAATCGAGAGATTAAATTCTCGTTCGATACGCTCTTGAATAACTTCCAGGTGCAGCATCCCTAGAAAACCACACCTGAAACCAAAACCTAGAGCAGCAGAGCTGTCCTTTTCGTACATAAGAGACGCATCATTGAGTTTAAGACGCTCTATCGCATCCTGTAGTTCCTCATAGTCATTCGAGTCCACAGGATAAATAGAGGAAAAGACTACACTCTTAACTTCCTTGAAACCCGGTAGAGCCTCTCTAGCGGGATTTGTTTTTCCCGTTATTGTATCCCCAACTCTTATATCTGATATATTCTTTATTCCGGCTATAAAATATCCGACATCTCCCGCTTCAAGTTTATCCTTATGAACAAGGTTAATCTGGAAAAGTCCGAGATCTTCTATTTTATATACAGCATCGGAATGCATGAAGACTATCTCATCTCCGCTCTTCGCTTCTCCCGAGAAAATGCGCGCATGGACTATTACACCACGGTATGGATCATAGTGGGAATCGAAGATCAAAGCCCTGAGTGGATCTGTAGTTTTTCCGCTCGGGGAAGGAATATAATTGACAATCGCTTCATAGAGAGCATCAACGCCCTCTCCTGTCTTTGCACTTACCTTCACTGCCATATCACTATCGAGTCCAAGATCATGGTCGATTTGTTTGAGGCATGATTCTATATCTGCCGAAGCAAGATCTATCTTATTTATGACAGGAATTATTTCGAGATTATGTTCCATTGCAAGGTAGAGATTCGCTATAGTCTGTGCTTCAACGCCTTGTGTGGCATCTATTAGAAGAAGAGCTCCCTCGCAAGAACTAATGGCCCTACTTACTTCGTAGGTAAAATCCACATGGCCCGGAGTATCGACAAGATTGAGTTCATACTCCTGGCCGTTAAGAGCTCTGTAAGGGACAGTCACGGCCTGACTTTTTATTGTTATACCCCTCTCCCTTTCGATGTCCATATTATCAAGTATCTGGCTCTGCTGGGGGCCGCGAGACTGTACGAGTGCCGCCTTTTCTATGAACCTGTCGGCAAGAGTGCTCTTACCATGGTCTATGTGTGCAATTATACAAAAATTACGCTTATGTGATGTATCTACACTCATACCTACTTCAAATCCGTAACATGTGTGACAGCTTCAAAACCGAACATCTCTCTGATTTCCTTGTCATCAAGAGTCTCTTTTTCAACGAGAGCCGAAGTAAGAGTATCGAGTTGATCACGATGCTCTGTAAGGATATCCATCGTTTCTTTCATTGAAGAAGATAGTATCTTCTGAACTTCTTCGTCGATTCGCCTTGCTGTCTCCTCCGAATAGTCTTTATGCTGGGCTATTTCTCTTCCAAGGAAGAGTGGCTCTCCTCCATCTGAGAGGTTTATAAATCCAAGGTCCGACATACCCCACTCAGTAACCATGCGTTGAGCTATATTCGTCGCTTGCTTTATATCATTACTCGTTCCTGTTGTCGTCTCTCCGTAGACAATTTTCTCTGCTGCAAAGCCTCCCATGCATATCTTGATCCTATCGACAAGATAGCTTCTCTGTATCGTATATTGATCCTTTTCTGGAAGGCTCATTGTTACTCCGAGAGCTTGACCGTGAGGAATTATTGTAACCTTATGGAGTGGATCCACATGCTTGAGATAATAATGAAGAAGAGTGTGTCCTGCTTCATGGTAGGCTGTCGCTCTCTTCTCATCCTCAGTCATAAATGCACTCTTCTTTGCTACCCCAAGAATAATCTTATCGCGTGCAGACTCAAAGTCATCCATGTCAACAATAGTCTCATTCTTTCTAGCTGCAAATAGTGCAGCCTCATTAACCATATTCGCAAGATCTGCGCCGCTTGTACCAGGGGTAGCACGTGCAATACGCGATAGATCAACGTCGTCTTTCAGTTTTACCTTTCTTGTGTGTATGCGAAGTATATCGAGTCTTTCCTGAACATCGGGAAGTGCAACAGTAACCTGTCGGTCGAACCGTCCGGGCCTGAGGAGTGCTGGATCCAATACATCGGGACGGTTTGTTGCAGCAAGTACAATAACACCCGGCTCGGATGAAAATCCATCCATTTCAACGAGCATTTGGTTAAGAGTCTGCTCTCTCTCATCGTGTCCACCGCCGACTCCAGAACCACGTGAACGCCCAACAGCATCAAGCTCGTCGATGAAGATTATACACGGAGCACTCTTACGCCCCTGTTCAAAGAGATCTCTGACTCTGGCAGCTCCCATACCGACAAACATCTCAACAAAATCAGAGCCGGAAGTATGAAGGAAACTCACACCAGCCTCTCCTGCAACAGCACGTGCAAGGAGTGTCTTACCCGTTCCCGGAGGACCTACAAGAAGGCAGCCTTTAGGAATCTTTGCTCCGATAGCCGTAAAGCGCTCGGGATTCTTCAGAAAATCTACAATTTCTTGAAGCTCGTACTTTGCCTCTTTCTGTCCCGCAACATCCTTAAATGTCGTTTTGTTATCTTTTGCAGAATATTCACGTGCAAGCGATTTACCCAGGCTCCCCATCATTTTGTTTCCGCCCATTATACCGGTAGAACGGAACATACTTATCATAAGGAAGATGAAGATGAGCCATGGCAGTAGCTCGATGATAATCACCCATATGGATTGTGTCTCAGCAGATCCTGTCAATTGTGCTCCACTTTGGACAATGCGCGACACAAGTGTTATATCAGAATAAGGGATACGTGTTGAATAATACCCACCGTCATTCGTTGTGTATGTTATATTCGTAGATCCCACTATATCGACAGTATTTACCTGGTTCGAATCGAGAAGTGAGATAAACTCCGTATAGCTTGTGGAAACAGCCTTCGCTCTTTGAGAATCCTGGAAGAATACAAAGAAGAAAGAGAGCGCAAGGAGAACCAATACGATAAGAGCTATCCTATTGTGAATGGTATTCTTACCGTTTCCCGGTTTTTTCCCCATAGGCGACTTATCCTCATCCGCTCCCCAATAACGGAATTTGTCATACATGCTCGAGTCGTCTTTTTTCTCGTCTTTACCATCCTTTTCTTCCTTCTTTTTATTGCTGTCATCTACCTCGGATGGTTCCTTCTTATCTTTATCATCTTCCTTAAGGGGTTTCACTTCCCCATCAAGAATCTCGTCTTTCTTATCAAAATCTGAATTATCCATTAAACATCCTTTGTTATAATTGTATCTATTATGTAGGTTTCAGTCGAAAAATCATAGTCAAATAACTTTCTTTTTCTCTTCTTCCATTTCCTTTTTCGATATGTTGAGAATTGAAACAATCTTCTTCAAATCACTTCTTATGCCTGTTATGGTTTTTTCAAGCTCTTCTTTTTTCCCATTATTGTAGCTTATTGCAATGTTATCACATTTACTCTCAAGCGCATTGAGTTTATTTATAACGGAACGGATCTTCGGCTTATCATCCTTCTCATAGATGTATACTTGAAGAACAGAAGCCGAATTCTTTATGCGTATTCTACACGCTAGAAGGAGCGAGCGTGCCTTATCTCTATCTAGACTACCTTTTTTATATAGAGAGAGAAATGAAGATAGAGCTCTGTCTGTTTTATCAAGAGACTTAAGAACACTAGTTATCTCATTCTTACTCATCCCTTGAAGAGAACACAGTGCTCTCGAGAGAAGATATATAAGAAACGAAAGAAGAATGCCGAGAGAAGAATTGATAAAGACGTCGCTAGAGAATATATCTGTCATTTCTTCACCTCCTCGTCATGGCGGTAGCTAATAGTAAGCTGCGGATAAGGCACTTCTATTCCCTCTTTCTCCAACGCCGCCGTCGCGTTCTCATTCAAATAGTATGTCAGCGCCCAATAATCGGAGGAATTCACCCACACACGAAGTAATATATCGACCTCGCTGTCCTTAAGCTCTTTAACTGCAGTCATCGCCGGAGGATCTTTTAATACAAGAGGAGATGCTAGGGCAAGTTCCAATAGTACTTTCTTTGCCTTCTCTATATCAGAATCATAATCAATGCCGTATACAAAATCGAGCCTTCTGATCTTATAGACAGAGTAGTTGGTAATGGAAGACGAGAAGACAACCTTATTTGGTATCGTAATGGTTTTATTATCGGGTGTGACAAGAATCGTATGAAGAAGTTTTATCTCCTTTACAGATCCCGAATAGTCTCCAATTTCAACATAGTCATTAACCTTGAAGAGCTTACTCGAGACCATCATGATTCCATTTGCAACTCCTCCGATGATATCTTGTACAGCCAGTCCTATTGCAAGAGTGATTGCACTTACAGCACTTATAACGCCATTGAGAGGAACATTAAGACGACCCAGACATATAAACAGTAACGCTAGGTATAATAATATTCTGATTATCGCGACCACAAATGCCACAAGAGAATTATCAAGAGTACTGTCTATTAAAGCCTTCTCTGTCAGCTTTATAATATTACGTATCGTCAATATACCTAAGAAAGCAATCACAGCCGTTGAAATATAATTTATACCGTAGCTTTCCATGAATCTCAAAAATGTATTCATCCTCTGTCCTCTTCAGACTCAGATACAATATTTACTTTTCTTCCCTTCCTTCCCTTGAGTGGGAGCGCTAATCTATCACGCCCACCAAGGAATGAGGAGAAGAATGCAACTATCTCTCCGTCTCTCTCTAATACAATAGCATAAGGGATTTTCATCTCTTTTAGTAGAGAACTTATCTTTCTTTTACCATCACAAAGTAAAATAGCGTCTCCACTTCTATTTTTTCGCACAATCGATTGGGAAAGAATATCGAGTGGTATCTCTAGAGAAAGAGAATCTACATGCCGGAAAGAAAAGTTAAGAGACAGTGGAAGAAGAGTCTCCTCTCCGCTATAGGGCACATTAAAATCCTCTACTTTTCTATAGCCTTTAACTATGTCCTTATCAAAGTAGATTATGTAGCTATTACTCTCACAGCGCTTTTCACCCTTCTCTATCATCGAGTCGACTTCACGGATAAATCTCCTTGAGAGCCTCTCTGTCTCACCGAGAATGGAAAACATTGAAAAAAGTGTATTCTCTCTTTCATTCTCAAGTAAAAGTAGATATTCACTACGGGAAAAAGAAACAAAACATGGGGAGAAGGAAATAAAAGAAGCTTTTCTTCCTCTCATTGCAGAGACATTACTTGCAATATTCCCAATTATTCTTTTCTCTTCATCGCTCATAAGTGGAAGTATGTTCTTCCTTATATAATTACGTTTGAATGCAGTATCAGAATTCGTACTGTCTACGGCATTCTTCATTCCCGTTAAGGCAACTACTTCTTTTATCTCACTCTTTTTAATACCAAGCATCGGGCGGATAATAATGCCGTCTTTTTCTCTTATCCCTCCCCACTTCCAGAATGGAGAGTGCTCCATCATCCTCATGAGCACAGTCTCCGCCTGGTCGTCGCTGTGGTGGGCTGTAAGTATGTAATCGATTTTGTTTTCGATTGCAAAAGCGTCAAGCATTTTATATCTTATGTCTCTTGCAGAAGCCTCTAGACCGATATTCCTCTTTTTTGCTTCTTCCTTTATCATTCCACGGGGTATTGAGAGCGTATAGAAAGGAATATCTAAGTTTTTAGCGTTATAGCTATTGAGAGCTATCTCACGCTCTAACTCGTCTTCGTCTCTTAAATTGTGATTTATATAGAGTGCAAGAGTACGCTCATGAGCCATAAGAGAGAGTGCATAGAGCAAAAAAAGAGAATCTTCTCCCCCAGAGAAAGCGAGAAGTAGTCTTCCTTTATCTGGAATTTTCACTCTATCGAGAATTGACTCTAGCGATAACGCAATCGATATTCTTTCCATCCAATATATCCAGAACAGCCTCTCCGGCAGTCTCTACCGCTTCTTCTATTTTCGACTTTTCATCACAGCTGAAGTCAGATAAGACATGCTTTATGATATCACCATCATCAGGGCGTCCTATTCCGATATAGACATGGATAAAATCCTCCCCGTAGAAGGAGATAATACTCTTCAATCCGTTGTGTCCGGCACTCCCTGAACGCTTTTTTATCTTTACTCTTCCAGGAGGTAGATCAAGCTGGTCGCATATTACGATAAGCTTGTCTCCTTCCTTTATGAGAGAAGGAATCACCTCCCCCGAATTATTCATGTAGGTCAAAGGTTCGACAAGGATGTCATTTCTGCCGTTTATGTATGCTGTACGATAATTACAAAAACAGCGCTTACGGAACTTCACTCCCTTAAGCGCTGCTATTCTCTCGACTGTCATGAAGCCGACATTATGACGTGTATTCTTGTACTTCGACCCCGGATTACCTAAGCCGAAAACAAACATCGTTTATGCGTTAGCGTCTGCTGCACTAGGAGAAGCTGACGTAACCTCAGGCTCTGCTGTAGCTTCAGTAGAAGCAACCTCAACGTCTTCCTTAACCATCTTGACGGAGCAAATCGTAACATCTGCGCTCTCAAGGATTTTGATTGTCTCTGGAACAACAAGGTCAGATACTCTGAATGCTTCGTTAACTCCAACATTCGATACGTCAGCAACAAGCTTCTCAGGAAGATTACGCGGGAAACACTCGATTTCGATTTCATGTGTAACCTGCTCGAGGACACCACCGTCTCTGACACCTGTAGGTGTACCCTCAAGTTCGACTCTGATCTTTGTTCTCAAGAGCTGTCCGAATGTGACTTCAAAGAGGTCAACATGCTGGATACAGTTCTTCAATAAGTTTTCCTGTACTTCTTTTACAAAGACATTCTTCTCATCTCCACCATCAATCTTGAGTGTGATAAGTGTTGTCTCTGTAAATGTGTTCTTCTTCATTTTGAATTCTTTGGCATCTAGTGTTACATATACAGGTGCAACATCTTTCTTTCCATAGATAACTGCCGGAATTCTACCACTCCTTACGACTCTTCTTGATCCAGCAGAGCCGAAGTCCTCTGTTCTGAGTTTAGCTGACAATACTTTGTCTTTAGCCATACCTTTCTCCTTAACTCTCATGGGATTTACCCATTACCATTTATCTGCCACAAGGCATACGGGAGAATAATAACTAAGCGACCAATAATAATCAAGATGAAAGCTAGAGTACATATCACATCAGAGGAGGAAGAAAAATAAAAAAAACAGGGACATACGGAGTCGAACCGTAATATGGAGAATCAAAATCTCCTGCCTTAACCATTGGGCTATGTCCCTATTCTTGTGTGTACAATAACAGAAAAGATTAATTCAGTCTACTTAGATTTTCATTTGAAAAAGTAAATTGTTAGAGCTGCCCCGCCATTTGTTTTTTGAAAGCAGGAACCATACACTTCCAGAACCGGAAAGAGAAAAATAATCATCCGCCTCTAACTCATTTTGAAGAGAAAAAAATAAATTATCCTTTTCAATTTTCTCAAAGTCATTTGGAAAAGCTTCTCTTCTTATGGGGTATGTTATTTCTCCTAGCGGTCTACTATCGAATCCTTTTTCATCGAGTTTCTTATATGCGTCCTTCGTACTAACAGCGCTTTTCCCTTCTCTGAAGAGCGATATATATTCGTAGCCGATAGGAAACTCCTTCTTTTCTACTATCTCACCAATTCCCCCACAATATGCAAATTTGAATCCGGAGACAAAGAACGGAACATCTGCTCCTATATCTTTCGAGAGTTCCATTAAGTCAGTGTCGGAAAGCTTATTAAAGTGGCTATTGAGGAGTTTGAGGACTGCCGACGCATCACTACTTCCGCCTCCGAGTCCCGCCTCTGAGGGAATATTTTTCTTTATCTTTATATTTAACGAAAACTCAAGTCCCGTTCTATCTTTGTATAGTCTTGCAGCTTTGGCCATCAAATCCTCTTTCGAGGTAAGATAGCCTTCATTTCCGATGATAGAGCATCCACTACCTTCTTTAATTTCCACTTCTATCTCGTCATATATAGGGATAAGAAGAAAATATGACGATATGAGATGATAGCCGTCATCTCTTTTTCCTATAATCTTCAATCCTATATTTACCTTGGCATACGCTTTAGTTCTGTAGTACATACTTATAGTGTAGTCAAAATAAAGCTCAATGGATATGCTGTATCCATGGTTAAGGCTCTCATACTCGATAAAGACGGAACACTCTTTCCATATGCTCTTTGGATAAACCCTATTAAAAAAGCTCTAGAAGAGAATCTTCCCCTAAAGAGATTCAATAAAGAAAAGAAAGAGGAAATTATCGAAGCGTTTCTATCTGTTCTTTCAATTGAGAATGGGATAATCCATTCTTCGAGTCTTCTCTACGATAAAACAAAACGTTTTAAAGGAATACTAATACTCGGAGCACTCACACTTAAGTATCGCCTTAATCCTTTTAAATCAATCAAGGGATTTCTTTCGATAAAGAACCGTTCGAAATATGGTTTTGAAGCCGAGATTGAAAAATATGATCTCTCAAATGTAAAGAGAACTCTTAGCTTAATCAAAGACAAGGGTATTATCATAGCCATCTTTACAAATGACTCTCCTTCATCAATAAAGAAAATTGAGTCTATTCTTGATTTTAAATTCGATTATGTTGTCGACTCTTCGTCGCGCGTGAGGAAGCCCAATCCTCTTTGTGTAAAAATATTCACTACCCTTGAGAAAATTGATCCCTCTGAGACTCTCCTTCTTTCCGATACTCCAGAGGACCTAAAAATGGCAAAAAGAGCCGGGGTTGGACGAATCATCGCCATGACCGGCTCTCTTGAAAAGGATAAACTTATTCCTTTTGCAGACTCGGTTATCTCCACATTCGAAGAAATCGAGACTTTTTTGTAGACTATTTAGGAAGAACACGCATAAACTTCTTCTTTCCCGCTTTAAGGAGTAATGCTCCATCCTTTAAGTCGGAAACAGAATATATACGCTTTATGTCACTGACCTTCTCGCCGTTTATTTCAGCACCGCCTTGCATAACAAGTCTTCTTGCCTCTCCATTAGAAGGAGTAAGGCCGCTTTTCGTGTAGAGTTCAAGAACACCGATTCCGTTTTCCAATAGGCTCTTTTCGATTTCAACAGTCGGAAGATGCTCACTTGAAAATCCTCCACTAAAGAGGGAAAGGGATGCCTCTTTAGCCTTCTCTGCCTCTTCTTCCGAGTGTATGATCTTCGTCACTTCATATGCTAGCCGCGCCTTTGCGTCGTTGATATTTCTCTTTGGGTCTTCATATTCCTTGACTTCATCAAGGTCCATGAATGTAAAGAGCTTCATGAATTTGATCGCATCTTGGTCAGCTATATTTCTCCAATATTGATAGAAATCATATGGAGAGTATAGAGATGGATCCAAAAATACTGCACCCTTCTCACTCTTTCCCATCTTCTTTCCATCTGCACGCATAATTAGATTGAATGTAAGACCGAAGCACTCTGCGCCACCCATTCTTTGTATAAGATCGATTCCTGCTACGATATTACCCCATTGATCAGCTCCTCCGATTTGTAGGCGCGTACCATACGTTTCATTCAGCATCTTGTAGTCATATGACTGAAGAAGTTGATAGTTGAACTCAATAAAGCTCAACCCCCTCTCAAGGCGCTGCTTAACGCCTTCAAAGGTAAGCATTCTATTGACGGAGAAATACCTTCCGACATCTCTCAAGAACGAGATGTAATTAAGGTCTACAAGCCAATCTGCATTGTTTGCTATTCTCGCCTTTCCATATCCAAGTGGAGGATTATCTGAAAAGTCGACAACTTTACCCAATTGTCTTGATATATTCTCCGCGTTTTTATTGATTTCACTAACAGGAAGTATCTTCCTCATCTCTGTCTTTCCCGATGGGTCTCCGATGAGTCCAGTTCCACCTCCAACAAGAGCTATCGGTGAGTGCCCATATTGCTGAAGATGATGCATCGCAAAGAATGGAACTATATGGCCTACATGAAGACTAGGTCCAGTGGGGTCCGTACCGCAGTAAAATGAGACACTCTCCTTATCCATAAGGTCCGACAGTCCCTCGAGATTAGTGCAATCTTTTACAAATCCTCTGTCGAATAAAACCTGTAGTGCCTTGTTCATACCCTCTTGTACTCCTTCATTTTATCCTTAATGAAGGCAGATAGGTTATCACAAGCAACTCTCTCCTGCTTCATGGAGTCTCTGAATCTAACTGTAACTGTCTGATCCTCAAGTGTTTCATAGTCGACTGTTACGCAATACGGAGTTCCGATTTCATCCTGTCGGCGATATCTTCTTCCGACAGCTCCTGACTGATCATAGTATGTGGTAAAATCATCTCTGAGAGCCTTGTCGAGCTTAAGCGCATATTCTGCAAGTCCATCCTTCTTGACAAGTGGTAGAACAGCAACCTTGACAGGTGCAATTTGAGGATGGAAATGAAGCACTGTTCTTGTATCGCCTTCAGGTGTCGGCTCCTCATCATATGCATCACTGAGTGCCATAAGAACGTTACGTGTAAGACCAGCTGACGTCTCGACGACATAAGGAATGTATCTCTCCTGTGTCTCGGGATCAAGGTATGTGAGATCCTTACCACTGAACTTGGTGTGCTGTGTAAGGTCATAGTCAGTACGTGAATGAACACCCTCAAGCTCTTGCCATCCCATTGGGAAGAGGAATTGAATGTCATAAGCATCCTTTGCATAGAATGCCAGTTCGTCCGGACCGTGCTGATGCCATCTCAGGTGTTCTGGGTGGATACCCATCTTTGAATAGAAGGCCATTCTCTCTTCTCTCCAATAGGGGAACCACTCCTCATCTGTCCCAGGCTTGCAGAAGAACTGCATCTCCATTTGCTCGAATTCACATGAACGGAAGATAAAGTTCTTGGTCGTTATTTCATTTCGAAATGACTTACCAACTTGTGCTATTCCAAACGGAACCTTTACTCTACTCGACTGTAGGACATTCTTATAGTCGACATAGATTCCCTGTGCAGTTTCCGGCCTGAGGTATACAACAGATGCCTGATCTCTGTTTGCTCCGATATGTGTCTCAAACATCAAATTGAAGTTTCTCGGCTCCGTAAAGGAATTCTTATTGCCGCATACAGGGCAAGGAGCATTAAGATCAATCTGATCGGCACGGAAACGTGATTTACATACTTTACAGTCGACCATCGGATCTGTGAAGTTTGAAACGTGGCCCGAAGCCTCCCATACACGTGGATGCATCAATATCGAAGCATCCAATCCTACGATATTATCGTGCATTCTCGTCATTTCCTTCCACCAGAAATCACGAATGTTGTTCTTAAGTTCGACGCCCATCGGACCGTAGTCATATGCGCCGTTAAGACCGCCGTATATTTCAGAAGACTGGAAGATAAATCCTCTTCTTCTGCATAACGAAATTATCTTGTCCATTGTTACAGTTGTAGCCATTTCAATTCTCCTTTAAAAATTTAATTGCTCTTTCAAGTCTCTTTCGAGTCTCTTCAAGTCCCAATAGTCTTATGGAATCAAAAAGAGGAAGTGATACCGTTGAGGCCGTTATTGCAACTCTAATAGGCTGAAAAACCCCATTAACCTTAATTGAAAGTTCTTGAGCCAAAGCACAAAGTTTCTCCTCTATACTCTTTTCGTCTTCTTTATTTTCTAGCCCAGAGATGAGAATTTCAGAGCCACAAGTTAGTGCTTTGAGAGTTTTCTCATCGTCCTGCCCCTTAGCACAATATACCGCCTTGTCGAGTACAGGTTTATCCTCAAATAGGAATTGCGTTAAAGGAACGCAATCAGAAAGAGTCTTCATCCTTTCCTTGACAGAGGGCATCAATGAGAGTATATAAGCTTTTTCTTCTGCACCAGGAACAGGAGAAACATATCCCGCCTTCGCAAAATACGGCATACAAAGCTCAGCTAGTTCCTCATCGCTCTTACGTCTTATATATTGACCGTTGAACCAATCAAGCTTGTTGTAATCAAACTTTGCAGGAGCGGAATGAATATTCTCGAGTCTGAAACACTTCTCAAGATCTTCTTTACTGAAGAACTCTGTCTTATCATCAAGAGCCCAGCCAACAAGAGTTACGTAGTTGATAATTGCTTCTGGTAGATATCCCTTCTCTCTGAAATCTCTAACGGCAGTCGAACCATGGCGCTTACTTAACTTCTGACCGTCCTTTCCCATGACCATCGGAAGATGGCAATAGATAGGAGGTTCCCAACCAAATGCTTCATAAAGAAGAATATGGAGAGGCCCCGACGGAATCCACTCTTGAGCACGCATTATATGTGTTATGCCCATCATATGGTCATCAATGACATTTGCTAAATGATAAGTCGGAAAGCCGTCTGACTTAAGAAGAATCGGATCTGGAGAGACATCTTTATTCTTACGAGTTATATCGCCCATGATGACATCGTGGAATGTCGTTTTTCCTTCTGTCGGAACACGCAGCCTTATAACAGGTTTTATACCCTCGGCCTCAAGACGGCTCCTTTCCTCATCTGTAAGCGACGCACAATGCCTATCATAGCCCTGGTATTGACTCTTTGAATTAACCTGTTCTTCTCTCAGCTTTTCAAGCCTCTCTGGAGAACAATAGCAATAATATGCCTTACCATCTCTAACGAGTTTTTCAGCATACTCCTTGTAGATATCGAATCTTTCACTCTGGACATACGGACCATACGGGCCTCCAACAACAGGACCCTCATCCCATTTAATTCCAAGCCAAGAGAGTGTATCGTAAAGATCTTGTAGAGACTCTTCCGTATAACGTTCCCTGTCGGTATCTTCTATGCGGAGTATGAATTTGCCTCCCATAGATTTAGCGAAAAAATAGTTGAATAATGCGGTCCTTATACCGCCGATATGCTGCAACCCAGTTGGCGACGGGGCGTAGCGAACACGAACTTCCATTCTTTTCTCCTATTGAAGTAATGGGAAAATTCTAAACTGTTGAAAAGAAAAGAACAAGTGAAGAGAAAAGACAAGGAAAACTCTTTGCGATAGGTTCTTAATAAAAGTGAATTTCTTTATCGCCCATTGAATGATTTATTTTTCGTTTTCCTAAGACAAATTGAGAGAGTCTTCTTTTTTTTCTGCTTCTTTGATCTCTTCGACCATTTTCTCGATCGATTCCGTTTTCTTTATCAAAAGAGCATATCCTTCATAGAGAAGCTTTTTAAAATACAATAGCCCAATAAGAATAAGAGAAAGTAAGACTATGCCGATAATATATAGAGCTCTAAACTCTTGGGGGAAATATTCATAGACTTCTACTATCGTAGCTATCCATAAAGATGCTGCAGCGATAATAAAGATAAGAGCAACTATCCAAAACACATTGATAATTCTCTTTATCTTTCTTCCTATATCCTTTTGTTTCTCTTCTTTCACTATAGGCTCCTTTATGTAATACTCTACCAAGTCGACTCTTGAAGAACATTCAAGAGGTCGATTCTTGATTTAACTCCCGTCTTTTGGAATATATTGGCTATATGGTTATTGACGGTATTGACGCTTATTTTGAGTTCATACCCAATCTCTTTGTTTGTCATTCCCCTCTTGATAAGCTTAATTACTTCGAACTCTCTCTCTGTAATCTTATATTCAGCCCAATCTTCAATCTTCGGCTCACCATCCCTCTTTTTCATCAAACTGTCTTTCTCTGCCTTCTCGATAGCTATGAACATGAATACTAGGTGCATTATAAAGTAGGCTGTTTCAATTATTGAGAATGCAAGGCTCCTCCAGGAAGTAAAAAGCGCCGAAAGCACAAGAAGAGGAACTGTTGTAAGGCTGATTATCGAGAAGGAGAAGACACTGGCTGAGACAAGTTCGTTCTCAATGGAAGAACGACTTAAGAACATTACAATGATGCAATATATAATGTTGATTACAGCAATAAGCGGCTGCAGCGTCTTCAGAATAGGATAATCTAGAATCGTAGTCAGAACAGAAACGGCAAGATACGCTACCCCAACAGCGAATGTAAGTACAATACTCATCCTACTCATAGGACGCGCAATAAGCCAAGAGACAAAGCGACATATGAATACAACGATGAATGACGTGTCGATTATGTAGAATGCCTCGAAAACATAGTTGAGCACAACAAGCGGGATTCCTGTAAAAAGGAATCCTGCAACAAGTTTAAGAGTATATAAAACCGCCATAGCAAGCAGTGTCGAGGCAAGCACGATGTTCCACGCTGCCCATTTATCCTTATTTTTCTTTGCAAGGATTATGGAGAGTGCGAGGCTCATCGACACAATGACAAGTGACACTATTGAGATAATGACGGAAGCTTTAAGCATTAGAATCTGTTTCTAGCCTGACTCATATCGGCTTTTCCACATACTTCTTTAAGGTCGTCTAAAAAGGACGGAAGAGATGTAGCCTTAAAGCCTGTGTCAAGTTCACTTAGGTCATTATAGCTCAGCGCATTCTGGTCAGCGACAGAGAGACGAGGATAGATTCTGAAGTTGAGATTTATACCATCTTTTAGGAAATATTCCTTCGTCAGCTCATAGTTCTCGAACGATGCCCTACAACGCTTCTCAAGCTCGTCCTTTGTAACTATACGGCGTGGCGCCATCTCGAAAAGCGCAAAATAGAGATCGAATGAAGGATTAAAATAGAGTAGGTTTACCCTCTTCTTCTCTGCACTTTTTTCAATTCTCATGCAATCCTCTATCGTTGCTGAAACATCATCAAGACCAAATAAACACCATACGGATGTGTACCTGCCTTTATTTCTTAAAGAACCAGCCTCTCTGACCATCTTCTCTAGATTAGTGGAAGAAGCCTTTAGTACAGTGAGATTTGAATATCTACAATCTTTTCGAAATTGATTGAAGAAGACTGCCTCGGCTTCCGTTGCCGTAAGAAGAAGCATAGAACCCTTTGTATCGATTTTATTCTTTTTTCTAATAGCCATTATTTAGTCTCCTTTACTTCTATGTTCTGGAAACAGAAATCACTCTCAATCGGCAGAGCACCATATACACCCTGAAGATATGCATCATAGGAAGAAATCCTACCCTTATTCTGCTTGTAATCACAAAGAGAGACAAATTCTGTGGAGCTTTCATCACCCTTTTCAGCAAACCATATGGAATCCTTTCTTAAGAGATCTTCCTTAAGAAGAGCAGGATTACAATCGACAACGATAAGCTGGCTTTGAGTATCATTTTCATGGAAGATCTCCACAATATGAGTCAATACATCGGGATGCAGTAGCTGTCCGAAGTCATCGATGACGATAGTCTTTTTATCTATGAATGCTTTGAAGAATGATACAGCAATGAGAATGAGACGACGCAAAGAAAGAGACTCATTCATGAACACCTGGCCGTAAGCTTCAGTTCCTTTAGCGTTTACATAACAGTGACTGATTCCCACAGTCTCCATACCCTTGTCATTTTTGATAACCTGGAGGCGATATATATCTGTTACATCAAGTGCCCATAAAAAATTAACGATTTGATCAGACCATGCAGGATGTTCCTTAAGGGCGTCAATGATAACCTTCTCTGCACTCGGGCCGTAGCCGAGAGGAAGAATATCGAGAGAGTTCTGGAGATAGGAATAGACCTCACATGCAGTCTGTCCACCCTTCTCTGCAGCACCCTGCAAGAAAGATCTCTCTTCACTCAATTTTGCAGCCTGTCTCTTTTTCTCACCCCTGTAGTACTTACCGAAGCGATACTCATACCCTCCGTCCTTGTATATGCGCTCAAACATAATCTTCTTCGAGCCGTTAATTATGTAATAGAGAGACTCTTCATAGAAACGTTCCTGTGTCGCTTTTATCGTATAGCGAGCTATAACGCTTGGGTTATCTTCGTCAAGAGGATCTCCATTCTTTAAAAGAATATCCATTGAAATCTCAACAGGGCGTGTCTTCCCGTCTCCATAAGCAAAGGACGCTTTGCTCAAATATTTCTTCAAAGGATTGGATGAATCACCAGAAGCAAATACGATTCCCTTCACAGCCTCAAGAGCTCTTACGAATGTACTTTTACCGGCACCGTTGGGTCCGATGATTGCACTTGTTTTCAAAACATTGAACTTTTCCGTTCCGGGAAGTGTCTTTGTTATGTCGAGTCTTCTGTCACCCAAAGCAACAAAAGAGATTGTCTGGGGATTTTTCACAGACTTATAATTTTGAAGTGTCATTGACAATAACATGGTCTTTCCTCCAATTAATCAAATAATAACAAAACTCGGGAAAAAATCAAAAAAGATTAATTTATATCCGATTTTATCAAATGATATCCTATAATCCAAGATATAAGAGCTGAAAAATAAACGCCTTTAAAGCTTTAAACGCTATTTCAGATAACTATATCTCAGATAGTGGAACATCATTTACTAAAATTCTCCCAAAATAACTTAATAAATATTAAGTATTATTAGAAAAGATAACTATAAGGAGATACCGAGCTGCTACTCTTTGATGACTCCTTCGGTTTATATTGCTCCTCGGCCTTCTCGTTCCTTGCCTTGATTTCAAGAAGACTAGAGTAGAACGAATTGACCTCACTATCGGCTGCGCCTCTATTTCTTATAGCATTTAAGATTTCAAGCGCACCTTCTATATCTCCATTAGAAGAGAGAATGAGAGCGGCATTATAGCCTGAGGGAACATGTCCCGAGGATTCAAATTCCTTCTTGAAGACGGATAGTGCATAGTCAAGGTTGCCGTCCGATGCAGCCTTATATGCCTCTTCAACGCTTTCAACTTTAGGTTTATTGTCCTTAAGAGTAACGTAGACATAGCGCCTTGTCGGCATAAAGTCATCTATTATTTCATCAACCTTACTTAAAATTGCCTCGCTTACGAGATCAGCTTCACTCTCAAGGGTATAGAAAATGTAATAATCGGGATCAAAACTCTCCCAATCCGTCTTCTCCGCATGATATTCCTTCACTGCAACAATTCTATTTGTCTCTGTATCAAGAACAGTCAACGAGAATGATACCTTGACATATCTATAAAGTGTATAGACGACCTTCGTTTCCCCTGTATATTCATCTTCGATGACTTCGGTATCTATATATTCATCGGTTCTGAGATTTGTAACCTTTGGAACGATGAGAGCGTCTATGCCTTCAGAGCGCAGCATCTCAGATGGATCCTTTCCTATTTTGTATAATGATATATACGTGTCTGTCTTATCTGTTGATAGCACTGAATAGTAAGAAGAGTTATTGAAGAGCCTCGTTACAACTCTTGTGACCTCTTTTGCAGAAGATTTTTTAAGAGAATCGAAGTTATAACTTGTCATATAGTTATAAGCTATAACAGAAGGATCAAAGAAATAATCATCGTATCTTATATAAAATGGAAGACTCTGGCTTCCTTCGTATTCTTTCGCAGATGAAATAGCGACATTACGGTAATCAGCCATGTTTATATTAGACGGCTGTACATAAGGAATACTGAGACTTGTCTGGCATGATGAAAGAGTAAGGACAAGTGCAATCAATAAAATCAATAAAATATGTTTTCTCATAAAACCTCACCTATATTTATTATGACACAATTATAGCTGAAAAGATAAGATTGGAATATAGACAATGTCTTCACATTTACTATAATCCTCAATTATGAGACATCTAAATAAAGAAGAAATAGACATAAAAGAGAATGTAAAGCTCCTTATGAGCGGAGAAAAGGAAGATAAAGGAGATATTTTCTTCTTATGACAAGCGCACTTATAGATAAATCAAAACTACCTTTTGACAATAAGTATCTCAGGGCGTTGATTCTCCCCCTTGTTGCAGACACATCACTCTCTGTTGCAGTCGGTATTGCAGATACTCTCATGGTCGCACAGGCAGGAGAAGCAGCTGTAAGCGGAGTCAGCTGCGTCAATACAATCCAGAATCTCCTTATTCAGGTAATAATGGCATTCGCAACAGGAGGAAGTGTCGTTGCATGCCAATTACTCGGAATGGGAGAAAAAGACAAGGCAAGGGAAAGCTGCAAACAGCTCACTCTCATAGTCCTTGCATTCTCCCTCGTCACATCTAGTCTTCTCCTTATTTTCCTTAAAGAGACCATTTCTTTTGTTTATGGAACGCTCGAGGAAGATGTTTTCTTGAGTGCAATAGACTATGCCGTCCCAATTCTCATCAGCATGCCGTTTTACGCTCTAATGAGCGCTTCAAATGCCATAAGCCGCTCAATGGGAAGAAGCCGAATCACAATGGATGTCTCAATCATCGTAAATATCATAAATGTTGGTGGAAATGCGATCTTTCTATTCTGTTTCAACATGGGGGCTCTCGGAGTTGCAATTGCATCGTGCTTATCACGTATGGTCGGTGCACTTATAATGTTCGCTGTAGTGTGTGACAAAAAGAAAGAACTATACATACCTTCCCCGTTCAGAATTGTCATTAAAAAGAATATCTCCAAAATGATTCTCTCACAGGCTCTTCCAACAGGGACGGAAAAGTGTCTCTTTCATTTCGGTAAAATATTGATAGCATCAACAATAGCATCCTTCGGTACGGCAAGTATCGCTGCCTATGCTGTATTCAACAATATTGAGACACTTATCGACATCCCGGGTACTGCTATATCTCTCGCATCCATTACAGTTGTTGGGCAGTGCTGTGGTGCTCGGCAATATGATGAGGCTATGTACTATGCGCGTAAGCTCATACGCATCTCGACTCTGTGTATGTTCATCTCCGGCACTATTTGCTTCACTCTTACCCCCACTATCGTCTCACTTTACAATCTAAGTGAAGAAGCGACTCGAATTGCCACTCTTACAATCCGTATAGATTGTGTTTGTCGTCTTATATGGTCACTTGCATTTGTCACACCGAATGTTCTTCACGCAGCAGGAGATGTGCGTCTTGTTATGATTACGGCGATTCTCGATATGTGGATCTGCAGAGTCCTTGTTGCCCACATTCTCGGCGTTTACTTTGGACTGGGACTTCTCGGAACACAAATTGGCATGTGGCTGGACTGGGTTGTTCGAATTCTAGTCTTCTATCCTCGTCTTAGAAGTGGAAAATGGAAAGACAAAGGAATAAAGATAGATAAGGAGATTGTATAGCTTAGATTTTCTCGTCATACTCTTTTATATGGAAAGAGAATATCTAGAGAGAGCAGAGGCTCTCATGTCTTTTATAGCCGCTTCCCCGTCTCCATACCATGTTGTGGACAACGCTGTAGAAAAACTGGAAAAAGAGGGTTTTATCCGCCTTAGCGAGAATAAGCCGTTCAAAATCGAAAGAGGAAAGAGTTACTTTGTTGAGAGGGCTTCCTCTGCGCTTATCGCATTCAAAGTACCTCAGGATCCGAAGCAATTTAGAATAATAGCCTCCCATACCGATTCACCCTGTTTCAAGATAAAGTGGAATCCCGAGATACACTCAGAAGGAATGCCAACACGTCTCAACAGCGAAAGCTACGGCGGCCTTCTTCTCTACTCATGGTTCGATCGTCCTCTTTCTCTAGCAGGAAGAGTCTTCTATAAAGAAAACGGAGAGCTTAAAGAGAAGCATATAGACGCCAAAAAGAGACTCAGTCTCATAATCCCGTCACTATGCATACATCAAAATAGAGAAGCCAACGACGGATGGAGAATATCGAAGCAAAAAGAGATGCTCCCTCTCTTTTCAGACAGTAATGTTTCTTTTTTAAAGCTTCTTTCAGAGGAATGCGGAACAGAAGAGAAAAACATCGTAGATTACGATCTCTATCTATACAACAGAACAGAAGGTCTCTTCTCCGGAGAGAACAATGAGTACTTTTCATCTCCCAGAATTGACGATAGCGAATGTGCATACGCTTCGATAGTCTCACTTATAGCTTCTAATAGCCAGAACTCTATTACCCTGTCCGCACTCTTTGACAACGAGGAGACGGGATCCGGAACAAGACAGGGAGCACTTTCAGATTTCCTTACGTCCGTAATCGATAGAATCACCAATTCCTTGGGCTTTGACAAGGAGGAGAAATACATAGCCGTATCTTCATCTTTCATGTTGAGTGCAGACAACGGACATGCCGTACATCCGTCATACCCAGAAAAGAGCGACATAACAAACCACCCGAGAATGAACGGGGGCATACTCATCAAATATGCATCAAGCCAGAAATATACGACAAGTGGAGAAACAGGTGCATTTACAAAACTCCTCTTGGAGAAAAATGGTATTCCTTATCAGATATTCTTCAATAACAGTGATCTTCCTGGAGGCTCCACACTCGGCAATCTCTCCTCAGAGAAGATTTCAATAAGAACCTGTGATGTGGGATGCGCCCAGCTTGCAATGCACTCTTCATACGAGACTGCGGGAGTAAAGGACGTGAAATACCTCGAGGATTTCTTCTCTTCCTTCTTCTCTGATTGAGACCAACTCAATTTCCCCGTCCACATAAGGAGAAAAACATTGAATTTAACGGGAAGAACTATCAAATAATCCAATGAGCAGTCTTCCCATACGCTAAGAGGAAGAGCTCAGAGGAAAGCCCGCTTTGGTGAGCTGTAATCGCATTACAGCCCTACTCGCGCTCATAGGTACTTTTCTTTATAGAAGCGCGTTTTCTTTCTTCCCATAATGTCTCACCACTAGGTTATTACCAAGGTTAAACACACAAAAAGGCTGCCCGAATTAAGACAGCCCTAATCTTATATATATCTAATAATTAGAAAGCGTATTGTGCGCCAACGTATGGACGGATGAAGAAGTTAACTACGCTAATATTTTTGTTCTCATCTTTTGCATCATTAACATTATCTTTAATATAATTAGAAGTGTTAACAAAGAACCAAGCGCCTGTTGCACCGCCTATAATAGAGACCTTATCTGTAAGTTTATAAGAACCTTCTAAGCCGAGATTGACGCCGAAAGCAAAATTCTTGAAATCGGAATCCTTGTAGTAATTAAAATATTCAAATTCATCAGTACCCTTTAAAAGATATCCATAAAGCATTTCAAGACCAGCAAGACCGGAAACAGAGACTTTTTCATTGATTACAAATGTATACTTTCCATCAATGGCAAAATCAAAATTGAGACCGGCTCTCTTATTTGATCTGTCAGGGGCTGTGTCGCGAGCGTCACCAAAATAAGCAATAACGCCCTTTCCGGCACACATCATTCCAAGGTTTGCCTCAACACTCCAATTCTTATCAAAAGCATATTCACCTAAGAGAGTAAAAGCAAAACCATTATTCGTTACATTCTCGGCATAGTCCTCACCATTTCCAGTTACATGCAATCTTACTATGTCAAAACCCCAGCCAAGTTGTCCGCCAACCTTAAAGCCTGAGTCTTTAGCACATAGTCCTGTAAGAGCAATGGCCAATACCAATAAAATAACTAAACATTTCTTGTTCATGTGTACTCCTTAATAGGTATATCTACCTTTTACTGCGGTAATATATCCTCCCGCTTAATTGAGTGTCAAGGGTCTCAATTTTTATATTTATCCCACTATGTAGATAACTTAAGACACTGATTCCTCAGTCGGGGAGGTCATACTTCCCTCAAGTGGAAATAACTTTTCTGCCATTTGGCTGTTTTTATCCTCACTGGTAGAAGTTTTATGATATCAGTATAAAAGAGGCCGCAGCCTCTTTATTCTCTTATTTTATTTCCTCAGTTGCTTTCCAAAGCTTCTCGAGGCTATAGAATTCCCTTAAGTCCGGGCTCATCAAATGGATTACGATGTCTCCACAATCAATGAGTTCCCAGCCATCATTACCTGGGCTCTTATGGCGATTATTGACACTCAACCCAAGCTCATTGAGTTCACTCCATATTTGATGAACAACACCCTTAAGGTGTCCGACACTTGTAACAGTTCCGACTACGAATGCGCTCGCCCATGAGCAATCCTTGAGATCGATGACAGTGCAATCCTTTACATTATGATCCGTCAAATATTGTTTGATTTTTTCTGTCTCTTTTAAAATCTTTTCGTCCATATGTTTCCTCTATAGTTTTCCGCCGCCTGAAATAAAGAAGTATAGGTTTTCCGTACATGCGGCAAGGTTTTTTCCTTCTTTTTTAAAATATATTCTTTGTTTTTCGATTATAAGAGCAATCATCTCTTCAATCGAATTCTTTTCAATAATCTCTATCCTATCTTCATCCGTAAGGTGTTTCCGTCCGGGTTCCATATAATCTGCTATATATACTATACCACCCAAATGAGACATATCAACTGAACCAAGAGTATGATAGCGAACGGCTTTTTTCATATCATCACTTATCTTATCGCCTGTATCCTTTTCAAAATAGAATGCAGAGAGCGCCCCATGTAGGAGCATAGGCTCCTTCTTCTCTTCTTCCTCAAGTATAAAGCCATTCTCTTCTAATAGCCCAATCGAAGACTCATCTGCACTATAGCGGTACGCATCATGATAGATCCCCGCTTTGAGAGCATCATCTTCGTTTTCTCCAAAACGCAAGGCAAGATAGCGAGAGACCTCTGCAACACCTAATGAATGGATAAAACGCGAAGGCTTGATCATTGATTTGACTTTATCTTTCAGCTCTATATAATCCATTTTCTTCTATATACTCTCTAACACTATCTGTAAGAAGAGAGTAGTTTCCCTCCCTTACATTTGTGCTTGAAGACACAGTCTTTTCACTCTTTATGTAATGTATCTCCACATCCGCTAGATCCTGAAACTCCTCTTCATACCTTACGAAACAGAAGAATCTGACAAAGCGTTTCAAATATTCAAAATCATGCCAGCCCCTTAGCCCGGCAACAAGATCATCCCCGATTATAAAATTGACCTTCCCGTCGTCCTCTAGTTCATCGTAAAGAAGCTTAACAGTGTCACTTGTATAACTTATACCCTTCTTGCGCCCCTCTATATCAGAAACGACAATATTCAAATCATCCAGTGGATAGATATCTGTATAATCGATAACAGCAAGATTCAACATCGCCATTCTATCGGAAAACGGAGCCGACTTTTTATCCCTCTTGTAATTCGATACATATGCAGGAATCACATATAGTGTCGTTATATCAGTATATTCGTTCACACTGTGAAATAGGTTTATATGTCCTATATGCACCGGATCGAAGGTACCACCAAGGATGGCTTTTTTCTCATTCTTCATCGGCGTAGTAGGCATCCTTATCCATTATCGAGGTGAATCCCGGACCAGCTTCTTCCGTTTCTAATCCACTGAGACGGAAAAACTCCTCTTTTATGTTTCCAAGAAGTGAATCGTCATATATCGAAAGAGGAAGAACAGTCAGAATAGGCGAATATTTTCTCTTCAACTCTTCAAAGTGCTCTTTTGCCCCATCTTCATCTATCTTCGTTCCAATCAAAATGCTTCTCTTTTCTAATAAAAGAGGAGAATATTCCTTCAATTCACTTCTTAATGTATCGTATGCGGTAAGATAGTTCTCATCACTGAGGTCAACAAGGTATGCAAGCCCCTTTGTGCGCGATATGTGTCTTAAAAACTTAAATCCCATACCCTGCCCACGACTAGCACCTTCAATTATTCCGGGGATATCTGCAAGAACAATATCACAATCATGCATTCTCATAACCCCGAGCTGGGGGATTTTTGTCGTAAAGGGATATCCGGCAACCTTACTCCTAGCATTAGTGAGAAGATTCAATAGACTGGATTTTCCTGCATTCGGGAAGCCCACGAAGCCTATGTCGGCGATAACAAGGAGTTCCACTCCAAGGCGCATAGATACTCCCTTCTCTCCACTTTGTGCAAAACGGGGAGTTTGATGAGTCGATGTACGAAAATGCCAATTGCCTAGTCCTCCCTTACCACCTTTAAGAAAGACAAATCTTTCACAGTCAGAAAGGTCTTTTATAATCTCGCCTGTCTCTGCATTCTTTATCACAGTTCCGGGTGGAACAGGAATTTCAACATCCTTTCCGTCTCTGCCATACATTCTGGCACCTTGTCCGCCTCTGCCGTTCTCTGCCCTATAGACACGCACCATCTTGAGGTGTCCAAGAGTTCTTAGGTTTTTTTTGACGACAAAGACAACGTCTCCCCCGCGACCCCCGTCTCCGCCATCAGGGCCACCCTTTGCTACGAACTTTTCACGACGGAAGGAGACGCAACCTGCGCCTCCATTCCCTGATTGTACATCTATATATGTTTCGTCTGAAAATCCAAACATATGGATGATTTATTCTTATTCAGCAGCCTCTACAGCTACGATTGAACAGTACTTTCTGTTCTTTCTTTCATAGAACTTTACAGTTCCTGTGACCTTTGCAAAGAGTGTATAATCGTTACCGCATCCACAATTCTCACCTGCGTGAATTTTTGTTCCATGCTGACGAACGATAATCTCACCAGCCTTTACAAGCTGTCCACCATATCTCTTGACGCCAAGGCGCTGTGCATTGGAATCACGACCGTTGCGGCTTGAACCGCCACCTTTCTTATGTGCCATTCTTCTGCCTCCTTAAGCTTCAATCTTGTTGATTGTGAGCATGGTGTACTTCTCTCTGTGTCCCTGGGTTCTTCTATAACCCTTTCTTCTATGGAACTTGTAGACCTTCACCTTGTCGCCTTTGACTTCTTCACCGACTGTAGCGAGAACCTTTGCATTTTCGACACATGGTGTACCGAATACTGCCTTGTCTCCATCTACGACAGCAAGAACCTTACCAATCTCGTAAGAGGAGCCTTCCTCTTGAGCGATTCTGTCAACAAGAAGTACTGCGCCTTCTTCAGCCTTGTACTGCTTGCCCAGGATTTCTACTAATGCGTACATGTATTTGTCCTTTATAATTAAACTTCAGTAATTCTGCACGACTCGTTTTTATCATTCAATACAGCTTCAGAAAAAAAAGAGAAAGAAGAAGAAAAAAGAAGGATAGACAACCGACCGTTCGGTTGTTATTCTATAACCATGAACTCTAATAAACGTAATCTCATAATAGAAGAAGCAATGAAAATAATAGCACTAGAAGGCTTGGAAAACTTCTCGCTCTCACACCTCTCGTCGCGTGTCGGCATAACAAAGGCAACGCTGTACAATTATTTTAAGAGCAAAGATGAGATTATTGATGAAATACTATCATCCGGGCATAAAGCATTAATGAAGAACGGCTTTACGCTTAAACTCAATGGAAGCGTTTACAATATTCTCCTGTCTTTTATAACTCATTGGAGAGATATTCTCCTCTCTGATGAAAACATACTTTTTTTAAGGATTATCTTCTCTTCTCATTTAATAAACAAGAGAGCACAAGAGGAGTACCGATCGATAATGCTGATGCTCAAAAGCCAAAGCAGCGTTGTCGCATCATCATTCTCACTTACACCGGGCTTTGAGACAACATTATCTTCATTCCTTGAAGCCCTTCTTCTTGAGTGGCTCTGGAAGATACTTGAAGGAGAAGATATACCGATTGAAGAGGAATGCGAGAGACTGGAAACTTTAATTGAATATCTTCAGAAAAAAGCAAAATAAACTTTTTTTTAAAAGACTGTTGACTAGAGAAGAGAAAAAAATTATAGTTCATTTTGTCGAGTGGGAGTAGCGAAGCTGGTTATCGCGCTGGCCTGTCACGCCGGAGATCGCGGGTTCGATCCCCGTCTCTCACGAAGAATTAGTAACTCTAGATTATTTCTAGAGTTATTTTTTTTCAATTACTTTCCATTGTAATCTCAGAGCCGCATCTTGTGATAGCCGAGGCAAAAATCAACATAACGCCGAGCGATAGAGGCGGAAGAGGATTGTAATTCATTACTAGAGACGCATCAAAGACGCCATCCGAGGTAAATTGAATTAATATCACAGTAATAACATTATGGAGAACAGAAATGATTATCTTACATATTCCGAATCTCCCTAGTGCTGATGAAGCCTCGCTATTAAATGGGGTTCCTGCCTTTTTTTCAAGGAAAAAATATTTATACGCAAGGTTGAAAAGACATACTTCCTTAGCAAAGAAGAGCATTAACACCACCAGATATATTATTATATCGAGTGCTTCGAGCTCGATTTCTCTATCCTTTACGCCCGTGAGTCTTATCCTCTCCATAGAGAGCGCTTCTACATCGAGAAGAAACCACATAAAGAATATTAGAGCCGCGATAAAGACAACTATCGATAATATGAGAAATACGTAACTTATCCTACGAAGAGCTGATGCTATCCAATTAATACGCCCAAGCAACTTCATTTTTCTCTCCTATACTTTTCAAACATATGCAAATCTAGCTCCCTAATCTTTCCTTTTTCTAGTCCATCCAATGTAATATCTCCCTCTCTTATTCTTTCAAGGGCAGTCACTTCTAGGCCATTTTCTCCCATCATCCTCTTTACTTGGTGATACATACCTTCTGTAATTATAAGTCTGCTTTTTCCCTCTTCAACAGGAATAAGAGTAGCTTTTTTACATTTTGTGCCGTCCGAGAGCGTGATACCCAAAGAAAATGAGGTGATGATATCTTCTCTGACAAGGCCGGAGTGGGTTACAAGATATTCCTTCTCGACTTCTCTTTTAGGGGAAATGAGGGAGTGTAAGAGAGAGCCATCATTTGTAAACAACAGAACACCCGTAGTATCTTTATCTAGCCGCCCTATAGGAAGAAGTTTTAGTTTTATATACTTCTCGGGAAGAAGTGACATAACAGTCGGATTTCTCCCGTCTTTCGTGCTCGTGACATAGCCTTCAGGTTTATTCATGAGGATTATTTTATATTGAAATGTTTCGACTCTTTCACCATCTATCTCAATCAAAGCATCCTTATCTATCTTTTTTGAGGAATCTTTTACCACCTCACCATTGACGCTCACACGGCCGCTACGAGCAAGAAAGAAAGCCTCCTTCCTAGTTGCTTTGCCACTATTTGATAATACCTTATCGAGTCTCTCCATAAAGACAGAATAAAACTATGTAGGTATTATGTGAACTCCCCTTTTCTCTAGAATTAAAGAGAGAGAGAAAGTGAAAAAGACAATTGAGGATAGAATCTCTTCTTATTGTCATACGAAAGAGAAGAAGATGTAAGAGCAGAAAGAGAGACGGTCTTATTCTCATAGAGAAGTCTCTCAGCGGCGACTGAAAGAGAATAAACTCTAGTTATTTCACCGTCTAGAAGAAGCCATTTCGATTGAGAGTCTTCATCTATCTTTGTGTCGATTGTAATCTCACCCCTTAGAAGAAGCGATAGAGAGACGGAGAAATACCCCTTCTCATTCTCCGAAGAGAATGTAAGCTCTCCTATTATACTTCCCGGTCCGTATGGAAAACCCAAGTAGAAGGCGTCCCACTTATCAGTAAAACCACCGTTATTACTGTAGAAGCGGTATGGAAGAGTTATCTTACCGTATTTGTCACTCGTATAATATTTAGAATTTGGGCCACTTGAGCGTCTATTATAGAGCCAGTTAGTTGCCCAATAAATCGATCCGGAGAAATGCTTTCCACCTTTTGTCTCAAGTGAGGAATCCGTAAGAATGTAATCAATATCTGATTTTCTCGAGGAAACATATTCCTTTCCCTCTGAGATAGTGTAATCAAAACCGAAGGCAAAACCGAGGGCGGTAGGCTTAAGATTATTGCCCTCATTTTTCATCATAATATCATCCTGCGAATAAAGGGCATAAAGCCTGAGCTTTTTTATTCTTGCTTCTACGGAGACCTCTATCATCACGTTGGAGTGCTCCTCTTGATATTGGTTATGCCATAGTACAAAAGGCGTAAAGTCGCCTATTGTTGGATATGCGTCATATACACAATTGAGCTCACTCAGTCCTATGATTAGAAAGTTGTTTTCATAGAAAACTCTATGAACAAAGATAGTCTTATAGACATCAGATGTGCCCGTTTTTTTAAGTGGATTAAATGATGCATTGGACGAAGAGAAAGCATAGAACTTATAGCCGAGTATCCAATTGTTTTCTATAGAATTGAAGCCGAAAGCAATGTGATCAAGATAAGGCTGAGAAGGAGAGAGGATAAAGCTGTATTTTCCCCCGGTTAAATTAAATAGACGACGTCCAAAGGAAACATAAAATGAGGGAATCGAATACTCGAGAAATGCCACTCTAGGATATTGGGCATCCATTACTGCATATTTTGTATTTCCAAGATACGGAATATTGGATGAAGGAGACGAGGAAATAAAATTATACAAATCCTCCCTTATATCGACCTTTATAGCAGAAAAGACATTATTTTTATCTATTTCAAGATAAATGGAGGAAAGCGATTCCCTTTGAGAAAATCTAAGAAGGGAATCCTGCAGAGTCTCGTAGCTGTTATCGGCACTTTTATTTAATGAGTTCTCATTGGCCGATTTTGCTTCTGGGCTTATCAAAGGATACTTATCAACAATAAAAGTTGGAGTTAATGACACCCCATAGTTAATCGAGGAACTCAAAGAAGCACCGATTAGAATAAAAACCAAAATAAGAATTATTCTCTTTTTTGCCGTCATTCTTTCATTCTATACACTATAAAATTATTTTTCACCATTTTTCTTCTTCGGATAAAGAAACCTCTTTATCTTCTGCGTCGGAGTTCTCTCAAAATCTTCCTCCTGTAGAACTGTTTCATCTATCCTTGAGTATAGAGAGAGCTGCTCATTGGCATTCTTCTTGAGCTTCTGAATATAGCTATTGGCAAATTTCTTTGCATCCTCCGCATTCATCTTGAGTTTATCCATAATGGACTCTATATCGAGTTTTATAAGTGCAACAAGCCCACCTTTTCCCGGAACTATCAGCGACTCTTCGACATATTCCATGTTGTTTAGAATACTCTCAATGCTCTCAGGATATATATTCTCCCCACTCGGGCCAAGAATCATCGTTTTTACACGACCGCGGATCGCAAGAAAGCCGTCTTTGTCTATATATCCGAGATCTCCTGTTTTAAAGAACCCATCAGGAGTAAAACACTCTTCATTAAGATCCGGTCTCATATAGTAGCCCTTCATAACATTCGGACCCTTTACACAAATCTCCCCAACACCTTCTTCATTCTTATCAAGTAGGATAACCTCATCGCTCTTAACAACCTTTCCGATATAACCAAGTTTATGCTGTCGTCTCTTCGGACCGGAAGCTGCAATTAAAGGAGAAGTTTCCGTCAATCCATACCCAGGGGCATAAGGGAAAGAGGCATGGAAGAGAAAAGCCTCGACTTCCTTATCCAGCGGTGCCCCGCCTATTCCGAAGAATTTCATTCTTCCTCCAAGTGTTGTCTTGAGACGCGAGCATATGGAATGGTAGACAATCTTGCGTCCTATTGGATTTTTCAAGAGTTTCTTCACCTTCGCATCATCTCTCAATACCGGTTGAACGGCACTACGATATATCTTCTCTATAAGAAGTGGTACTGTCAAAATTATGTGAGGTCTCACGCTCTTGAAGGCACGCATCAAAATCGTAGTTGCAGGAGCCTTTCCAAGAAACGTAATCTCGGCTCCCCTGAGAAGACACAATAGATGTGCTATTGTAAACTCATATGCATGGCTCATCGGAAGAATTGATAGAACCCTATCACCTTTATTTATTTTGACATAAGTATCGGTGCTCTCATCAGCCGAAGAGAGTAGATTCTTGTGTGTAAGCATTACACCCTTACTTCTTCCTGTTGTTCCACTTGTATATATAATGGATGCTAAATCATCTTCCTTAGCGGTACTTGTCGCCAAAAGATTATGGTCAGGGCTTTTCTCCCTTATTGCAATACCGGGAGATGAGGCAAAATCAAAACCTTCTGGAATGAGTGGAACATACGAGAGATCATCCATACGAATAGTAAGAAGGTCCTTACTTTTAACCAATTTTTTATAATGTTTTGTATTTATGCATATAGCCGAGGCTCCACTTTGAGAGAGTATCTCCTCTGTCTCCTGGGATGAAAAATCCGGAAGGATAGGGACTGTTACAGCCCCAATGAGAACAACAGCGAGATACATCATCATCCACATAGGAGAGCTCTCTCCCATGATAGCAACCCTATCTCCTTTCTTTATTCCTTTTTTGAGAAGAAATGTGGAAAGACACTCGCTGTACCATCTTAAATGACGATAGCTTATGGCTTTTTCTTCTTCTTCTCCGAATACAGAATAAGCTATCTTGTCGGGAGTACGCGAGCAAATAGCATCAAGAAACGACTGAAAAGTGTAAGAAGTGAGGCTCTTCATCTTTAACCCGTCACTACGCTTTATTCTTCTGCACTCTTTATATGTTATCTTTTTCTCTTTATTTCTTTTTTTATTCATCATAGTCTCTCATTAAGAAGTTATAAAAAAGAAAGAAACAAGGCCAATAGCAAGTTTTCTTCATTTTAGATTAATAAAAAACAATAACTAGAAGAAAGAGGCTTCTGGTTTGTCTATCCTATCCTATCTGCTAGGATAGTTATACTATCTTACTTTCTGCCATTTAAAGAAATATCCACCAATAAACAGAAAGGAATACGGCATATGCCATATAAAGAATCAGAGACTCCTGACTTCAGCTTCCTTATTTCTTTTTTTGACAAATAATATAATAGTGTCAAAGAAAAACACAAGAGTTTTCTTTCTTAACACAGAAATCTTTTACCTATAGCCTCTTAGCCGATCAGCGTTTATATTCTGAAAGGCATGAAAGAGAGAGTATTCCTTTCTACTTCTCTATATGGTCCCTACTCTTTTTCATGTACTATAAGCTATTTTCTTTGAGAACTGAGAATCTTTGCTGTTACGGCACCAACAACAAAATTAACAAGTGTCCACATAATTGTGTCGATGATTGCCGACTGAATAGACATGGTTTTCATGATCGAATACTGTGAGAAACAAAAATATATCTCCGTCAGAAGAGCAATAACTGCCGCGGCTAGTGCACCCTCAAGGGGTTTAAAGAACTTACCCCACAGAATAACAGTCGCTATCAGAAAGCCGTGTGCGACATTTGCCAATAGCATCGCTGCAACATTGACAGGATCTCTAGAGATTAAGGTAATGGTCTCTGGGGAGAGCTCAAGAAACTGTCCTAGAAAATCGTGGAAAAAGGTGGCGTATATTGCTATTGTCAGGGCCAATACCGTCACTGTTGCGGCTAGTGCAGCCATAATAAAGTTGATAGTTTTCTTACACATATATACCTCCAATCACAAACGTATGATGTAATTATCTTTTCTCTTTATAGGTTCGCCCGGTTCTGAAGAAGGGTATCCGAGTGCGATAGCGCCAACGCCACGCAATGTTTCGGGTAGTCCCCATTCTCTAAGAAGAGCCTTGCCTTCTATGCTATCGAATATCTCACGCTCCCTATGCACCCACACAGAGCCTAAGTCCAGCGCCCGAGCAGCTATCATCATATTTTCCAGTACACAGCTTCCGTCCTCGACGAAGGTAGCTGAATTACCATCTGCAAGAACAAGAACAACAACCGGCGCACCATAATATGGGTCGATTTTCTTACCAATCACTCCGGCGTTCAACTCGGAAATTCTTCTTCGATACTTTGCCGATGTAACGGCAATGATTACAGGCGACTGTCGTCCGCCACCCGTTGGGGCGTATGTTCCAGCTTCGAGGACTGCATCCAAGAGCCTAGTGGGAACAGCGTCACTCTTATATGAGCGAACAGATCTGCGCGATTTTATCGCATATAGTACATCGTCAATCATAACAATGCCTCCTTAAAAGAAAACGCCATACACCCACTCGGAGCATATGGCGAAAAATGAGCTTAACATCTCAGAAAAATCCATACAATTTTGGAATTACAGTGTAGCACATAAAGGCATTAAAACCAATAGACAGCAATTTTTTCAGGCTTCTTTACTCCACACTATGAAGAGAGTGCCTCCGAGAATGGAAGCACTCGCCATTTTTATTTAATTGTGAATTCAATAGGAAGACTCCACACGTTACCTTCTCCATCGAGTGCTGTGAGTGTCGTTTCGATTTTCTCGCCGCTCTCTCCACTTAGAACAACAACATATTCCAGATTCACCTTGTCCCCACTATTGAGAGCGTGGTACCGTTTATCCTTTGAAAGAACTTTTAGCCCTTCCGTCTCCTCTAGTGTTACGGTGACATCCCTAAGAGAGCAATTTCCTCCGACTTCAAGAGTCGACGTAAACCTAAGCTGTGTAGAGGCAGGAACTACACAATCTGAGTAGTATTTAACAGTTCCCGGCGAAAGAGTAATACTCTTCCAATAGGCCTTATAGCTCTTCGATTCACCGTCTAAAACAGTTACTGTATCTTCTTCGATTTCTTCTCCAGTAACGGTATCATACCAGCCTGCAAATATATAGGACGATGACGGGGCGAGAGGAACAGTAACCTCTGCAGTATTTTCCTCTGTTACATAACTGAATCCCGTCACATCATCAGAAAACGAAATTCCAGATGAAAGAACTCCGTAGAGAACAGTATCTGTATATGGCATCTCTATCTCTTCTCCTGGAGTATATAGCACCTCATCCTCCGTTATTCCCCATCCCTTGATGATTGATGAATAGAATGAAGTTGAAGACGGAAGCGTTACTTTCGTTCCAGGTTCAACAGCAATTGCCGTCGAATATGTTCTTACTCTTCCCTTATTCTCATACTTGAGACAGAGAGTCAAAGTTGGAGCATAATAGTTACTGTTTTCATATAAGAATGATGCTATCTCTTTCTTCTCTTCAAGAGATGTACTATTAAGCATTCTCTCAATAAGAGTTTCTGTTATCTCCTTCGTCACTGTTGGATACTCAAGAGAGTCCTTGAGAGAGAGCAGCGTCAAATATTGCTCAATATTCTTCTCTTTTGCCTCTGTCTTGATGCGCTCATCAAGCTTTTCCAAGCTCGCAAAGTAATTTTCCTTTGCTGCCAAATAATCTTTTTCTATCTCTTCGATATCGAGAGATGAAAAATCGAGAGATGAAAACGAAAGCGTACTCTCACTCGTTCCACTTGCAAAGAGTGAAAGTGAAAGAAGAGATACAACAAGCAATGTGATATATTTTTTAATTCTCATTTTTTACCTCACTTAGGATGACTATAACTAGTAAAAATAAAAAATAAAGGCCTTGCACAATTACACCATTATTCTTCACAAAGGAGACAAAAAAGCTCTCTTTCTCCTTCATAATATGAAGAGAAGGAATATAAGCTTGTGCTAGAATGATGAAAAGAACTATCATATGGCGATGACTAAAGACGAAGAGAAAAAAGGAAGCGTATTCGGCATTCTGGCGCTTGGGAGCGCGCTTATTCAATATATATGGACTCTCGAAGTAACAATCTACTTCAAACGAAAGGGAATGCTTGAGTGCGTCTCTTCTCCAGACGGTTACCTACCACTTTTTTTCTCGAACTTGATTCTCTCTCTACCAATGCTTTTCGTCTTCGAGTTAACACTCATAAAATATAAGCAGAATTTTGAAGAAAAGATGGACTATGTCAAAACGGACCGTTATCTATTGACGCTTATACTCACAACAGTGTACACACTTATGCTTCCATACGCATCAACAACCATAACACCCGCGCCACATGGCGCATATGCATGGTTCTACTACCTATTCTTCATCGCATTCTTCGAGGAGTTTTTATACCGAGGTCTAATACCAAACTACATGGAAAGAAGTGCATTCCCAAAAGTACTGGTATATACACTTCCAGCTCTTCTATACGGTTTATATCAAACGGCACTTCCCTTCTCAAGAAGTGGATTCTCCCCCAACGTACTTCTTGAAAGCCTTCCTAATGTAGTATTTTCCATAGCGCTTCACTATCTTTTGTATGCACTCAAAAAGTGGTCGGGAGCGATGTGGCTTCCAATTATAGTGCACGCAATACTTGAACTCGGACTCTATTTAATTTTCAGATAAGAGGATTCTATCACTGTCGAGAGAACTTCCCGATGCCTCTTTGAATTTCTCCATAAGAAGTGGCACTGTAAGAGAGTCCCTCTCACTTCCCTTTACATCGTAGATAATCTTCCCTTTATTCATCATTATTGTTCTATTTCCCCAATTTAGAGCAGATTGCATGTTGTGGGTTATCATCATACAAGTAATCTTCTTCTCTTTGACGATTTCTGCTGTAAGATTCATAACCTTGTCTGCACTAGCTGGATCGAGAGCTGCCGTATGCTCATCAAGTAGAAGAATAGAAGGTGGATTGAGTGTAGCCATAAGAAGAGTCAAAGCCTGTCTCTGTCCACCCGAGAGTAATCCCACAGGACTCTCCATCCTTTCCTCAAGCCCCATCTCAAGAAGCGCTAAACGCTCTCTAAACTCACTTCTCTCCTTCTTTGTAATACGACTCATCCATCCGCCTCTTCCTGAAGAAAGATAGAGGTTTTCCTCTATACTCATTCCCGGAGCTGTTCCTCCCATAGGATCCTGAAAAAGACGACCTATTTTTCGGCTTCTTATATGAGAAGGTGTAAATGTTATATCCTCTCCATCAAGAATTATTCTCCCACTGTCGGTCAAAAATGTTCCTGATATAGCATTAAAGAGTGTCGATTTTCCAGCGCCGTTGGCACCAATGATCGATATAAAATCACCACTCTCGACAGAGAGTGTTATATTATCGAGTACCAGTTTTTCAAATGGATTACCTTTATTAAATGTCTTAGAAATCCTATCGAGTTCAAGCATTGTTATCCCTCCGTCTTTTGTATTGGGGAATCTTCTTCCTGAAATACGGACCCGATATAGCAATTATGACGATAATCGACGATACAAGCTTCAAGGAATATGCTGGAAGATTAAAGCGGAGTGCTATCGTATATATCAAACGAAAGATAATCGAGCCCAGAACCACTCCACTAGCACGTTTGAAAATACTTCCCTTCCCCATAAACGTACGCCCTATCAGGAGGGAGGCAAGTGCTATTGTAACCATCCCCGATCCTATATTAACATTGACGCTCTTTTGGCTGAATGCAAGAAGAGCCCCTGAAAGCGCAGTAAAGGATGAAGAGATTGCAAGCCCAATAAGCGTTGTAAAAGATGGATTGATCGATGAAGACGAAACCATTTTTGGGTTATCTCCAGTAGCTCTTATCGCAAGACCGAGTCTTGTCTTGAGGAAAAAGACCAGAAATAGAACCACAATAGCAACAAAGAAGATTGCTCCTATGACCTTGTACTCGGCGCTAAGAAAAGTATTTTGCAGAACTGATTTGAATAAGGTAAAAACAGTATCTGTCTTATTGAGGTTCAAAATACTTGACCCTTTCATTAAGGCAATATTTATTGAATAGAGTCCGGTATTAACGATTATTCCCGCTAAAAGACTGTCTATCCCCATCTTTGTCTGTAGGAACGCTGTAACCACTCCCGATATTATTCCAGCAGCAAGGGAAGCTACAATCGCAAGGTAAGGGTGCCCAGAAAGAGCACATACAGAGCCGACGACAGCGCCGAGAGTAAAGACGCCGTCAGTCGAAAGATCGCATACATTGAGATTCGTATAGCTCAAAAAGAGTGCCAGAACCGTAAGCGCATTTATTAGTCCGAGCTCGAATGCAGTATTCAATAAAAGTATTACGTCACTCATCAGAAGCTCTCTGCCGTATCAATAAATTTAACAGCCGTACAATAGGGCGAAAGAATGGTCTCGATTTCTTTCTCTGTGTATCCAAAGGCGGAAAGAGCTTCCCTATTCACCGTTGCAGTACCGTTATCGAATGTACGCACAGCAAGAGACGAGGGATCCTTACCGAAAAGAAGAATATCAGCTACCATTTGTGCAGTCTCCTGTCCGAGCTTTACATAATCAACCCCATAGCCAAGAAAAGCTCCGTTGAGTGCAAATGAATCTGCTCCTGCATAGTGTGGTATACCGGATTCTATGAACTTTTCATATATAGAGAGCTCTGCGGTCATAACGGTATTGTCACTTGGAGTAAATACAGCCTCGACTCCTGAGGAGATAAGAGAGTCTGCAGCAAGAACGATTTCATCAATCGTAGTCCCACTTTTCTCGACGATTTCTACACCACGTGATGTAAGGATCTCCTTAGCACTCTTTATTGCTGCTGTAGAGGAGTCCTGTCCGACATCATATAATAGTCCAACCTTCTCTATACTAGGATTAAGAGCCGTCATGAGAGATATGAGAGCTTTCGTATCAAGATAATCACTTGTTCCTGTTATGTTAGAACCGGGAATAGATAGTGAGTCCACAAGTCCCGCTCCAACCGGGTCTGATACTGCAGCAAAAACGACAGGAAGGCCGTTATCTTCAGTCATATTCTGCATTACTAGTGCAACGGGAGTTGCAACAGCTATCATCAGATCAACATCATCAGAAATAAATGATGCTACAATCTGTGTAAGTATATTCGAATCAGCGTTGGCATTCTCGTAAAGAACATCTATTTTTACACCTTGTTCCTTTTCAATGGAGGAAAGTGTATCTGTAATTGATGAACATATTTGATTGAGAGAAGCATCGTCCACATAGTTGCATATCCCGACTAAGTAGACTCCGTCGCCCTTTTCTTCCTTACTTCCGAGAGCGTAAATGGAAATGATGGAAAAAACTAAAACTATAACAACTGCTAATATTTTCTTTTTCATTTTTCTTCTCCTATTAAAAATTCTGATTACTAAAAATTAAACGTCGGCGTCGAAGCGCCAGAGAAAAAATGAAAAATAAAACATATCATCTCCTATGTGATAGGTCAAACGTTACTATTTAAAGTAACATTTGTCAACAGTAACCATCACAAGAACAGAAAAATTAAAAAAGACATACACGAATTCCATTTGATATAAATTGAATTAGAATCTAAATTCTTTAGATGCAAGTCTATTATCATTCGGAAATAGATAGCACTGAGTTATGTAGTGTATATTGAGCTTTCTAGGGAGAAAAATGTTCCTCCAGATGTTATAAGGAGGAACAGTTCTTTTAAGTATCAGCTTTCAGTTCAATTAGCGTAGAGTGCTTGAGCCTTCCTGAAATCCTCCAGACTCATATTCGCCTTTAAAGCAGCCGTGTCTTCACTTATAAGGCCATCTTTAATGAAGCTTTGTAGTATTTTGATCATTCCTTTAGTCTCACCTCTAGCTTCTCCTCTAGCTTCCCCTCTGGCTTCTCCTCTGGCTTCTCCTCTGGCCTCACCTCTAGCTTCCCCTCTGGCCTCTCCTTCTTCACGCTCATATTCCATCATCTTTTTAATCAATCTTTCCTGTC
>CAVFXW010000005.1:0-3796 GCA_963626675.1 Clostridium sp. CAG:452 | reverse complement strand
TGTTACTGCTAAGTAATATTGTCTCCAAATTGCTAACTTATTTTGTCCATGATTGCTAACATCCTTGTCCATAAGTCTGATGCATATAATAAGGACCGGTTTCCCGGTCCAATATAAACATCTCTCATTCTTGTTATCGCCTTCTACGAGAAGGTCTTCTTTGAGTATAGTAATCATCCCATTCATTATCCTTGAGATTGAAATCATGAAGATGGGAGCTAAGAATCTTATCAAATGTTATCTCATCTGTATCTCTACAAAGAGTGTAGAACGAAGAGAGAATAACCCTCTTACGGTTACTTTCTCCGATGTAGCGTCCCATCTTCTTTATTATGAGCATCAATAACTTCTCAGTAACAATAGAAGAAACATTACTCTTCTCGTTTTCGGACTCAAAATATAAAGAATCGAATAAATCAAGCTAAACATCAGACATCTTCAACCCCCTTCATCATGTCGACAGCTTCTTCGAAGATGGCGAGAGTATTCTCAAGCGTCTCTATGTCCTCCTGGATTTCCTCTATCCTAGAAGAGCTGTAGAAATATTCCTCAAGTCGTTCTGCTTTCTCTTCCTCATTCTCAATAGCTTCAGCAACCTTCATTCTGTAGCTTCTGTAGAGTTCATCAATCTGTCTTACTACATCCTTCGTGAGATTATTCATCTCTTTTCTTTCTCTGTTGTTCATCCTTTTTTCCTCCTAAATCATTTCTGTTTGTATTACGTTTGTTACTATGCCTTTATCAACAATAGTAAGATTGCTACTTGCAGCAGCCATGAGAGCAAGAGAACATATCTGGTTTACGATTCTCATAGCACCTCCGGACTCAGCGTAAATCATATCCAACGCTTCATCCGAGAAAACCGACGTATCCTTGTTACCAGCTGCCTTCATATGTGTATCGATGTATTTTGCAACAAGATCACGATTCATCGGCTCAATAGAGATGGGAAATGCGATGCGCTGTCTTATCGCCTCACATATATCTCTTCTCAGCGTACTCCTCAGTTCAGGCTGACCAGAGAGAATGAGAGAGACGAGAGAAGAAGAATCAATATCGCTATTGAGGAAGAACCTCAACTCCTGTAGCGTATCAAGACTTAAGAGGTGTGCCTCATCCACACAAACTATTATCTCCTTGTGCTTGAGCTCTCTTGTAACAGCAAACTGTTCATGTACAGCTTTCTTGCCGTCCCCACGGTAGTAATACTCCTTTACGCCGAAGTGTCTCAGAATAAGATTGTAGAGCCACCTTGGTGAGAGCCTTGACTCACTGATGTAGATGAACTCATATTTGTTGGGATTGAGATTATTCTTCAGCGCTCTCAGCATCGTACTTTTACCACATCCGGGAGGTGAGGTCAGAACTGTGAAGAGCTTATTCTCCACAGCGTATCTCAGCTTGCTGTAACACATCTCCCAGTTTTCACTTCTGAATAGATTCTCTACCGCTATGTCCTTTGTAAACGGCAGTGTCTTCAGATTGAATTTCTCTTGTACCACATTACTCATTGTCGTTATCCTCCTTATCTACAAATGCATTGAAATTTATCCTCGATGTAGCTTCTACACCTATATCTATCGAAGCAGAAACTACCTCCTTCACCTCATCTATGCCGTCAAAGAGCGTCGAATCAGGATACTTCTCCATAAAGGCTTTCCTATACGCTTCAAGTAACCTCGACTTCTCTTCTTTAGCTCTCTTCTCCCTCTCTTCTCGTCTTGCTTTCTTTGCTTTGGCCTTCACATCGAAATCTATGTTCTCTCCGATTACAACAAGCTTTGCTGTTGCATCCTGGAAACCCGGACGTGTGACGGAGAGTATCTCCCCTGTAAGTGGCTGCACCTTTATCATCACATACAGTCCCCTCATGTTGAGATCGCTTACCTGGTATGTCTTACTCTTATAGGAAATAGTGCAGCTTTTGCTAACTTTTCTCTCTACTGTGCGAATGAAAGCTTTATCGAGCTCCTCTTTCGTAACAAGCCTCAGCGGTGTTGGATCTGAATCAAATACACTACGTGGTGTCTTACCCTCCAGTCCCGAGTGAGGGTAATCGAGGTATCCAATATCCTCCCATGCTTTGAAATATGCATTCATCTTATCGAGTGTAAAATCCTTGCTGTTGAAGCACTCGTTGACGAATGAATCAAGTGTTCCATTTACGCGTTCGATCTTACCTTTGGACTCGCACGAGCGGGGTAGATGTCTCGAGTGCTTAATTCCAAGGTTTGCACAAACCTCACCTAAGAGTCCTGAGATGTATGCACCACCGTTATCTGAATAGATTTTCTTCGGCTTTCCATAGAGAGTTATCATCTCCCTAAAGCTCTCAATAACATCAAGTTCGCTCTGATGTAGAAAGAATCTTCCTCCCAGAAGATAGCGGGAATAGTCATCTATCCAGGCTATCCAGTAGACCTTGTGCAGCTTACCGTCAACCATTACCTCGCTTCCTTCCTTACAGTCACACTGTACTAGGTCCATTCTGTGCTTCTTCTGAAAACGTAGTACCGCCTGTTCAGACATGAAAGTTCTATCCTGTATTTGCCGGCGGGAATATCCCAGCTCCTGGAGATTGTTCTGCAGTGTGGATCTCTTTACTGCGTCTTTTTCGACAATACCTTCTGTTTCTAGGGTGAAGATAATATCTTGCACACTTCTTGTCGGAACTACCTCTTTCATTGAAATGGCTTCATTTAATATGCTGTCAGGGATGACTCTCCTACAGGAGCGATCCTGGCCTTTAGGCAACAAGGCTTCGAAGCCTCCGTTGATGTATGCCATGTAATATCGGTGCATAGTCCTCTGACTGAGCTTATGTTTCTCAGCCAATAGCTTTTCCATTTCAACTCTTGCTGCTTTAGTGTTACATGCAAGCATGGGAATAACGAATGTATTCAGCCGGTATTCCCCCGTTTCACGTCTTTCCTGAGCTCTGTTCGTCTTTCTTATCTTCATGATTAGAGGTTAATTCACAGAACAGATTTTCCATAGAAAACGACGATGGGTGGCTCAGATTTGTCCATTTTGAATTTTTTCCAAGGTAGGCCATTACATAACACTTGCTCAGCCACCGGCCTTCCAGTCGCTTCTTTATCTCCCTTGTCGCTGCCGCTATTCCATCGGGGAGCTTATTGATTTTTATTCCGATTCTTTCTTTCTCTCCGGCCTTACGCTTGAGCTCGTTGCCGATTGCTTTCCATGTTGCTCTCCAGCGTGTAATCGTTCTCTCGTCTGCTGTTGTCTGAGGCTTAGCTGCTTCTGGATCCAAGGCACTTTGTATGTCTTCTACAGGGTAGTGGTAGTAGGGTTCGAGAAAGTCGGGAAGGAGCCTTTCGGTTCTACCTTTCAAATTCTCCTTCTCGCCTACGTAGATCACGCGCGGTATATATATTACCAAGTACTCCCCACGTCTCTCAAAATGTTCCTCAAATCCTACGAGCTCTTCGGGTATGTGAGTGGCAATATTTACCATACGACTTACATAATCCTTGATTACCCAGCCCGTAGCTCTCAAGAGGGCAAGATACTTACGTAAGGCCTTTATTGTAAATGCTTGGTTATCCTATTGAGTTCTACAGTAAATTCAGTTAACATCATTTTGTTGGTTGGGGAATCAATCTAAGACTTTGGTGTAGTGCCCAGATGAATCCCTACCTCCTTTTTTTATCAAGTTTTCTTCCAATATATCATTGAACTTCAACATAAGGAAATACTCCCACGGACAAGGGGAGTACAACACCATGGACAAATTAAGTTGGCTAATTAGAGACAAAATTAGATAGCATTAACA
>CAVFXW010000004.1:0-10108 GCA_963626675.1 Clostridium sp. CAG:452 | reverse complement strand
CAGAGAGAATATTTGGATATATGGAATTGCATTCTACAAGAAGAGATGCCGTGTTTTATCTAAGAAGTTCAGTGATGGCAGATGATTTTCACTGTAATGACACTCTCAACTTCTCTGCGCTTTCAATCTCATGTTTTGAGTATATATCCTCTCCCGTAAGACGGAGAATCTCATCTCCCGTCTTTTCATACTCTTCAATTGATGCAAAGCCGAATCCTGATGAGATGATACCCTCTGCCGACTCCATCTTCTTTATTTCTTCTTCCTCGAGAGCCCAGTCAAGTGGAGTCGAGAGGTATTTACAAGATATTATAAAGTACCCTACCTTCTCTTTTATGACGACGTCGTATTCAATATTTCTGTATTTACTGTCAGCGTAGTATGTTCCTACATCAAGGGATTTATATCAGGATTATGTCTCATTGAAAGTATAATAAATTCTTTCACTATGTCTTCGAATCGAAGTGATATAAAAGTCTTTATCCTCTATCCGCGCCCACACATAGTCTTGTCCGTACCGGTTCAAATAATAAACCTAGGGAAGTATGACTCCATAGTAGAATCTCACAAGATTATCTTTTATAACGTAGAATGTTTTTTTCTTATCACCCTCTGCGTTTATCGGCCATTCCTTTTTTAGAATTGACATATCACAGAGCCTCTTACACTCATCCGCCACAACAGAACTCGTTACATTCAGAGCAGAGGCTATTTCATTGTTTCTCCTCTTTCCATTTCCAATTGTATATAAAATCTCCTCTGCCTTTTCGATTTTAAATATTTCCTTAAGAAGTGTCTCCGTAAGCACTATATAGACAGCAGATGATTTATCAAGGAGGAGATTCTTGATGTTCCATTCTATTCCCTTCTCGGGGAGAAGCTTCTCCAAAACAAAAGGAAGACCGCCGAAGACTGCATAGAATGATGCTTTATCACGCGCTGAGAGGTCGGGATAAAAAGCTGAAGCTTCATAATAATTGAAGAGCTGGAGCTCCAGAGCAAGAGAAAACCTACCGTACAAAGGAGAAGAATATGATGTGAGATCTCTCATTACCGATATGTAGGAGCCGCAGAGTATTATCGTAATGCGGTCGCTGAGGTTATCGAGTGCTATCTGAATAAATGAATCGAAGTTTCCCCCGTCATAACCCTGTTTTAAAAGCTGGTATTCGTCAAGGAATATCACAACATTTCTATTTTGAGAGTCAAGTATCTTCAATATCTCATAAAAGTCATTGATGTACTTCAAGTACCCAATTCCCGAAGCTTCTGCCACAGCCAAAGAAAAGAGCTCCATATTCTTTTCAAAGGTGACCTTCATAGCCTCCATATTGACAAATATACCATCAAAGTCTTTCACAGCCTCTTTTATCAATGTGGACTTTCCTGACCTTCTGAGACCCCAAATTAAAATTCCCTTGTCCTTTCCTTTTTTTCTTTGATGACTGCTCTTATCTTCTCTAATTCAACTTCTCTGTTATGAAACATATGTATATGGTAGCCTATAACAGAAAATTGCCAATTATGCTCAAATCTTTTTGAGCATAATTGTTTTAGTAAAAAACTTTCGAGTAAAATTATCCAAATATCTTTTGCGATATAAGTTTCAAAGCTTCTTTCTTCTTATCGTCGTCCACACCGATGAAGAATGTCGTATAGCGCGGAGAGAACGAAATAAGGGAGCACACTATGCCGTTCTCTTTGAGAACAGAGAGGGCATCTACGTACTCCGCCGTCTCCTCGAGATTATTTCCGACAAGTCCTACGAGGGCTGAGTTTCTCTTTATCATGCATTCATCAAGCCAAAACTCTTCTTTCATATGAGACTTGAGTTTTTTTTCATCAAATTGAGTCTTATCATCAAAGTACCAGGAGACAGTATCTGTTCCATAGATTGTAAAGAGAGGCTTTATAGAAAAAGACGATAGCGCATCCAGCATCTTATTCCTTATTTCAGGATCTTTGAATAAGAGGAGGCGGTGTACTGTAAGAAGTGCAAGAGGACCTTTTGCAGAGACTCCGATAACCCCCTTCTTATTCGATGTCTTCTTTATCAGAGTACCGTCGTCTGAGGGAGAGTTTGTATTACGGATGTTGATAGGAATACCTTTATCTATACAAGGTGCTATCGCCTCTTCATGGAAGACGGAAGCTCCAACTTCAGAGAACTCCCTGACAAGAGTGTAGCTCATCTCGTCTATCACATGAGCATTCTCGACAACCCTTGGGTCGGACGAATATACTCCCGAGACATCCGTCCAGTTTTCATATAGATCAGCAGAAACTGCTTTCGCCACTATTGCTCCTGTTATGTCACTGCCTCCTCGTGAGAATGTCAAAACATCTCCTGTTAGAGATGTTCCGTAGAAACCAGGGATGACATACCTTTCCCCCTCTTTAATAAGGGAAGACAAGAGCGTATATGTTATATCTTCAATTTTATTGTCATCTCCTATGACGATGACGCCCTCTGTGTCGAGGAAATTCCATCCGAGAAACCTAGAGATAATGAGAGCTGAGAGGTATTCTCCCCTACTTGCTGCATATGCTCTACCCTTACCGGAGAGTATGTTTCTTTTTATTGTGTCGAGTTCTTTTTTGATAGGTTCTGTATCAAGTGCGAGATTCTCGGCAATTTCAAGATAACGCTTTTCTATCTTATTGAAGGTTTCATCTATATCCTTATTCTCTTCTTTTAGTTCTGCAGTTCTATATAATAGATCCGTTATCTTCTCGTCTTCCTTATATCTCTTCCCCGGTGCTGATACCACCACAACACTTCTCTCTTTATCGGAGAGAAGAATATCTCTTACCTTCCTAATCTGAGCCGAATCAGCTACACTCGAGCCGCCGAATTTACATACTTTCATCTCGTTTTATCCTTTGTGGTAGCTTAATTCAATTATTGTTTTTTCTGCAATACTGATTGAAATACATCTTTATAATGCATACTCTTTACTCATGGCTGATAATCAAAATAATGAAAATATTATGGGAACAGAGAAAATCCCTTCTCTCTTAATTAAGATCTCCCTACCCCTTATGATATCGATGCTGGTACAGGCATTATATAACATAGTAGACTCAATATTCGTCGCAATGCTCTCCGAAACTGCGCTTACTGCAGTCTCTCTTGCTTTCCCCCTGCAGAACCTTTTAATCGCATTCGGCGTTGGAACGGGAGTCGGTATGGCATCATTTATGTCACGTAAACTCGGAGAAGGAGACAGAGAGGCGGCAGAGTATGCTGCAGGTAACGGGCTGACGCTTGCTGTACTTACGTGGTTGGTATTTGCCATTCTCGGCATTAGTGTGGCTAAACCATTTCTATCACTCTATACAGACGATGCGGAGCTTCTAAAGCTCTCTAATGAATACACAGTAATTGTCATGGTAGTTTCCCTCTTTATGTTTCTCACTCTCATGAATGAGCGCATCCTACAAGGAACAGGAGATTCTCTTTCAAGTATGACTAGCCAACTCAGTGGTGCCATTACAAATATCATACTTGACCCTATATTCATCTTTACATTCAAGCTAGGCGTAAGTGGAGCCGCGATCGCAACTGTCATCGGGCAGGCTGTTAGTTTTGTCGTATCACTTCGTCTTGTAATGAAGAACAAGTACATCAAAATAAAATGGCACCACCTAAAGCTAAAGAGAAGCTATGTAAAAAACATCTACGCTGTTGGAGCTCCCACAATTGTCACAAACAGCATAAGCACAGTAATGACAAGTGCTCTCAATGGCATCCTCATCGCATTCTCTACAACAGCTGTATCGGTATTCTCCGTCTATTATAAACTCCAGTCATTCGTCTTCATGCCTATCTTCGGCCTCTCAAACGGCATGGTTCCTATCATCGCCTATAACTACGGGGCAGGAAAGAAGAAGAGAATGACAGACACAGTGAAAATCGGAGCTATAACCGGCTTTATTATTATGTCTTTCGGGACTATCTTCTTTAATCTCTTTCCCCATTGGCTTCTATCTCTTTTCTCTGCAACTGAGGAAATGTACAGACTCGGAGTACCTGCGCTAAGGATAATCTCCATTTGTTTTATCTCTGCTTCCATCTCCATAGCACTCTCCTCGGCATTCCAGGCAACGGGATTTGGAATCGGAACGATGATTACATCTGTTTTGAGACAGCTTGTCGTACTTATTCCTGCATCCTATGTAATGGCGAAGCTATTTGGTCTTATCGGCGTATGGTGGGCCTTCCCGTTTGCAGAGGTATTCGGACTTACTGTTGCCGTCATTCTTTATATCTACATATACAGAACAAGAATCAAACCAATAGGAGAGAATTGATTAGTTGAAACAAGGCAGCATATTTCCGCTGTCGCATTTCTCTTTCGCCAGGTTTAAATTCAATAATAGCGTACCTGCCGTCATTGAGACTTAAGACCCCCATCTGCCTCAAGACCATATCGGTCACGATAAAACGACACCTTACCATCATATACCGATGAATAGATTTTTAAAGGCTCTTCGGGGATATCTGTTTCAGCACTTGCATTCTTCAAGAATGTATGAATATTTATTCCTTATTTTCTGTAGAACAGCTATCCATTTAACGTAAAATAAGGCCAATGGACCATCTTATTGTAGGTTTTATCTTTTTATTTGTATTTTTATCCACCATTTTTAATCTTTTTATCTTTTTATTATATAATAAGTTATTTTTAATTTATTATTTTTAGACCAATTTTTCTTTAATTTTTTTGAATTTTTATGCATAAAATAGTTGACGCACTAGAAAGAAAAGCATATTGTATGCACATCTTAAATAAATATACAGAAAAGGATGCATAAAAATGAAAAAACTACTTACTATCTCACTTATCGCTTTACTTACAGTGACTTCTTTATTTGCACAGGGTGCAAAAGAAGCGGCAGAGAAGGTATATAAAGTCGCAATCAGCTGCGATTATCCTCCTCTTGAGTCAATCGACGATGAGGGAAATCCCACAGGATATGAAGTTGAACTCGTACAGGCTGTTGCTGATGCAGTTGGAATTAAAATCTCAATCGAGAATGTTACATTTGATGGAATCATTGCCGGTATCCAGGGGGGACAGTATGATATCGGGGCAAGTGGATTGACTGTAACAGACGAAAGGAAGAATGTTGTTGATTTCACAACTCCTGTTCTTGCATTCAATCTTTCTATCGTTACAAAGAAAGATAACTCCTCAATCTCAAGCGAAGATGATCTAGAGGGAAAGAAGGTTGGCGTACAGCTTGGAACAACATGCCAATTTGCATGTGAAGATATAGGAATCACCCCATACACCTACGATGAAGCACCATCAGCTGTCCTGGATCTTGCTAACGGCAATCTTGATGCAGTTGTTCTCGACTCTGTTGTTGCTCAAGACTTTGTTCTTAAAAACGAAAGCTACTCAAATGTTCTTAAGATTGCTGGTTCTTTCGAAAATAGTGATGATATGGCAATGGCTGTCAAGAAAGGAAATTCTTCCCTTTTGGCTCTCCTCAATGAAGGACTTAAGAAGGTTGAAGAAAACGGAACAATGAATTCTCTTAAAGCTAAATACGGACTCAATTAAATAATTAATAGACTACATTTGGTCAGAGGGTTTTCTCTCCCCTCTGGCCTTTTACTGTAAAGGAATATGGTATGGAAGATACTTATAAAAGTGTCAATGAAATAAAAGATAAGGTAATATCTGTTGATCCGACAGAAACAAAGAAGGCACCTACCGTAATTACAATGACGGACGGTGTACTTATTCCAAAGAAGGGAAACAGCCACCTTGTAAACTCATGGCGTATAACATTCTACGGTTCGTTACTCCTTTTGGTGCTTCTATGTGTTTTCAAAACCGAGACATATTGGACGATATTCAAATATACAATAACGGGCATTCCAACAACATTCGAATGTACGATCTTTGCAATACTCGGAGCCGTAGTCATCGGCATTCTCACCGGCCTCGGTTCCTCCAGCAAAAACCACCTTATCAATCAAATATGTGGCGTCTATGTCGAGCTTATAAGAGGAATTCCTCTTCTTGTACAACTCATGTTCCTCTACTATGCACTCGGTTCCTTAATACATATCGACGGAATAGTTGCTGCAATTATTGCACTCTCAATTTGTTTTGGTGCATATATGGGAGAGATCATCAGAGCAGGAATACAATCGATTCCGAAAGGACAAAGCGAAGCTGCTACGGCGCTTGGACTGAGTAAGGCTCAGGCATTCATCTACGTAATACTTCCTCAAACCATAAAGGTTGTACTCCCTGCAATTGGTAACGAGTTCATATCGATGTTGAAGGATTCTTCTCTTGTCTCGATTCTTGCTCTATCAGATATCCTGAAGCGTGGAAGGGAATATATATCGCGTACATTCCTCTCTCTCCAGACAATGCTCATTGTCGCACTAATATATCTCATCCTTACTCTCATACTCTCGCGTCTTGTAGGTTTAATGGAGGATAAGTTACACAAAAATGGCTAAGATTGAAATTAAGAATGTTTATAAAGATTACGAGAAAAACGACGGAAGTGTACTACACGCTGTAAAGGATGTAAGCCTTACCGTAAACGACGGAGAGGTTGTCGTCATCATAGGACCTTCCGGAAGTGGAAAATCCACACTTCTAAGAACTGTCAATGGTATTGAGAAGGCGCAGCGCGGCTCCATCCTCATCGACGGCGTCGATATAATGTCAAGCGATTGTGATATGAGAAAAATCCGCGAAGAGGTAGGAATGGTATTCCAGTCATTCAATCTCTTTCCCCATCTCTCTGTTATCGACAACATAATACTTGCTCCGATGAAAGTTAAGAAGATGAGTAAGGAAGAAGCTACAAAAAAGGGTATGGAACTCTTGGAGAGAGTAGGACTAAAAGATAAAGCAAAGGAGAAGCCCGGAAATCTTTCTGGCGGCCAAATGCAGAGAGTTGCTATAGCACGTGCTCTTGCAATGGAGCCCAAGGCGATGCTTTTCGACGAGCCGACGAGTGCACTTGATCCGGAGATGATTAAAGAGGTCCTCGATGTAATGCTTTCTCTTGCCGCATCTGGAATGACAATGCTACTCGTCACTCATGAGATGGGATTTGCAAAAGCCGCTGCAGATAAGGTTGTTTTCATGGCCGACGGAAAGGTTGTAGAAGAAGGAAAGCCTGAGGAGATGTTCTCTTCTCCGAAGACACAACGAACTAAAGATTTCCTCAATCATATCCTTTAATTTATCCTCCCCCAGGGGAGGGTTATTATTAGAAGTGCTCTCACTATTATTGAGCCAAGTAAGAACACATTTTATTCTTGTAATGAAGTATTCAAATTCTCGTTCAGTTAATCTATCTAACCGAATATGCTCCGTTCTGAGCTCTAAAACCAAAGTTCATCGACAAGTTTCACTTGCCTTTTTGTCTCTTTATTTCTATCAAGTCCTCAATAACAAGTTCAGGATCCATTGTGTGAAACATCATATAGTTTCTTTTCATTGTTTTGAAATCAGCTTGTCGATATATTTTGGAGCTTGCCTCACTTTTATAAAAATGCCAATAACGATAAATATACCCAATCCAATACATCATTTCTGAAGAAACAGTACCACCAGAGCCAAGAAGGTTACCGTTACTAAGAGCGATGGTCTCTTCCAACAAGTATTCTTCACCCGCCCACTGCATCCTGTTATACACAGAATCCAAAGATTTCGCGATTTCTGATCCCATAAAGTACGAAACAAATTTCTCACTGTCATATCCTTGCTTTGCTGACAACTCAAAGAGACGCCCTTGAATGTCGCATAATTTTAGAGATTTGCTGTCCACGATCATTTCTCCTTTTATTGGTCTAAAATTTCATCAAAAAACTTACCCCTTCTACGATATTTTTTACAAATCTCATTTGCTAACGAAACGCCCTTTACTCTGTTTTCCTCGCTTACATCTTGTATAAATCTCTTTTCCAGATATGAAATCGATATTTCTTTCTCAATGCGTACTGCGTCACATCCACGCTGTGACACAGCTACATACTGCCTGCCCATCTGGAGTGCAGACAGGCTCTTAATCAAAGCCAAATCTGTAATATTTCCTTGGAAAAAGTTATCGAGCACATAAAACATTCTATCATCCGCAATGCTGCCTACTATAAGATCCTTATCTGCACAAGTTTTTCGATATGATTCAAAAAGCCCAGATCCCTTTATGCTATCCATTTTGCCGCGGTTAAACGCAACAATCATCGCCCACGATAGATCTTCGGAAATATCTAAAGTCCTTAATCCTGATAAAGACACAGAGACAATATAAAATTTAGACTTCTCATAATCACAAGTCAGCGTTAATGTCTGCATAGGGTCTGTGCCCATATAAAATCCTGTGCCAAAGTCACACCTTGCTCGGCTAACTGGAGCAAGTGGACCTTCAATACCAGACTTTGAACCGTGATACAATACCACTCGATCTTCCAAAGAAGTAATATTTTCAGTTTCTTCTCTTATTCTTTGAAGTAGCATATCACAAACAGGGACATCCATGCCCTTACAGAATTCATAAATCCTCGTCTGTGCCAGCCTAGTAGGAGTTGCCTTGGAATTTTCCCAGCGGTTTATTGTGGCAAAAGTTACTCCTATTCTATCAGCAAGCTCCTGCTGACTGAATCCAAGAAAAGTACGTATACCTTTTATGAGAGCATTCATTCCAAACCTCCAATATAACATCTGGTATATTATATTTTATATACTATGTTATGTGATATGTTAAGGCATGAAACTAATTTTCCACAATTTTTCACTGAAATTCTACTTAGAGATTGCCCAACCGTATCTAAAAGAGATAGGCCCAGACTAGACAAAGCGCATTTTGATATTATCTAACGCCTTACCAAGGTTTTAAACTGTACGATTTTGACGATTTCAAGGTAGGGTTTTCTGACAGTTTGAGTGCGACATTACAAGAGTCTCTAGGAATGCTGTGATCTTTTGGAATGCATCGTCAACTTTGATGCCCAGCCAATTGAGCCGTGCAGATCTCCCGATGTTCTGACGATACAGCTTGTCAGAGAATGTTCGGTTCATGCGCTCAATCACTGCGTTCATATCATTTTCACGCATACCCGGATCACCGAAAATATAAATATTTAGGCATTTCATCAGTCTGTCCTTATCTACATGCTCAGTCAGATAACAGAGATCAAAAAGATCCTTGTAACGGGTTGACAATGGTCCGAAACGCAGAAGCGACCTCAGCTTTTCCGTAAAAATCTGCTCCTTTGAATTGATCAGCAGACTCGCGCCCACATCATCAAGGCAAACATCAAAGCAGTATTCGTCCTGTTCGATCTGAACCTGTTTGTGAGCACCCAGATGAATCTTACTTTTGAAGGAATGCCCGGTATCATCCTCAATAATCACAAGCACTCGTTTTCCGTTGTATTCCTGTTGAGAAAGTTCAGTAATCTCGCCGTCTACGCGGATTGTTATCCCATCCAGACAATTCAACTTGCTGATAAACGAGCGAATTGCCTCATCCGAAAGGGAATATCGAATAAAGTCCAAATCCATGTCCTGCGTAGCGCGTCTCGAACTTCCTGTAATGCTGCGCATGACCACGCCGCCTTTAATTGTCACATTTCTGCTTAGTCTGCTGTTCGATATCGCTTTCAACACAATATCCTGGCACACCTTCGCTTCGGCATTCACTTCCGAAAAACCGTCATTTCTTACTAACCACGCCAGTTCTTCCAAATTTGCCATCATAACACTTCAGTAAGTAATGTTTCCATAATCTTTCCGCTTCTAGGGGCTTGGTAGGCATAATCCTGTATTGCCTGCATATCAAGCTCAAGAAGAATCTGTCTGAAGCCACGCAAGACTTCCTTGTAGTAATCAAATGGTAGCTTATTCTTATATCTTAAAAGCTCGATCAGCATACGCTCTTTGCTGTACATGCGGATCGAATATCCCTTATAATCGACAGTCTCCACTCCCTGCTCAAAAAAGCTCGATGGAGCAAAATACTGTTTTATATGATCACCGGGGATCTTTGAGGCGTTACGGCCAGTTGAAAGATCGTATTCATCCGGGATTATATCCGTAAGCCCATATATATAGAAAGCATT
>CAVFXW010000003.1:0-24184 GCA_963626675.1 Clostridium sp. CAG:452 | reverse complement strand
ACAGCAAGTGTACTTACGCCTGTATTTATCCAATACGGTTCAAATACACATTCATTAGTGAAGAACTTCCCAACAGATACTGGGTTATATACCTCCACTGTGCTCTCATAAGAGAAGCGATATCCATCATAGTAATCTCGAATAGCAGATAGAAACTCTTCTCTTCTTTTATATTCTCTATCATCTCTTTTTAAATATTCGTCTATATAATCCGAGAAGTTACTTTCCAGTTCCTCTTCTGTGTAGCCAAAAAGAGATGCGGTCTTCTTGTTGAATGTGAGATCCGTCAGGTTATTCATTTGGCTGAATATGGACATATTTGAGAATTTGGTTATTCCCGTAAGGAAGAAAAACCTTACGTTTTCGTTTCTGTTCTTTATTACTGAATAGAATGCACTGAGAGTATTTCTGATCTTGTCTGCTAGTTCTACGTTCTTGTATGTGTGGATAATAGGAGTGTCGTATTCGTCGATGATAATTACTATTTTTTTCTCAGTTTTATTCATTATTGAAATGAGCATTTCCGATGGCACATCACGCTCGACTTTTATTCCATTTTTTTCAGCTTCATCGATAATCCTATTTTGGAAGATTCTTTGAAAAGTTTCATAACTTGTTGTATCGTATTCAGCAAAGTTAAAATGAAGCACAGGGAACTTCTCAAATGAATAATCAGTGGTATCTATGTATAGACCTTTAAAGAGTTCTCTCTTTCCTTGGAAAAGTGAATCGAGAGTTGAGCACATGAGGCTCTTGCCGAAGCGCCGTGGACGGGAAATGGAGTAGTAGTTATTAAGGTCTTCTTTTACGAGAGAATATATATATTCAGTCTTATCGACATAGATACAGTTCTTTGTCCTGATTTCCTGAAATGATGGATTAGATATTGCTATTCTCTTCATATCCGTATATTACCTTAAAATCCTTGTATTCTCTACTTCATTTTTCGGGACAATCTTTTTTAAGGTTTCTTTAAGCTTTCGTGTTTATAACATAGTCATCATTGTTTTTTTGGAGGCTCAGTATGAGAAAAATATTTGATTTTGTACTTGTTGCTGTATTGCTTACAGCTTTCCTTTCCTCCTGTTCAACAAGAGGGGCTATTTCTTCTTATTCTCCTCAGGAAGAAGACCGTCCGGCGCCTCCTGAGAAAATGGGAGAGAGAGAGGAAGGTATGGGGGGATTTCCCGGAGGATTTGGAGGCGCTTCTAGCTTTGTCGAAGGAGAGAGTGCCAATACGATCAGTGATGACGGAACCTATAGCGAAGTAACATATTCGTCTACAGGAGACGACGAGAATGCGCTCCTTGTAGACGGGGGAGAAGTTACTTTTGATTCAATTACTGTCGAAAAAAACGGAGGAAGCTCATCTAATACGGAGAATGGGGACTTCTATGGTGTAAATGCGGCTCTTCTTGTAAAGGATGGCGCTGATGTTACTATAACCAATTCTTATATCTCATCATCTGCCCAGAACGGTAACGGTGTCTTTAGTTATGGGGACAGAACTGTTGTAACAATTGTAGAGAGCACAATCTCTACGACAGAGGATAACTCCGGCGGCATACAGACAACAGGTGGCGGAACGACATACGCATATGACCTCGCTGTTACAACAGAAGGTAACTCTTCTGCTGCAATTCGCTCCGATAGGGGAGGTGGCACTGTATTTGTAAGTGGCGGAACATATACCTCTGAGGGATATAACTCTTCTGCTGTCTATTCAACTGCAGATATAACTATCGAGAACGCAGAGCTCAGTGCTCTCAACTCTGAAGCACTCGTAATCGAGGGAAAGAACAGCATAGCTCTTACAAATTGTATTGTCTCAGGGAATATGAGTGATACAAAGGGCACAAGTTCGAGTGAGAATGTTCACAATATAATGATTTACCAATCGATGAGTGGAGACGCTGATGTAGGGCTCTCTACATTCTCTTCTGAAGGCGGATCTATCACCGGAAGAAACGGTGATATGTTTTATATCACAAATACATCGGCTGAAATTACATTGAAGAATGTAGAAATAGAGAATGAAGATGAAGACGGATACCTATTCAATATAACCGGTAACAGTGGTGAAAGAGGATGGGGAAAGAGTGGAGAAAACGGTGCTGATGCTACTGTTGTACTTGAAAACGAGGTCATTGAAGGCACTATAAGAGTCGATACTATCTCCTCTCTCAATCTTACTCTTTCGGGTAATACTACATTTACTGGCTCTATTGTAATCGATGAGAACAGCGAGGGTGGAAGTGCTTCTTCAGATAACGTATGTGTTACTATAGAGCCTGGCTCAGTATGGGTATTGAACGGAGACTCTTATGTATCCCAAATTCTTAATAACGGCACTATCGACTATAACGGTTATACACTCACTATTCTTGATTGATTCTCTTGGGTGTCTAGTTTCTCCAGAAGTCACGTGTGAATAAAGCATATACTGTAAAGAGTTCTAGACGCCCGACAAGCATTAAGAATGAGAATGTATAGAGCGTCCAGTCGGGATATACAGAGAAAGAGAACTCTGTTCCGATTCCTCCAATTCCGAGTCCTATGTTGCCCAGGCACAATATGCTGGACGAGAGGCATGTCAATGCGTCTAAGCCAGAGAGTGATACGACAGTAGCTCCGACGAAGAATGTGATGAAATAGAGACCGATAAAGCCACATATCGAAGAGACGACTTGCTCCGAGAGGGTATCGTCTCCTATTTTAATTACTGCAACTGAGTTGGGGTGCAGTCTCTTTTTTATCGATGTTGTTCCGACTTTGAAGATCGTTGCTATTCTTATGACCTTGACGCCGCCTCCTGCAGATCCTGCACAGCCTCCGATAAATGAGAGCAAAAATAGGATGAGCTGGCTGAAAACTGGCCATACGCTGACATCTGTCGAGTAGAATCCCGTTGTTGTTATGAATGAGGTTACATGGAAGAAACCGAGTCTGAGGGACTCGAGGATAGTGCGTCCTGTGGAAAGAAAGAGATTGAGTGCGATAAGAAGGGAGGTCGTTAATACTATCCTGAAATATAGTCTAAACTCTCCGTCCCCAAGGGCCTTACCAATCTGCTTTTTAAGCATTTTGAAATAGAGTGCAAAGTTTGCCCCTGCAAGGAACATGAAAATAGTACATATCCATTCAACGTATGATGAGTTATAATATTCGATGGATGTGTTTGTGGGGCTGAATCCTGCAGCTCCCATTGTTCCGAATGTGACTGTCAGAGCATTATACCAATCGAGTCCTCCAAACATGAGAAGTATCGTCTGTATGAGGGAGAGCGCAAGATATATAAGCCATAAGGCAAGAGCCGTATGCCGGATCTTCGGTGTCAGTTTATCTTTTGTAGGCCCGACAGATTCTGCTCCAAAGAGTGCCGTTCCCTTTGCGCCGAAGGCAGGTAGAACAGCGACGAATAATACGACTATTCCCATGCCTCCTATCCAGTTTGTCATATTACGCCAGAAGAGGATCGATTTTGAACAAGACTCGATGTCGTCCAGTGCCGTGGCTCCTGTTGTCGTAAAGCCGCTCATTATTTCAAAGTAGCAGCCGGCAAATGTTGGATAGGCTTTGGTTATATAGAGTGGTATTGCTCCAAATAGCGATATTAGTATCCACACAAGAGTTACAAAGAGATAGCTTTCCTTTGCGCCTATTGAAAGTTCCTTTCGTTTTATCGAGGGAGAAAGTAATATTGCAAGGCTTGTTGCCACCATGAGAGCAATCGTAATAGAGAACGCCTTTATTGATTCTTTCTCTCCATAGACCAAAGCTATAATTAATGATAGCACCATCAAAGCTGCGACGAGAAGAAAAATAAGCCCGAGAAGCTTTAGAACCGATTTGAAATCTATGTTCTTCATTTGAATAAATCCGTTACGGCATCATAGTTCTCATGCGCACATGCAACAAGAACCGTGTCTCCTATTTTAAACTCGTATGAACCATTGGGTACGAAGCTCTCTCCACTCTTTTGTCTCTTGACTCCGGCTATGATGCATCGACCGCGTAGATCCACATTCATCAAGGTCTTTCCCAGTTCAGGGAACTTTTCTCCAAGTACAAATTCATAGACTTCAAGCTCCCCACCAAAGACTGAGTGGAGCGTAATGACACTCTCTCCACGGAGGAATTTCATTATTGCATCGACTGTAGCTTCAGTGGTACTGACAGTTACGTCTATATCCATATTGGCGGAGAACTGTATGTAGTTTGGATTGGTCTTCAAAAGTGCCATTGTCTTCTTTGTGCCGATTCTCTTTGCATATGAGGCTGTTATGATATTCAGTTCATCATTCTCCGTCGCACTTATCATCAAATCAGCCTGATTGAGTCTCTCGTCTTCCCATAAGTTTTCGTCTGTTATTGATTCGTTGACTGCTAGTATTTGAGGAAATTCATCTGCAAATTCCTTGCAGATTTCACCGTTTTTCTCTATGAGTGTCATTCTCTTGAGTACAGATTTACTGAGAGAGGAGAAGAGATAGCGGCATATACGTGTGCCACCGACTGTGATTATTCTCTTGAGCTTTATTGGTGTTGTATCGCCATTGAGAGCTCTAAATACAGTCTCAGCATCCTCTTCTTCGGCCATGAGTGCAACTTCATCTCCTTTCTCAAGGATGGTATTTCCGTTTGGGAGAATAAGGCTGTCGTTTCTCCTCAGTCCTATGATAATATATTCTCCCTTGAGACTCTTCTTTACATCTATAAGTGATTTACCGATGAATGAGGAGGCTTCTGTCAGTGTTATTCTGAAAAGAACAAATGAAGCATCGTCGAATGATACGATATCGGAAAAGAGGCCAGATTTTATGACGCTCTTCATACGGTTGGCAGCCTCTTCCTCTGGGTTGACTATATGATCTATTCCTAGAATTCTCTTCTTCTGTCCTTTTTTCTGGTGACCGAGGTAGGAGATACTTCTTATTGCGGCGATTGTAGTTGCCTTTGGGAAATTAGAAGATGCAATACCACATGCTACAAGGTTTACCTCATCACTGTCGGTGACTGCAATTATCGCTTGAGCGTCCTCGCATCCTGCTTCGCTCAGTACTTCGATATCTGTTGCACTCCCACAAACAGCCATACAATCGAGTTTAGAAACTACCTGCTGGCATCTCTCCTGGGAAGAGTCGACAACTACAACGGATTTCTTTTCCTGTACAAGATGCCTGGCTAGTCTTACACCACGCCTTCCGGCGCCGAGAATTATTATCTTCATAACCCGTATATTTTGACGCAAATAGTCGATAAATACAACATCAGCGAAAATCCATTCTTACGTGTGCAACACAAAAGGAAAATCTCATTTCTGTTATTGTTATTTTTCCCCGTTAGTTGTAAAAACTTGTCCATGTTACATTCGCCTTTAGGATCCTCTGTTACAGAAAAGAAAATAAATGAGCTTATGCGTGTCTATTCTTCTCTTGAGAAGAAGGAGAAGAAGTTCACCTCATCATTCTCTCTTGAGTGTGTCTCTTCCTGTGGAGAGTGCTGCCGCCATTATATTCCCTATCTTTCCTCCTCGGAGGCACTTCTTGCGGCCTACTACATAATAAAGGAAGGGCGTGAAGATGAGATAAGAGCTATGCTTGAAAAAGGCGATGAAAAGAAAGGGATCTGCCCTCTCTACAATCCGGAGAAAAGCAAGCATTGCTCTTTCTATGAGGGTAGAAGTATGGTGTGCCGCCTCTTTGGTGCCTCCGTTTCTCTCTCGAAGATGGGCAGAATGGAATTCAAGGATTGTAAATGGAAGAAGGAGAAGAGGACTATCTCTTCGGAGGAACTCGAGAAAAAACAGAGCATTGTTCCTGTAATGAGTATATACGGAAGCGTATTAGAGGAAGACGGGGAGAGCATATATACTGCTCTTCCTCAAGCAATCGATAAAATTAAATTACTTCTTTCATATTCGGGAGCTTTTCCTGCATAATAAAACTATGACGATAGAAAGAATAAGTATTGAGAAGGCTGAAAGTATGGCCTACAAAAGAGGAAAATTTGACGCATGTAGAATGGTCTATGGGAGTGAAGCAGAGTATTACCTTATCTCGAGGGATGGCTTACTCTCTGTCACATTTGACCTAGCGTGTGTCGTGGACGGAGAAATAGTGTACATAACGGACGAAGCTCTAAACGGGGAAATGAAAAGGTATCTTGAGTCAAAATGACTCATTTTTATTTGCTCTCAACATTAGCTAGGTAATTTCGACCCAAAGGGCGGGCTCTATCATCTTTGTGAGTCAAAAAGACTCAATTAAAGAATTTGTTATATAATCTATAATTCATTATAATTACTTAGTATATAACAAATTAATAAAAATTGGCACGCATATTTCATTATTGTAATTGTAGCCGAAAAAAGCTACAAGGAGATTAAAAAAATGAAATATTACATTAATAGAACAAACCCAACTTTAAACGGAATCGACTCACTCTTCAATGATATCTTCGGAGACAACTACTACAATGCAAAGGTTCCTACAGTAGATGTATATGAGACACCTGAAAGCTATGTTATCGAAGCTGAAGTTGCAGGTTATAACGAAAAAGATATAGCAGTCTCTGTTGAGAAGCACGTTCTCTCGATTTCTTCTACCTCTGAGCTCAAGAAGGCTAATGAAGAAGAGAAGAAGGAAGAAAAGAAGGAGGAGAGAAATTATCTGATAAGAGAAATCTCACGCCCGAGTTTTACTCGTTCCTTCACTCTTCCTGAGGATGTGGATGAGGAGAAGATCAAAGGTGAGACCAAAGATGGTATCCTTATGATTACACTTCCAAAGACACATGCTTCTCAGCGTGGCAGAATCGAAGTGAAGATTAACTAAAAATTAAGATTGAAGAATCTTAACATAACACCTTTTGAGTTACCCCTGGTCTTTTGGCCGGGGGTTTAATCTGTTATTATTCCGTCGAGTCTTTCGTCGTGTTCTTCTCTCGGGACGGCAGATTGAAGAGAGGGAAGAAAGCATACTCCGATTGCTCTGAGTTTTTCTCTGTGTTCGCGAATGTATCTGTCGTAGTAGCCGCCGCCACGCCCGAGGCGATTGAGGGCCCTGTCATATGCTACAAGAGGCACAAGCATGAGGGCATTCTCATACTGCGTTTCAACCATGTTTGATGAGAGATATACTCCCATATTACTTTTTGTTTTTTCTCCTCTTGAGAATTTCATCTTTCCATTCTCGATATATGGAAAGAGAACTCTGCTATCAGAAAAGATTGAAGATATATCGGGCTCGGATGAGAGCGGAAAGAATGCAAGAATTACCGGGGCTTCTCTATAGGCCTCTAGGGATAGAATCTTTTCCACTATTTTTCTTGACGCTTTTTCTTTATCGGGGTACTCCTTTATTTTTTGAAGTACCTCTCGTCTCATAGAATCTTTTTCCATACTATTACTCCGATAAAGAGAGATATAAATAGAACAATGAGAAGAATATTCTTCCTTCCGAGTGGATAAGAAGTTCTCTCTTTCTTTATGCTAAATGATCTAGAAAGGAGTGCATCCTGGAAGGCGACGAGTTTATCAAAAAGGAGCCTCATCAATGAGACGGTGTATTCCGTCAATCCTTTGACGGGATTATGCATAAATGAATATCCTCGGCTTTTTCTTGCCAGTATCATCTCATCTCCACATTCAAATACGAGTGGAAAGACTACTATGCTCATCATTAGGGATGATGATAGTTTCCATCCAAAAGAGCCGAAAAGGATCGAGAGTATTTTCCCGATTGTTGTTGAGAGCTCAATTAAATCGGCTTTTTCAATAAAGAGAAGAGAGAGCAATACAAGAGAAAGAAATCTTGCCGTATCGGCTAGAATGGAAAGTGTCTCCCTCTTTTCTATGTAACCGAATACAAAGATGAGAAGAGCCGTAAAGAGTATGATTTTCAGCTTGAAAAGGATCTTAAGGGAGTTTATACCAAAGAAGAAGGGTAAGGTGAGCGTGAGAAAAAGGAGTATAATCAATTCCACGTCCGATAGCACTGATGACACTATTGAAAGCAGAATGATCCCTAATAGAAGAACTAGTGGATTTACGTCTCTATCCATTTCATTTCCTCATACTCTACTGGTGGAAGATATATGTTGTTCTTTCTTAGTTCTGATACCATAAAGCGGCTTTTCCCTGCGGCAACAACTCTTCCCTTATTTAATATGACAGTGTTGTCTGTAAGGGCGAGAAACTTCTCGGCATCGTGTGATACACAAAGGATTGTGACGCCTTTATTCTTCAATGTAAGTAGTGTGTTAAGCACCATCTTTATCGATGGATAGTCGAGATTAGCAAGTGGCTCATCAAGAAGTATACAATCACTATTCATTACCAAAACATCTGCTATCGAGAGTCGTCGTCTCTCTCCACCCGACAGAAAGCGAGGGTCTGTATCTCTTACTTCATCGAGCTGAAAGAGGGATAGCATCTCGTCTGTCTTTGCTTTTATCTCGTCCGGCTTTCTTCTTTGATTTTCAAGCCCGAATGCAATATCTTTTTCTGTGGTGCGTGCAACTATCTGTAGCTCTGTATCCTGGAAAACAAGACCGAATGTATTCATCCGCTCTTTTTCTTTTTTAAGTAGTTTTCCGTTTAGATAGATATTTCCACTATCTATTTTTTCAAGGCCTTTAAGAGATTTTAAAAGCATAGACTTCCCACTTCCGTTAGCTCCGGCGATGAGAGTTATCGTTCCCTTTTCTACTTCGAATGAGATATTTGAGAGTATTTCTCTTTTGTCTATGCGCTTACATAGATTTTCAATTGATAAATAGGCCATGAAAAGAGTTTATTGAAAATATGTATTGGAGGAAAGAGAGGTGTACGAATATTTTTTTTCTGTTAATATATGTCAAAGGGAAAAAAGATGAGAAGAGACAAATACATTGAGGACTATGAAGATTTCGAACCTGAGAATGCTGTTTGGCCGTTTTTTCTTCTTTCATTTCTTCTTCCGTTGATTCCGTTTGTCATGAATATTGTTTTAGGTAGTGAAGGCTTTACTCTTCTACTTCTTCTTCAATATATTACTTGCCTTCTTCCTCTGTTCTGTACATCACTCTCTGTTCGCGACGGTGAGCGGGCGTGGACAATTCTTCTCTCATCATTTTTCTATTTTGCTCTTGTTCTTTTCCTATGGGCTTCTCAGAAAATTAATGGAGATGTAGCTCTTCCATTTGCTCTTAATGCGTCTCCCTCTCTTCTTCCCTTTATAGCATTCACATTCTTCAAAAAGAGAAAGAGAAATAATTGGATAGGGTGGGCGATAATAGGCGTTATGCTCTCTGCTCTTCTTCTTTACTTTGCCTACAGGGTATTCTCTCTCGATAATCTGGTAATGCTTATATATCCCGCTACTCTTTTTCTTTTGTCACTTACACCTTTCTTTGTAACAAGACGTACCGAGTCGACTCCCGCCTTTGTTGCATTCCTACTTGTTCTCCTAGTATTTGCTTCCTTTACAATTTATCCTAGTTTTTCAAGTAGTTTCCTTATTGCCCCATTGAATGAAAAACTGACTATTCTTTTAAATTGTTTCCTTTATTCGTTTGTCTTCTGGTACACACTTTCTTTCCTTTTTGTTTTTTCAGGTCTTGCAGGTAAAAGCAGTTATAAGAGGGTAAGAAATGAAGAAGACGAAAATATAGTAGAGGAGGTTGTCGTTTCTACTCTCGACAATAGAGAGAATACGTCTACCCTCTATACAACACCTCCTCCGTTTTCCCGCTATGATAAAACAAATGAAACGAGAAGGGCTTCGGATGTAAATGATGTCTCTGGGGTACGGGAAGAGAGAAATGCACCTAGAGAAGATGACAAATGGTATAACTTCATTGAGGGTGGCATAAGAAGCGATAGCCGAGAGAGCCTAAGTAGAGACGACGACGGGAGAGTGAGAGACCGCGACTACAGAGACCGTGGACGCCGTGATTATTACCAAGACGAAAGAGATAGACAAAGATACCGAGACGATAGAGATAGATACGACGATAGGCGTCCATACAGGGACGAGCGAGATTATTATCCGAGAGATAGACGCGAGAGCTACTATGAGAGCGAGAGAGACTATCCTCCACTTCGTCGTGGTTATGAGAGGGATGATTATAGGCGACCGAGAGGGCGGGAATACTATGATGACGATTACCCTGAATACCATAGAGACTAATACAAAATGTACGGAAAAGTATGACAAATATCGGCTGAAAAGTAAGGAAAAGTATGACAAAACTACTTATTTTTTTGCTTCGAAAATATGACAAAATAGTAGTAATTTTTATCATGAAAGAAAATAAGATTTTGTTTAGAGAAGCAGAAGCCGAGATTGTTGATTTTCTCTCGTCAAATGACAAAAAAGCCCTTCTTATAACTGGCGCTAGGTAGACTGTTAATATATGTGTTGCAATCCCCGTATATAATGCAAAAGAGCCTTCTCTTCCTTTGAAGCTCTCCGAGACTGCAACGCTCTTCAAGCTCTTTCTTTCTGATGTCGGTCTTCTTTCTTCAATGTATATGGATGGAATACAGCTCAAAATTCTCAATAATGAAAAGGATATAAACTATGGCTCTGTATATGAAAATGTGACGGCCCAAGAACTGAAAGCCCACGGCTATAAGAATATATTCTATTTCAATAGCAAAAAAACAGGGCGAAATTGATTTTCTTATAGATTATAACGGTTATGCCCTTCCCGTAGAAATAAAAAGCGGGAAAGATTATACCGTTCACTCGGCCTTAACAAAGATTATGGATAATAAGAATTATCAGATTTCCCGTTTCTTTGTTTTCTCCAATGCAAATGTCAGATTAGAGGGCAATATTACATATCTTCCAATGTATATGTTGATGTTCATAAAGAAGGAAACTCTTCCAGAGAATATGATATATACTCTTGATATATCAAAACTTATGTAAAAGGGAACTAAATACAGTACTCTAGACTGTATTATGGCATATTCATCGCTATCATCTTCCTCCGTATAAGGAATATTTGATGCGATTGTTTATATCGATGACTTAAGAAGGAGATTATTTTTTTACTGGTGGTTGACAAGAGATAACAAAATCTTTATCTTTTCTTTGTTAACGCCGTTTTAGCTCAGTTGGTAGAGCAAAGGACTGAAAATCCTTGTGTCCCTGGTTCAATTCCTGGAGACGGCAAGTGGCTCCTTATTAGTAGGAGTCTTTTTTTTGTCCGTTATTTCTCTCTTGAGTGATTATAGCGGCGTAAACTTAGAGATAATCATTTTTCATTTGTTTGGTATAAATATTGAGAATATAAAGAAATGGAGAAGATGTTTAATCTCGATAGGAGACTTAAATCATTGATGAAAGCTCATGAGTGGATTTTCAATCAAAACTCTCTCAAGAGTTCGGGTCTAGAGATAAGATGCTGGTGATCATTGAGCGTTTCAAGATAATAGAGCCTACTCTTCTCATCAAAAAGAAGTTTCGTAATACTTGTATTCTCAAGGTGCTTTGAAAAGATGAGGCGCCGCGCGAAGGGAAGATTTAAGAGTCCGCATAGACTAGCTCTTATTGCTCCTCCGTGTGTGACTATAAGAATGTGTTCATATTTGCTTTTTTCGATTTCTCGAAAAACTCTCGAAGTTCTCTTAAATACACTTTCGCTGTTTTCACCTTTTGGAAATGGGATGTCTTCTTCTCTTCTTTCAAGCTTTGAAAAGAATTCCTTATATTCATTATCCTTCACCGAGAGAGGAAGAGATGTAAGTTCTCCGTAGTCTATTTCATTAAGCTCGGAGCGTCTCTCGATTTCCATCTTTCTCTTTCTGTTGATTATATCTGCTGTTTCTATGGCACGCGTGAGGGTGCTTGAGTAGATTTTATCTAGCTCTAAGCCGGATAGCCTTTTCTCAAGGAGTTCTGCCTGCTTGATACCTTTTTCTGATAACGGGACATCCAAATTGAATGCCGTAATATTCTGTCTTGCGTGTCTTATTAGATAAATTTCTTTCATAGTTCAAAGATGAATGTTTGGCTTTGTGCTTTACGAGAAGCGAGGACGGAGCCGTATTCTATAGCTTTTTTGAGTGTTTTTCCTTCCATGAGAGCATGTGTTACCGCAGCAGTGAGTGTGTCACCGCATCCTATCGGGTTGATAGCATCTACTTTTTCGACATTCGTTTCACAGAAGTTTTCTCCGTCATAGGAGAGGATCGAACTACTACCTCTCGATAGCATTGTCATCGTGTGATACTCAGCGTATATATCTCTCATTATTCTCTCTACATCCCTTTTTGTCTCGTTGTCATCGTCTCCTCTGTAAGCTAGGCCGAAAGTCGAAGAGAATTCAAAGAGATTAGGCTTTATCAGCGTTGGAGAATATTTGAGGCTTTCCTTAAGGTCTTTTCCTTTGATGTCGAGTATTGTCATGAGGCCTCTCTCTCTACTTTCCTTAACAATTTCCGGAATAAGGCTATCGCTTAATCCGGGTGCTTTTGTTCCTGATAACACAAGCGCACTGTGATGCTTAACCTCCTCTTTAAATAGTTCAAGTATCTGATTTGAGAGTGACTCTTCAACTTCCTCCGACTCTTCAACGAGCTCCGTCGCCTCCCTCTTATTTCTATCGATGATTGTAGTGCATGTGCGGTTTCTCGTAGATGAAGAGAGGGCTTTGATGCATAGGCCTTCTTTCTCTGCAAGAGAGAGAAATAACTCTCCGTTTTCTTTTGATAGAAATGTAATATTGACGCAATCTCTTTTGAGCATTTTGAGCACTCTTGTTACATTGAGAGCCTTTCCTGAAGCAAAGATGTATTTCTCCTTCGCTCTATTTACTTTGCCGGGAGTAAAGTCATCGAAGACGAGGATTCTCTCAAATGCGGGAGAGAGACCGATGGTGAGTACACTGTCTAACATATACACATCTTATACTTTTTTTCGATAGAGTCTCAATCGAGTCTTTTAAGAGAGAGGAGACGTATCGAATGAACCTTTGTCACTCATTTCTTTTGTATCATGATATGGTGCAAAAAAGGTAACACTTTTATGTATCACTGGACCGAGTGAGGTAACATACTTTGTATTACTGCTTTCTATAGGGTAACTATTCTCTAATAGTCTCTCATTTTTTCTATGTCAACTGGCTGTGTTAGCCTATTTTTTTAGTAACCATGAGTTCTTTTTTTAGTGGCTGACAGACGATTTTCTTCATGTTGAGTCCTCTCTAAAGAGGTATGTCCCCCGGCGAATTAGCCCCTCTATGCTGGTGAGACGTCTGCGACTAGGCTATCCTTATTTCTCTCGTTGTTATAATATGAAATGAACCACTTAGCTCTAGAGCAAGCTCTCCGATAGTGGTCCTTCTCTCCTTAAGTAAGCCTTAGTACAGTCTTTCTGCTCAATATACTATCTGATAGCTTCCTGTAGCCAATAAATAGCCAAAAGCGTCCTATAGAGTCTATGATCTCTATGTCCTCATATTTCTTCCTTGTTGCCTCTAAGTTTCAAGTGAGGAAAAATGTGTTACCTAAATGTACACCAGATCCAATTGACGGTTTTTGTCTCCAATTAACGATTTTTCATCTCCAATTGACGGTTTTTGATCTCCAATTGACGGTTTTTTTATTAGATAAGAAGGCTCTTTATTTCCAGACATTAAGTAGGCTTTTCTAATTTTCTGTATTCCTCGTTCCTAGGATTCTACAAATGCTTTATAGAATGTATTTGCGATTAAATGCCGCGCTCTTTATTGAGACTACGCTAAATTTGGGTAATATCATCTTGTTGATTGGGGACTCAATCCATGCGTAGATGGATCTATGTCTTTTTTAAGTTTTCTTCCACATTAAAATATTCCCAGGGAGAAGGGAGTATAATGCAAGGATGAATAGATATGCTACTTAGAGACAAAATTAGATAGCATTAACAATTCAAAGGTGTTGATAAAGATAAACTTCATTAATTAAAATTTAAGTATGTTTAAAGTTGTCGTAATAGGAAGAGGATGCGTCGGAGCAACTGTTCTCAATAACATACAGAATGCAGGGAATGTATATTCGCTTATGGATCGGGATCGCTATTCCCGCTTTGAACCTGTTTTCTTTAATGGAAATGCTCTAGATGTTGAAACAATAACGCCGTCTAATTCTTTTAAGGCCGATTTAATCATTAATACTGTAAAGAATTTTTCTCTTGAAGATACATTACCTTTAATGGATGACTTTGTTGGAGAAAATACATTGATTCTTCCTCTTCAAAATGGATTAGAGAGTGAAGATATTCTAAGAGAGCGTTATGGAGATGAGGCGGTCATTAATGCATTTATCTCCAAGCTCAGTACCGTAAGAAGTGGGCATGAAGTAACATCCTTTTCTCCTGGGGTTATCACATTCGGGGAGAAGGACGGCAAAAGGAGTGGGCGAACTCAAAAGCTTGAATCATTCTTTAAAAAAACAGTTCAGGAATTTGTGATATCGTCTGACATAATTCACGATCAATGGGTGAAGTTTATGACTAACACATGTTTTAACTCCCTTACAGCGTTAATGGAGTACGACTACGGAACATTCATGAAGAGTGATAATCTAATACGCGCAGTACGCCTTGAGGCAAAAGAGGTGCTCCTGGTTGCCGCGAGAGAGGGCGTTACCATCACGCAGGAAGATATCGAGGGGATGATACGCTCGTCTCTTTCTCTCCCTCAAAAAGGCAGAAGCAGTATGTGTGATGATGTAATAGAAGGCCGGATGACTGAAAACAGATGGTTTTGTGGTACTCTATCGATGAAAGCAAAAAAACATGGAGTTAAAACGCCTCTTACGGACTTTTTGTACATCCTCCTGGAGGCAAAGAGTGGACGATAGATTAATTAACGAGGCGATTTTCTATACAACACTCAAAGCTTTCTATGGTGACGAAGAGAGAGCATGGAGGGAGATTCAGACACGCGATATCGACTTCGAGCTTCCGTTTGCCTCATATTTATCAGAATTTGCTTCCCCACAGGAGATGGACCACCTTAAAAATATATGGTGTGATGTGAGAAGAAGTTATGATTTAGTACGTATTCCGTATGAAATTATTCCGTACTCCGGTCCACAAGAAGACGTTCATTTTTTATATGCTGCGGGTAGAACGGAACTATTAGATAAAAAGCTTCTTGTATATATAGGAGCTGTAATGCCATCTCTTCAAGCGAGGAAAGATACAGCTCTCTCTGTTATCGAGGCAGTAAAGAATGATTATACGATAATGGCGCCTTTTGAGGCAGGATTGGGGCCTTATGCACTCTCTGTTGCTTTGAAGAACGGCGGCAATGTGTGTGCTGTTCTTCCATGTTTTCTTTCTCGGTGTCCGAACGAGAAGTTACTCTCTCTTATGGAGGGGATATATAACTCGGGCCTTCTTCTTTCTCCTTTCTCGCCATATACAAAGAGCGAGAAGTGGCATGTTGTATTACGCAATAGATTTCTCTCTTCATTCGGAGACGGCTTCTATCTTCCGGAAGAGAAGGACGGAGGACCGGGATGGGCGGTTTTCGATCAAGCAATTAAAAACGGAAAGAGGTGTGCAATAAGCTCATCCAGTCTCTCGAATCCCAATTTCTCCTGGTGCCGTGAGAGAGGAGAGAGGGGAGTGTTGGAGATAAAAAAACCAAGGGATATAAAACTTCTTTTCACAACACCTAAAAAGCGAAAAAAAGTTCAAGAAAGCGAGGACTCTTGACGAGAAAAGAAGGTGAGAATAACATCTCATTAATTTGTTTATAAGGGAAAATATATGAAACCTATTACAGCCAACGAGCTAAGAAAGAAGTATATTGATTTTTTCGTTTCGAAAGGACACAAGCAGATTTCTGGAGCATCACTCATTCCTGAGAATGACCCGACAGTCCTTTTTACTACAGCGGGTATGCATCCGCTTGTTCCGTACCTTCTAGGAGAGGAACATCCTGCAGGTAATAGACTCTGCGATTATCAGAAGTGCATCCGCACTGGAGATATCGACAGTGTAGGAGACCCGAACCACCTTACTTTCTTTGAAATGCTTGGTAACTGGTCCTTAGGTGCATACTCCAAAGAGGAGATGATCGGCTATTCATTTGAGTTCATGACAAAGGAACTCGGTATTCCTGTTGATAAGCTCTCCGTAACTGTTTTCGAAGGTGACGGAAATGTCCCAAGAGACAATGAGGCAGCATCAAGATGGATGGAACTCGGAATTCCAAAAGAAAGAGTTTACTTCATGCCTAGAGAGGACAATTGGTGGGGGCCAGCAGGAGAGACGGGACCGTGTGGACCGGACAGCGAGATGTTTATCGACACTGGGCGGGAAAAGTGTGGGCCAGATTGTAAGCCCGGATGCCACTGTGGAAAGTATTTCGAAATATGGAATGATGTCTTCATGCAATACCGCAAAGAAAAGGATGGCACATTCCACGAAATGGAACGTAAGTGTATCGATACCGGAATGGGAATCGAGAGAACGATAGCAATTCTACAAGGAAAGAAGAGTGTATATGAGACTGAAGTCTTCCAGCCTATCATCAGAGCCATTGAAGGACTATGCGGCAAGAAGTACGGGGACAATGAAGAGGATGATATCTCAATAAGAATCATTTCTGACCATGTCAGAACATCTGTCTTTATTCTCGGTGACCAAAAGGGTATGGCTCCTGGAAATGTAGGACAGGGTTATATTCTACGTCGTCTCATCAGGCGTGCCGTCAGACACGGTAAGAAACTCGGAATTGATGCACCGTTCCTTTCAAAGCTTGCAGAGGTTGTTCTTGATCTATATGGTGAACCATATCCCGAGCTTGTGGAGCATAGAGCTTTCATAATGGATGAACTCGAGAAAGAAGAGGAGAAGTTCAGTAAGACTCTTAAGAGCGGCGAAAAGGAATTTGAAAAGCTTCTACCTTCACTGATGAAGGGTAAGGACCGTATTATCGGGGGACGCATCGCCTTTAAACTTTATGATACATACGGCTTTCCGATTGAGCTGACAGAGGAACTTGCAAAGGAACACGGTTTTACTGTTGATAAGAACGGATTTAATGAAGCCTTTGAGAAACATCAGGCAATATCACGTGCGGGCGCATCTGAACAATTCAAGGGAGGACTGGCAGATCACAGTGAGGCTACAACGGCACTTCATACAGCTACGCACTTATTGCATAAGGCTCTCTCAGTCGTTCTCGGTGGCTATGTTAAGCAGCTCGGATCAAATATAACTGCAGAGAGACTCAGATTCGATTTCAATCATCCACAGGCTCTGACTAAAGATGAACTTAAGGCTGTCGAGGATCTTGTAAACAAAGAAATCGAACTTGATCTTCCTGTTATATGTGAGACCATGACACTTGATGAGGCGAGGGCAAAGGGAGCTGCTGCTCAATTTGATGCCAAGTACGGAGAGAAGGTTAAGGTATACTCCATCGGAGATTTCTCGATAGAAGTATGTGGAGGCCCACATGTCGAACACACGGGTGAACTCGGACACTTTAAGATTGTCAAAGAGCAGTCATCGTCGGCAGGAGTCAGAAGAATAAAAGCTATTCTTGAAAAATAAAAGAAGAGAGGACGCGACTGCGTCCTCTTTCTCTTTCGTTTCAATCAGCACTCTTTAGAATTGAATCTTTTACTATTTCCTTTATGGCTGATTTAATAATCACCTTTAAGTTTTCATCGGTTTCGTTGTTCATCGCGTAGAGTACGATAGGAGCATTCATCGGAGAAAAGAGTTTTTCGAACGCAAACCTATCGAATTTTCCTTCTTTGTAGAGACCGTTCATGTCATCAAGGACTATTCTTGTCGCTTCATTTGTCAGGGAATTATAGAATGAGCTGATTCGTTTCGCCATATCGAGAATAGATTCCTTTTCAAGTGAAGCAAAAGAATCTGCCGGATCAAGAAAAAAAGTAGAAATATTGACGTTGAAGACTTCAGAAAGCCTATCTAGCGTCGTATCGTTGGGGAAGGAGCCACCATTTTCCAGTCTGGAAATTTGTTTTGTCGACAATCCACAATGGGCAGATAGCTCAGCCTGTGACCAATGTTTTTCATCTCTAAGTCTTTTTAAATTAGTCTTGAATAGGTCCTTGCTAAACATAGCCTACATTATAACCTAGCTCTATAAATGTGTCTGCTGACAATTTCCGGCTACACGTATTAGCTAATAAGACATTATTTGAGATTTGTCTCTATAAATGTCCCTTTGATACTATATATTATATACATATAGGTTATTTTCTTTTATCTGTGACAAGCATTCCGCATGCAGCATTGCCCTGAGCCCCTTTACTGCGTCTTATTGTAAACGGCACGGAGAGTCTTTTGAGTTCTCTAGTGAAATTTTCAACTTCCTCTCTAGATGGGCTCTCGTATGGTAGGGATGGTATTTTATTCCAACTTATAAGGTTTACAAGGACATCTAAACCACGGATGAAAGAGGAGAGTTCCTCTGCGCTTTCTTTCTTTGTGTTGATTCCTCCGAGCATACAATATTCAAGTGTAATACGTTTAGTGGTCTTCTTTTGAAATGCAATCAATGCTTTCTTTAACTCAGGAAGAGGGTAGTTATGGTTGACTTTCATTATTTTGGATCTTAGATCGTTTTGAGCTGAGACAAGCGAGACGGCAAGTTTTATAGGAAGTGCGAGTTCTGCTAGTCTTCTTATTCCAGGAACAAGACCGCAAGTTGAGATGGTAATCCTCCTATAGGATATGTTGATTCCATCTTCTCTATGGAGTTCACTTATGGCAGATAGTACCTCTTTATAGTTCATAAGAGGCTCTCCCATTCCCATAAAGACTATGTGGCTTATATGTTCCCCGAGCTTTTCAAGCTGTATATATTCTTCGACTATTTCGCCTGAAGTGAGGTTGCGTCTGAGTCCCATTGTACCTGTTGCACAGAAAGAACATCCCATCGCGCATCCGACTTCGCTTGATAGACATGCTGTGTAGCGTCCATTACCGTCAGAGAGCCTCACAGTTTCGATTCTTTCTCCGTCCTCTAGTCTAAGCACAAGTTTTACGGCATCCGGGCTGTCAACTCGATTTTCGACTTTTGTTGTTAGGGCTGATGGAGAGAGGGAGGATAAGCGTTCTCTTGTTTCTTTTGGTAAAGATGTCATTTTATCAAAAGCGGTTACTCCTTTATCCAGAAAGGATCTCACGATTTTCGCCTGAAAAGGTTTCTCAAGTTTCAATATTTCCTGTAATTCTTTATTATCTATACAATATAACGGTTTCATTTTCTTCATGATAATAACACAAGAAGGTGAGAAGAAAAACATATCACGCTCTTTTCAAAAAGCATTTTTTGTCTCATTATATTGCCGGTTATTTTATATAGGATATAGGAGGCATTTATGAATAAAAAAGTTTTTGCTTTAATTCTTGTTGTCGCTCTCGCTCTATGTTCTCTCAGTGCTGCAAGCACCACAGGAACATCGGGTAAGAACGAGTTATCTCTAGGGGTAGGTCTTGGAACAAACTCTGGTGTTGCCGTTAAGTATGGTATGGGTAAGTTCGACCTTCAGGGAAATGTTGGTGTTAAGTTTGTCGGTGGTACTCAATTCTCCATAGATGTTGGTGCTTTTTACAACTTCTATGATATTAAATTCAATACAGGAACTCTTTCAAAGACACAGACAATTTCTCTCACAGCTGGTCCTATTGCTGCATTCAATGTCAAGAAGGGTTCTTTAGCTATTGATGCTATTTTGGCAGTAGGTGCAGAGTACACATGGAGCAAGGTGCCAATCACAATGTTTTTAAAGCTTGGTGGTGGAGCTGACTTCAAATTTGAAAATAGCTCAGTTAGCACAAAGTTCGTACCATATGCAGTACTCGGTGCTGTTTATACATTCTAGTTTTGTTGACTACAATTGTGGGGCCTACGGGCCTCATTATTTTTGCTCATAGGAAAGATATCGACCTGGGCGGATGAAATCAAGCAGCTTTAGGCCCCTCCAAGGTCTGACCAACCTCTTTCAAGTTCAAAGAAACCTTCCTTTCTGTTATCCGCAATGATAGAGCATTATTCCTGTGGGTAGCACTGAGGAGAGCCAATGCTCCGCTTCCTTCGTATGACCAACTCATTCCTTTATGCTTCTACCTGTCTGGATCTGAAGAATGACTTCTTGAGATTATCCGCTGCACCCTCTAGTTCTTATACCGGAGGGTGCTCTTAGTGAAAGAAGAAGTGGGAGGAAAGAGAAAAGAATTATCCATGCATCAGAGGATAAAGAGGTGTTTGAATTACTCTGGGGGCTCTGCCACGGAGTAGTTCAAAAGGTTATGCAGAATGCCTGAGAGCAGCCTAAATTGCAGAAAGCGGAATCGAAATGAGATCTTCTGACAGCTTGAGCACTTTTGGATATGAGCATATCAAAATTCCTGTCCCTTTTGTGTAGGGTGTTACAACCTTTAGCTGCGAGAACGATGAAGCCATCCTTTTTTCAGGAGAAGCAGTTCGTTTAATTTCGACTGGGATTATTTGTTGGTTTCTTACTATTACCAGGTCTATTTCTTTCCCGCTTTTGTCTCTGTAGTAAAAGAATTTCTCACTGGAACCTCTGTATATCGAACTTTTGATGATTTCAGAAATTACATAATTTTCAAGAAAAGCACCGTTGGCAGCACCATTACAGAGTGTTGTAGGATTTTCCCAGCCACAAAGATATGCCGAGAGTCCGGTGTCCCAGAAGTAGAGTTTGGGTGTCTTGATGATGCTTTTCAGGAGCGAATTTGAATATACATCAAGTAGAAAAACGATTCCGAGTGATTCTAGAATACCTAGCCATGTTTTAGCCGTTGGCTGGGAAATGCCGGTGGTATCGGCAAGTGTAGCGTAATTGACAAGATTACCTGTAATTGACGCACAGGCAGTGATAAATTTTCTGAATCTGTAGACATCTTTGATGCCACTATCTTCGATAATGTCCCGCATAAGGTATGTATCGATATAAGAATCGTAGAAGATTTTCTTTGTACGAGGAGACATATTAAGGGAGCCGGGGTACCCGCCGGTCCAGATTCTCTTGTATATATCGGTAATATCGACAGTGGGGCGATTGGCACAATATAACGAGAGCTCATCATAGGAGAAAGGTATATCCTCATTTGAGAACGAACCACAAATTTCGTCAGAGGTGAGCGGATAGAGATTGAGTATTGCAACCCGTCCGGTCATTGTCTCGCTGACAAAGCGGATGAGTCCGAATTTTTGCGAACCGGTAAGCCAGAAGAGTCCGGAGGTATCACTCTCATCGCAGATTTTCTTGATTTCGTTAAAAAGTTCCGGAGCTTTCTGTACTTCGTCAATGAGAATTGGAGGTTTGTACATTTGAAAGAAAAGAGAGGGGTCTTCTTTTGCAATTTTTCTGATGGAATCATCATCCATAGTGACATATGTTCTCGAGCCGGTTTCTTTCTGTAAATGTTTAAGCATGAAAGTTTTACCAGCCTGTCGCGGACCAGTAAGAAGAACACACTTAAAGCACTCTGAAGTTTCGAGAAACAGCTCTTCCAGTTGTCGTTTAATATACATAAAAACCTCTGCCAATCTAAAGTCAATTTTAGATTAGCACGGATTTTTCAGAAAAACAAGGCAGAGAAACCTCGTTCCAAAAGGTAGACAGCCTCAAAAGGAACTGCCTTAACGAACATAACTAGCCTACACAAGTACCCATAAGAAAACCCATGCCGAAATTGACATGGGACATCTTATATTTATGCCATTAGGCTCTTTTCATCCGCACAGGTCGAAAGATATTTATTCTTCTCCTCTTTTAGTATCTCGGCTTTAACGAGAATCCCGTCTTCCCGGTATTCTGTTTTCTTTATCTTCCTTTCGGAAGAGAGATGAGAAAAGAGAGGAGAAGAATAAGGAAGAAGTAGGGTGATGGACATGTAATTCTCACTTACGATATTCTCCAGAGACGAAATGATTTCCTCCACTCCTATTTTATTCTTCAAGCTAGCTTCTATTGTTTTATAGCCGTAGGATTTGATATATGACAAGGCATAATCATTTTCGGCTTTGTCTATCTTATTTAATATAACGAGTGCTATCTTATCTTTTCCTCCAAGCTCTTCAATTGTGTTCATCGTCGTCTTGAAGGAGGTGATGCAATCGGGATGCGAGGCATCAGATAGGATGATTATTCTATCTGCGCTTATTGCCTCTTCAAGTGTTGAGGAGAATGCTTTTATAAGGGAAGGCGGTAGATTACGTATAAAGCCGACTGTGTCTGATAGGATTATTCTCTTTCCAGAAGGAAGTGTATAGAGACGCGTTGTGGTGTCGAGAGAGGCAAAGAGTTTGTCCTCTCCAGATGGAGACGAAGGACAGAGCGTTTTCAGTAGCGTTGTTTTTCCACTATTTGTATAGCCCAGGATAGCAAATGAGAAGATGCCGTCTCTCTTTCTCTTCTTATTTTGCGTGCTTCTTGTCTTTCTTATTTCTTCTGTCTCTTTCTCGAGTGCTACAATTCTTTTATCTATCGTACGGCGTTTGAGTTCTATTATTTTCTCGCCTTCTCCACGGCTTCCTCTTACTCCACCGCGCTGCTGCGAGTAATTTGCCTCTCTATACACAAGGCGGGGCTTGAGGTACATTGCTTCGGCCTTCATTGTCTGGAGTTTGGCTTCTCTACTTAAGGCATTGCGACGAAAAAGAGAGAGTATTACTTCTTCTCTATCAGATACGCTCTTTCCTATGATGGACTCAAGCCTCATTTCATCTCTTGGAGAAAGGAATGTATCTATCACAACACTCTCTGCCTCTAGAGCCGCTACGATATTTTTTATCTCTTCAATTTGTCCTTTTCCAAAGAATGCTCCTTTCAAGGAAAAGCTCATCTCATAGACAATAGAGAGCGAGAGAGACTCTAGCAGGGAGCGCATCTCAATTGTTTTGTAATATAGGTCTCTCTCGTTCTCTCCAGGAGACAGTGTTGTAACTAGAATGACTCTCTTTTCATCCATGTTTATATAATAGCAATTTAAGCAATTTTAGTGCATAATCGGGTAGAGGAAAAACAATGAGTCTTAATTGTGGTATCGTAGGATTACCGAATGTAGGTAAGTCAACTATCTTTTCTGCTGTCACATCTGCTCCTGCAGAGGCGGCAAACTATCCATTTTGTACAATAGATCCGAATATAGGAATGGTTAATGTTCCAGATAAGAGGCTGGATAAAATAGTGGAGCTAATTCCCCCAGAGAGAGTTGTTCCGGCAACTGTGGAGTTCGTTGACATTGCAGGCCTTGTAAAGGGTGCTAGCCAAGGCGAAGGCTTGGGTAACAGATTTCTCGGAGCAATCAAAGAGGTCGGTGTTATTGCACATGTTGTGAGATGTTTTGATAACAGCGATATTATTCACGTTAACAACAAGATTGACCCCTCTGGCGATATCGAAACAATCGACATAGAGCTTGCGCTCTCGGATCTCGAGACTGTCGATAAGCGCTATCAAAAGCAAAGTAAACTCGGACGCATAAATAAGGAGCAGGCTAAGGAAAACGAGAAGGTGCTCCCTCTCTATGAAAAGCTTATGAGAGGGCTTTCAGATGGCATTCCTGCCCGTAGGCTTGGCTTTAATGAAGAAGAGAAGGAACTTCTCTATGATCTTCATCTCATAACACTCAAGAATGTAATCTATGTATGTAATGTCGATGAGGATGGTATTCTAGAAGACAATGACTATGTGAAGAAAGTTAGAGAAATTGCCCAGTCAGATAATGCCTCGCCTGTCGTTGTCATATGTGGAAAAATAGAGGCGGAAATAGCAGAACTCGAGACAGAAGAGGAAAAGAAGGAATTTCTCGATGCTGTTGGCCTTGAAGAGTCCGGTTTGAATGCACTCGTCAGAGCTGCATATCATTCTCTGGGACTAAGAACGTTCTTCACGGCAGGTAAGGATGAAGACAGAGCTTGGACATTCAAAGAAGGCAGTAAGGCTCCTAAATGTGCAGGAATCATCCATTCTGATTTCGAGAAGGGATTTATCAAGGCCGAGGTATACAACTACAGCGACCTCGTTACATATGGAAGCGAACAACGTGTCAGGGAGAACGGGAAGCTTAGACTTGAAGGAAAGGATTATATTGTCCAGGATGGCGATATAGTATTCTTCAAATTCAATGTTTGATGAGCCTTTAGACATATTGCCAAGTTGAGTGGGGGAAAGATATTC
>CAVFXW010000002.1:0-4078 GCA_963626675.1 Clostridium sp. CAG:452 | reverse complement strand
TCAGGAAAGGTTGCTGCAGACTTCGGTATGAAGAAGGGTGTTGAAGAAGGCGACAAGTTCGTACCTGGCTTAGATGTTGCTGCTAACGTAGTTGTTTCTGCATTCACAGTTGATGGTTACTATAAGTATGAAGAGAAAGCACATTTCTTATCTGCTCAGGTAAAGGCTGATCTCAGTGCATATGATGTTCCAGTATCAGTTAAGGTTTATGGAAAGGAAGTTACTAATAAGACATCTGGCCAGTCATACGGTGCTGAAGTTAAGACTACACTCGATGCATTCGCAGTTACAGTTGGTGGAAGCTACAAGTTCTCCAAGAAGAGCTATGGCTTATCAGGAGCTGTTGAGTATACAGCAGAGAAATTCACAGCTAAGGCTGGTGTAAACTTCTCTAAGACAGTAGACGATAAGGACAGTGCTAAGCTTTATGCTAACGCTTCTATCGAGTCTGATGTTCTCGTACCTGGTGCAACACTCAAGCTTGCTTATGCTCCAAATCTTGATGATTCTGATGGTAGCGCAACTTCTAACCTTCTCAAGAAATCAGGTGACTACGGATATGTTAAAGCATCTTGCACAATTGCTTTCTAATCTGATATTCGGTTAATGAATTCAATGCCATGGCTTAGGTCATGGCATTTGTCGTTATAAGAGATGAGTATCGATTGATGGTTGGTGTTATATCAACTCATAATCATTGATGATATTTCAATAAGCTCTTTGTCCACTCTGTAAATCATCTATTAAGCAAATAATGAAAGGCCGAAGCCTTTGGTGTTGGCTTATTTTACAAATTCCTCGATTGGGGTTCATTTTGACAGCCAATTTTGTGAGAGCATTATCTTTTCATTTCTTGTATAAACTATTCTTCTCTAAAACCGATTTTGTACAATAGAAGCATATAAGACGTTCCACTATCAAGAAGGAGGTAACTCCATGATAACTACTTCAGTATCTCTTCCTTCCACTCCACGATATTCTTCTCCTCTCTCGAGAAGTTTATACCAAGTAGATGAATTGGTTTTCTGTCCTTTATGTAAGGCTCGTAATATTTCTTTTCTTTTATCTGCTCAATGGCTTCATCTGCACTCTGGTCAAACTTGAATTCAATAACATAAGTAAGCTCCGGGCACCTCAAGACACAGTCTATGCGTCCCTTATTGGTCGCTGCTTCGGGGATGATATCAGCCTCGAGGATGTTCATCATGCACACAAATCCTGCATGCCATGCGCTCTCAGAGTCGAAGACAAGTTCATAGTACGTGATGGATGCGAATATAGAAGAAAGGGTATTTATTGCCTCTTCTACCTTTCCCCTAGCAAAATAATCGGCGATGATAAGTCTATCAAAATTCCTTGCAGAACAACCCAGATATACAGGAAGGAGAATCTCATTAAGTCCCTTCTCAACTTCCTCATTAGGATACCCGAATTTTATAAGATAACTCTCCATGACAGGGATTGCCTCTTTTATCGTCAGATATCCCGTCTGATACAACAGTGCCAGAAAGTTTTCCCTGCTCACCTCAGTCTGCACCATCTGAATTATATCTACCGTGTGGAGCTTGTCTTCAGATATCTTTATATCATCCGTGATGGACAGGTCGAACTTCACGCGTCTAGCAACTTCTACAAGAAGCATTGACATGCCGCCGGTCTGTATCCAGTAATTCTTGAAAAATCTTCCTCCAGTATAGAAGAAGGTTCCTATCGAGACGGGATTATAAACAGCTTCTCCATCCACTGTAAAATGATATCCATCATACCAGTATTTAAGGGAGGAGAGGTATTCTTCCCTAGTAACGCCTCTTTTCTCTGCACCATTTTCAATGTATTGGGCAAAATATGTTTCAAGCTCATCCTGCGTATAACCGAACGCTGCCGAATAATCTTCCAGAATAGATAGATCCAAAAGGTTATTCATTGCTGAGAAGAAACTCATCTTTGAGAATTTTGTGACTCCCGTTATGAAACACATTCTCATGTTTTCACCCTGTGCCTTAAGGATAGAGTAAAAGCCCCTCAGAACTAATCTGATATCTTCAAGTTGGTCGTTGTTGATATTGTTTGTCATTGGAGAATCGTATTCATCAACAAGCACAACAACCTTTTCTTTTTCTGATAGTTTCTCAATTAAAGCTTTGAGCATTCTGTTGTATGCAAGTTTATCATTTATCTCGATTCCGTATTTCTCTGCAATGCTGATGAGAGTATCCTTGATCTGAGCTTTTAACTGTCCCGGACTTTCAGAATCGATTTCACTGAAATCGATATGAATTACCGGATACTCTTTCCAGTCGTAATCCGTGTTGTCTATGTATAATCCTTTGAAAAGTTCACGCTTACCTTTGAAAATAGCTTCAAGAGTACTCAGCGTCAAAGACTTACCGAATCTGCGGGGACGCGAAAGAAAATAATAAGTTCCAACTTTTCTGGCTAAATTATAAAGGTATTTTGTTTTGTCGACATATAAATAGCCACCTTGAATCAAGGTTTCAAAAGAGCCGTTTCCAACAAGTATATCTTTCATGATGCGTCTCCGTACTTGCATAATATCATAAAACAATTATTTCATATACATAAAGATACACATTATTTGGGGACGAAATATGAATCCTAAAAAACCATTCCTAGATATGATTAAGACGAGTTCTTTCTGAAGATAAAACTCCTCAAGAGAAGTGTTATTCTCTTCTATCTTGAATAAGAGTATAGTGGATATAATTTACGTAGCTACCTACCATGACAATTCCACTTCAAGGAATATATTATACACAAGATACGGATGAGTTTAATGATGGTTTTATCTATAGAAATGCCCTAAAAGTCGATGTTTTCAAAAAAGAATCTAACTTAATATCCGTTTAATAAGCCAAAAGAGACTATATACAAGAGACACCATATATCATAGGAATCGATAAAATGGATGATATTATGAGAATGCCGTGGATTCTATTGAGAATGTCTTTAAAAATTATGAGTTGATATAACACCACCATCAATCGATATTCATCTTATAACGACAAATGCCATGACCTAAGCCATGGCATTGAATTCATTAACCGAATATCAGATTAGAAAGCAATTGTGCAAGATGCTTTAACATATCCGTAGTCACCTGATTTCTTGAGAAGGTTAGAAGTTGCGCTACCATCAGAATCATCAAGATTTGGAGCATAAGCAAGCTTGAGTGTTGCACCAGGTACGAGAACATCAGACTCGATAGAAGCGTTAGCATAAAGCTTAGCACTGTCCTTATCGTCTACTGTCTTAGAGAAGTTTACACCAGCCTTAGCTGTGAATTTCTCTGCTGTATACTCAACAGCTCCTGATAAGCCATAGCTCTTCTTGGAGAACTTGTAGCTTCCACCAACTGTAACTGCGAATGCATCGAGTGTAGTCTTAACTTCAGCACCGTATGACTGGCCAGATGTCTTATTAGTAACTTCCTTTCCATAAACCTTAACTGATACTGGAACATCATATGCACTGAGATCAGCCTTTACCTGAGCAGATAAGAAATGTGCTTTCTCTTCATACTTATAGTAACCATCAACTGTGAATGCAGAAACAACTACGTTAGCAGCAACATCTAAGCCAGGTACGAACTTGTCGCCTTCTTCAACACCCTTCTTCATACCGAAGTCTGCAGCAACCTTTCCTGAGAAATCATCTGAAGCATATGCAACTTCTGCAGAAGCACCGAATGCGTCAAATTTCTCATCTGCATCGCTATCCTTTGCTCCAGAAGCAACTGCTGCTGCCTTGATTGTGAGGCCGTCAGCAAGAGCAAATGATGGTGTGAAGAGAGATGCATGATAGTTGAAATATTTATCACCCTCTGCAGCGCTACCATTAAATCCAAGACCAACTGTCCAATCTTTGACTGTAGCTGTTACGCCAGGAGCAGCGTTTACAGATACTGCATATGTAACTGCTTTCTTAGTCTTTTCCCAATAATAATCTCCACTATAATCGTTACCAAAAGCGTCCTTAATAGTCACTTTTTTGGTATCAATAGCTGACGCAGCGAAATCAACTTCATCAGGAGTTTCTGTGATTGCAACCTTCCAGTCCT
>CAVFXW010000001.1:0-74537 GCA_963626675.1 Clostridium sp. CAG:452 | reverse complement strand
ATGAACCTTGGCAAAGAAACTGAGACACTGGAATTTAAGAAAACAACGGGAGAGTTGAAGTCTGCAATGATTTCAATTTCATCTATTCTAAACAAACATGGTGTTGGGACCCTATACTTTGGAGTAAAGCCAAATGGGGAGGTCGTTGGTCAAGATATATCAGAGAGCTCTCTCAGAGATGTCTCTAGGTCAATTTATGAGAGTATCAAACCTCAAATTTATCCAGCTATTGAGGAAATAACATTAGAACAACAACATTTGATTAAAGTTGAATTTACGGGAGAAAATGCCCCATATTCTGCTTTTGGAAGATATTATCTCAGAACAGCAGATGAAGACAGAGAAGTTACTCCTGAAGAATTAAAAGAGTTTTTTGAAGCAAATCGTTACCGGGGAAAATGGGAGAAGGATAAATCAACTGCAACTCTGAAGCAAATTGACAGACAATCCATAAGGGAGTTCTGGCAAAAATCGGTTTCTATCGGAAGGATGCCAGAGGGAAGATATACATGCCCAATCATATTGAAAAAATATGGCCTTGTTTCAGGCGATTATTTAACAAATGCAGGAGAGGTTCTTTTTGGATCTACAAGACCTGTTACTTTGAAAGCCGGGATATTTGCAACAGATGAAAAGCTTACCATTTTAGATATGAAAATGTACGAGGACAATATATATAATTTACTGAAGATTGCCGAAAGTTATATTTTAAGGAACATACGATGGAAAAGTGAAATAACCGATCTTGAAAGAACTGAAACTCCTGAAATACCAATAGCGGTAGTTAGAGAAGTTCTTGCAAACAGCTTTGCTCATGCTGTCTACAACAGCAGGACATGCCTTGAAATATGCATTCATCCCAATAAAATTACAATCTATAGTCCGGGCGAATATGCAAGTAAACATACACCTCAAGAATACATAGAAGAAAACCTTGAGTCCGAGATCAGAAATGAAAAGATAGCCAAGATATTGTATTTAAATAAATCAATAGAACAATTCGGTAGCGGCTTCAAGCGTGTCAACAGTTTATGCAATGATGCTAGAATCAAATATTCATATGAAAACACTGCAAATGGTTTTAAATTCATAATCTATCGTCCACAAGTGCAAAGTGACATACTTGATGTCACTTTGGATGTCACTTTGAATGGCACAGAAAAGTCAGTACTGGCAATCTTAAAACAAAAACCAGATTCATCTAGAGATGAAATTGCAGAAAAAATAGCCAAAACAGTACGAACGGTACAAAGGGCCTTAGATTCACTAAGGGAAAAAGGAGTCATAGAGCGAAAAGGAGCAAAACAAACTCCTATTTGGAAAATTCTTAAATAGACGCAATAAACTCGAATGTGTTCATACCCTCGACATTAATATTACTGTCTCGATATGGCTACTACCGTAGTAGCAATCGTAGACAGATACTTCCTGTACCTTATAAGATGTAAAGAAGGCAATATCACGAGACAAAGTAACAGGATTACATGAGACATAGATCACCCTCTGAGGCTTCCACGCTTCAAGCATCTCTATAACCTTCCTATCAAGCCCCGTACGTGGAGGATCAACTATTACTGTATCTATATTCACCTTTGGGCCTTTTATTACCCACTTCTCGCATTCGTCAGTATAAGATATCGCTCCGGGCGCATTTATACGAGAAAGAATAAGGCATTTTTTCTCTTTTTCAACTGCATAGACTGTTTTCCCTGTTCCGTTGAAAAGGGCAGAGAATGTTCCGACTCCGCTGTAGAGGTCAATTATATTTTCGCCTATGGTGTTTTCCTTCACATAATTAAGGATCTTTGTAAAGAGAGCAGGATTCGACTGGAAGAAGACGTCTGCCGTGACTGCATATGTATTCTCCCCTAGTGTTATTTCCACCTTTTCATCACCGGATGACACTTCTCTGTCTCCAGCAAAAAGAGGAACTTCAACAAGTCCAGTATCTCTATTTACCTTATTTTCAAACATTAAGGAACGTGCATACTTAAATAACGTTTCCTTCTCTTCTTCAAGAAGCGCATTTATCTTATTGTCAAGAAGTGGGCAATGCTTGACACACACAAATTCATTCGACCCTCTCTTGAGAAATCCAGCCTCTCCCGTATGTGGGTTAACATGTATCCTAGCTCTCTTACGATAACCTTCTACTTTTCCATACACTGGAGGCAGAAATCTTGGAAGAGGATTCTGGTTTCCAAGTCTAGTTAGATTATCCTTTACAATCTCCTCTTTTAGGAGGGCAGAGGAGTCAGGAGAGACAATCTGAAAATCACAACCTCCGCAGATATTATAAAGAGAACATAGTGGTTCTACGCGTAACGGAGAGGAGACAAGTATTCTTGTTACCTCTCCTTCAATTATTCCCTTACGTTCTCTCTTTATGAAGTATTCTACTTCCTCACCGGGAAGTGCATTGGAGAGTATTACGGTTTTACCGTTGTCATATCCAATTCCACGGGCAGAGGAAATTAGTTTTTTAATTTTTAAAGCCATTCTTTCAATTTCTTTGCATATTCCCCGATTAGATTTATTCCCTTCATCCAGAATTCTTTACTCTCTATATCACAACCGGCTGCACGCGCAACATCCTCGGCATTATAACGCCCAGTCATTGAAAGCACATTCTTATAGTGGGAAGGAAAATCCTCTACGCTGTCTTTTGAAGCATATAGGCCAAGAGCAAACAATTGTCCAAATGCATACGGATAGTTGTAGAATGAAAACCCTTCAGAATAATAGTGGCCTTTCACTGCCCACATATATGGGTGTTTAATTCTGACAGCGTCCCCGTATGTCTCCTCTTGCGATTGTGTCATGAGACGACAGAATTCATCGGGTGTTACATCGCCTTCCCTTCTCGCTTCGAAAGCATATTTCTCAAAGTAGAAGCGGGAGAGAATATCTATACAAACCTGGAAAGAAGAGGCCACAAAGGCTTCGATTATCCCAAGGCTCTCGTCGTCAGAGCAGGTCTTCAGCACTTGTTTAAAGAGCGTTGTCTCACCAAAGATTGACGCCGTCTCTGCGAGGGTCATCGGATAGTTCTTCTGGCTCATCGGATAGTCCTTAACAACATAGTCGTGGTATGCATGGCCAAGTTCATGTGCAAGAGTCGATACAGAATCATACGAACCATCCCAATTCATCATAACTCTGCTCTCTCCCTTTAACGGGAATGATATATCATACGCACCTCCGATCTTGCCATCCCTACTCTCGGGATCAATCCACCTATTATCAAATGCACTCTTTATGAATGCCCCAACTTCCGGAGAGAATGACGTATAGCATCTTGTAACAAGATCTTTAGCCTCTTGCCATGTATAGGACAAAGAGACCTTTCCGACCGGTGCTGCAATATCATACCAGTCGAGGTGATCGAGCCCTAAAAGCTGAGCCTTTGTGCGTAGGTAGTCCTTGAACATCTCCCTTGAGTCTTCTAGCGTAGAGATGAGTGCATCAAGAGTCTTATGAGTTATTCTCGAATAAAACAACGAGCGATCAAGAGGGTCCTTCCAGCCCCTTCTCTTTTCTAATAGGAGTGTCGTCCCTTTGACGCCGTTAAGGGCGGCTGCAAGAGAAGTACGGGAAGAAGCCAAAATCTTTATCTCCCTCTCATAGGCATCCTTTCTCACACTTCTATCGCCACTTGACTGCATTCCCCTTAGCTGGGTGAGGGTTTTGTCTCCGTCCTTGATCTCAGCTGTCACCGTCATATGGAGTTTTTCCCATGCTGATGAAGAGACTTGAAGCATCTCTCCGGCAAGGGCCTCTTCCTCAAGACTCATCATATGGCTGCTATTTATTTTCGCTTCATTAAGAAAGAGGGCATAATCTAGAAGTAAGGGAGATCTAAATTCACTCTCCCTCTCTCGAGTGTAATACTCGAAGACTGTATCTGCTTCTTCTGCAACTACACAAGCATCCTCAACCTTCGAGTATGCTGCAATAACTAGAGGATTGGTAGTATCAACACTGAATGAGGCATATGCATATGCGCTGAGTTCCGTCTTAAGAGCGCTCATCTCATCACGAAGTTTTATAAGTTCAATCAATGGGATTGAGGAATCCAGACACCTCTCTTTAAGAAGTGACGACAGCTTATAAAGCCTTCCTATATCATCTTTGAATTCTTTGCTTTCAACACTTGAATAGATGGATTCAAGATCCCACTTGGGTAATTTTTCTTTGCACATAGCTCAAGTGTAAATTACTTCGATTCAAAGGTCCACTACAGAAGAACAGCAAAGGAGCCTTCCGTCTTCTATATCATGGGAGACAACAATAATCGTCTTTCCTTCCGTATTTCTTCTTATTACCTCTGCCGTTCTCTTTTTTGTATCATCATCCAAGGCAGAAAATGGTTCATCAAAGAGATATAGCGTACTCTCTAATAGGAGAACTCTTGCTATTGCAACACGTCTCTTCATTCCACCAGAAAGTGTAGAAACAATACTCTTTTCCTCTCCCTCAAGTCCCAGCTCTTTTAGTAATTCCAAGGCCTTTTTTCTGTCATCAGTAACAAGCTCAAGATTCGACAAAACCGACATATTCTCAATGAGTCTGTTATCTTGAAAAAGAAGAACACCACCATCAGAATCTATATGACCACAATAATCTTCATCAAGGCGGGCTATCATCCTTAGGAGCGTTGTCTTTCCCCTTCCACTCTCGCCGCATATAAGTGTAGATTCCCCGTCTCTAATTAAGAGGGACAAGTCTTTGAATATTATTCTCTCTCCGAAACTTTTTGATTTAATTTCGATCTTCACTTGAGAATCCTCCTTTCAGCTTTCTTAAGAATAAAAAGAGTCAACTTCTCAAAAATAGTTGAAAGAATTACTATCACGATAGTCCATGCAAAGAGAAGCGGAGTTGTAAGATATATCTTCGCTTCATAGAGTGACGAGCCTATAGAAATTCTCGGAAGAGCTATAACCTCTGCAGCTATTGCACTCTTAAAACCAAGTCCCACAGCAGAATGTAATCCTGTTTCTACAAATGGAAAAAGGGACGGCAGGTATATATATCTTATTCTCTTTTTTGTTCCAACACTGTAGTTGTCAGCAGCTTCGATTAAAAGAGGAGAAGTAGCCTTCATACCCGAAAGGACCGATGAATATATAATCGGAAATACCATTAGAGATGATACGACCATACTGAGGTTTTTACTTTTGACCCATAAGAGTATAAGTATAATAATTGATGCCACAGGTATTGTTCTGACAGCTTTAACAATCGGGGACAAAAATATTTCAAGGTACTTTGAAAAAGATGCAAGAATGGCAAGAAGAGTTCCGAGAAAAAAAGAAATGACGAGAGCAAGCACAATTCTCGTGAGGCTAAAGAGAATCGAAGTCCAGAATAACGAGGAAGGAATAAGAGAGAATAGAGCCGACAAAGTTCCGAGCGGAGACGGAAGAAAAATCTCCTCTCCCACTATAAGAGAGAGGATAAACCATATTCCTATCCAAATAACAATTGAGAGGAATTTAAAAATAATCGAGCGTCTATCAGAAGTAGAATTCTTCACCTGGAACCGAGCCACCTACACTTTTTGGATTCGCTTTGTATAATGCATCTAGATAAACAGAGAGGTTCTCTTCAAGCTTATCTCCTGTCCACACTACTATATTACACTTATCAATCGCCTTTAGGGCAACCTGAGCCTTTATTATACCATAGTTTTCAATCAATAGAGCTGCTTCCTCTACATTTTCGTTAACCCACTCAGCACTCTCACTATATTCTTCAAGGAAGTCCTCAACAGCCTCTCTATTCTTTGCTGCAAACTCTTTATTGACTACTGTAACACCGGTTATAAGACTAGTCCCAGATAAATCCTTCCATAAATCATTCAGGTCAAAGAATATTTCTAGAGAGGGATTTTGCATCATTGCGGAAGTTGCAAAAGGCTGAGGGAGAAGGGCAAGTGCATTCTCATCGTTCATGAGAGCTGCAACACACTCTGCGTGCTCGCTCTTCCATTCAACGCTTACATCTATGCCATCAACAAGTCCGTAACCGGAAAGAATAGTCTCTATCGCATACTCTGGAGTCGACCCCTTTCCAGCAGAATAGATTGTTCTGCCTTTTATATCATCAAGCGAAGATATAGAAGAATCTGTCCTACCTACAAGATACAGCACCCCAAGCGTATTTATTGCAACAACTTGTATTTTCCCCGTATTGTTATAGAGAACTGCAGATAGATTAGCAGGTATACAAGCAATATCGACCTCATTTTTTGCAATAAGTGGTGTAACAGCATCAGGAGAAGCCTCGATTGTGAAAGTATAGCTGTTATCAAGATCATCACTTTCCTTTTCACTTCTCTCCATAAGTTTAACCAATCCCATTGCAGTCGGTCCCTTAAGTGCGACAATGCTTAGATTAGTTTTATCATCTTCAACCGTCTCATTTACCGGTCTGGCAATTAGAGAGAAACACATACAGACAAAAGCCAAAATCAATATTATCTTCTTCATAGATATCACCTCACATTACTTGGTTAGATTTTACTAACCTGTTATTTTATAATCAATATCAAACGCGATGAGATTCAATTAAAAGCTGCTTGTCTCCACAAGACCTAGAAAACAAGCAGCAATCATACCTTCCGTCCGATAATTTACATAAATTGAGCAAGAAAGATGCCATCGCCTTCAAGTCTGGCACATGAGTTGTTATTGATAAAACCATCGTATCTCTTGTACAACAATCATGTAGGTGTGGGACGCACCGGGTAAGCGTGTGGAGATTGAAGCTCTAGTTGCCTCGGTTATTAAAAACCGAAGCAGCCAACTTTAGTCTATTGAGCACGAAGCCTCAATCCCTTTAGGAGGGCGGTAGTTCACCCTAGCCTTACTCATATGATAGTGCCTGAATAGGATCAAGCGACGATGCCTTAGCTGCAGGATACCAGCCGAAGAATATACCGACAGCCGATGAGAATCCAATAGAAAGCGCAATAGACAACAGCGATAACTTGAGGCTATATGAAAGCGCAGTCGCAACAACATAACTTACAATAATCCCAAATATTATTCCAAATATACCGCCACATACCGATAAAACAAGTGCCTCAACAAGGAATTGATGCCTTATGGTCTTCGGGGTCGCGCCGAGAGCCTTTCTCACACCAATCTCTCTTGTTCTCTCGACAACCGTGACAAGCATTATATTCATAATCCCTATTCCACCGACGATCAATGAGATAGCGGCAATTGCGGATAGGAATGTCGTAAGCGTCTCCATAATCGAGTTTGCCATATCGACAAACTCCTGCGCAGTGGAGACCACATACTCATTCGATGATGCTATATTCTGCATATAGGATTTTATCGATGATGATACATCGGTTGCAGAATAGTCTTCATTGATTTTAAAGTAGTACCTCGGGACACTGTTTATCTTCCTAATATTCTGGCTGTATGTGTGGTAAGGTATATAAACATTGCTGTTTGTATCAGACATAGTCGATTCTGAAGTGTCTTCGAGTACAGCAATTACCTTATATGTCTTCGCTTGAGTTCTGAAGATTGATACATAACTTCCGAGAGCATCTCCTCCGGGGAAGAGATCCATTGCAACATCATAACCAAGCACTACAACCTGAGCCTTCTCCATATTGTCTTCCTTCGAGAAGAAAGAACCGTCCATTATTTCCAGCTGCTGTATATCACCAAAGGTTGAGGATACACCATATACAGTTGCGCTTGCCGATTCCTGGGCATGTCTAATCGTTGCATTTCCAACAGTCTGGATCGCAACATCATCTATTCCGAGTATCTTTTCCTTGATTGTATAGCCTAGTTCTTCATCAAAAATTGTATTTGATCCCGTGTTACTGAGAGTAACAAGGTCCATACCCGAGAGGTTCATCTCATCATTGATCGAGCCCTTCACACTCTCACCGAGCGTCATAATAGCTACAACCGAACCGACTCCTATCACAATACCAAGAAGAGAAAGAAATGTTCTCATCTTACTTGTTACCATACTCTTAATTGCTAGTTTAAAGTTCTCGAGTAACATCTTCCTCTACTATCCTTCCATCTTTAATGAAAACCTGTTCTGCACATTGCATTCCCAATTTTCTATCATGTGTAACAAAGACGATTGTACGTCCTTCTTCATTCAATTCCTGAAAAAGCCCCATAACCTCATGGCCCGTTCTACTATCAAGAGCTCCAGTAGGCTCATCGGCTAGGAGAATATCGGGATCGTTGACAAGAGCGCGTGCAATAGCAACTCTCTGCTTCTGCCCACCCGATAGCTCGCTCGGAAGATGTTTCATTCTATCTTTGAGCCCTACCTTTTCCAGCATTGCCTCAGCTCTCTCCTTTCTCTCCTTGTGAGGGACAAGACAATAGAGCATCGGTGTCATAACATTCTCCAGAGCATTGAGTTTTCCAAGCAAATTAAACTGTTGGAAGACAAAGCCTATCTTCTGATTTCTCAAAAATGCAAGCTCAGACTCGTCCATTCCGTTTGTAAGCTCACCACCGATTGTAATATACCCGCTTGTTGGAGTATCAAGACAACCGATAAGGTTCATAAGAGTAGACTTACCACTTCCGCTAGGTCCCATTATTGCGGTAAATGAGCCTCTATCTATGGTAAGCGATACATCATCAAGAGCTTTGACAACGTATTCACCCACGAGGTAATAGCGCCTGACATTCTGAAGCTCTATAACACTAGACGCCATTAAAATCCTCCTCTCATCATGAAGCCCATGCCACCACCGGATGACTGAGAATAAACAATGACTTCTCCCTCACTGAGGCCTGAGAGTACTTCGCTGTATCCTTCTCCTAGATACGAAACCGTCACACTTCTTCTCTCACTCTGGCCGTCCGCCTTCTTTACAGTAACAAAAGTTCTTCCGCCACGCTCGGAGGAGACAGATGAAGACGGAATAAGAAGAATATTCACATCCTGTTCTAGATCAATCGAACCGGTGAATGTAAATCCAGTTCTGAGTCCTGACGGAGGATTTTCTATTGTCATCTCTACATCAACAACACCAATTCCCTGTGTTGTATATCTTCCTTCCATCGGGATGTATGAAACATATGCAACAACGCTCTCACCAGGAAGAGAATCAAACGAGAGTGTCGCTGTCTGATTCTCTTCTATGTATTGCATATCGATTTCATCGATTTCGACAGTAGTCTTGAGTTTCGAAACATCAATAACCGTAATGACTGCAGTTCCAGCCGTAACATAGTCATTCTCACTTATACTTACCTTCGATACAATTCCATCAAAGTTCGCTGTAAGTGTTGTATATGATAGCTGCTCTTCTGCATTACTTTTCTTTAGCTCCAAAGACTCGAGAGTCTGTAAAGAACCTGTAATTTTGGCCTCTGCAATCTGATTTTCGATCTGCTTGAGATTATATTGCTGCTCGGTTGAGTCTATAGTCGCAAGAATCTGTCCCTTCTCGACCTTGTCCCCGACTTTTACAAACACACCCGTTACAGCACCTGCGGAGCGGAAGTTCGCTTCCTGTTTGTCATATGCTACGACATTACCGGAAACATCTATAGACTTTACGTAATTCGTTCTTGTCACAGTATATTCAATCTCATTCGATGCATTCTGAAGAGCAGCAATTTGAGCCTCACTGTCCTTCTTCATTTTTAAGAACCAAACGAGAACAAGCGCTACAATGAATATAACAATAATCCACCCTAGGAATGTCTTTACTCTTTTTCTTCTCTTTCTTGCTTTTTGAGCTTCCCTCAATTTCTTCTCTTGTCTTTCACTTTCTGTCAATATTTCTTCTTTCTTATCCATAATCTATTTTCTGTTCCTTATAGTGCAAATATTGCTAAATCACGTTCTAGAGATAATCCTTCGATTATCACCTTATCATAGTCGGTCTTACTTAGAGTGTACTCGAGCTCGGCACTCTCGAGTTCCTCCGATGTATTCAAACCCAAGTCATAAAGAGCCTGGGCACTCTCGAGAAGAGTCTCTTTATACTCCAAATCGGCTTTAGCTTGAGAGAGTTTGGTATTCCATTCTACAATCTCGAGAGCATAATTCGTTGCATTCTCCTCATATGTTGAAAGTGCCTCAAGGTAATTATTGGCTGCTACTTTGGCATTGTTCAAAGCACTACTAAGTGCAGAGCCAGATGTGATAGAGCCTTCATTATTCTTCCAGCTTCCCGCTAATGTAAGGCTCGGTGTTGTATCGCCGTCACTAGATATACTTACCCCAGGCTTTGCAGTAATACTCCAATTGTTACCGGCATATTGCAAAGAACCCGAAATATCATACTTGCTACTTGATGCCGAAAGAGATAACGAAGTTACAAGCTTTGAGGGCTTTGAAGAAGCAAGCGTACTCTTATAAGATTCTTCACTGCTTTCGGCATTCAAAGATTCTATCATAACTTCTGTATTACCATTCTCGTATGTTGTCAGCGTAAGTACGGGAGGCTCTCCCACATCAACGCCCTCCCATGCTAGGCCGGTAAGAGTCTTGTATCTTGAAAGAAGGCTATTATATTGCTCCTCTGTCGAAGAGAGTGAACTCTCAAGAGCATTGAGTGTATTGAGAGTGCTCTTATAAACACTCGAATCTTCTGAATATGTTTTTAAAGCAGTAAGTTTATCGAATGCTGTCTGCTGTTTTTTAAGATTGAATTGAGCCCTCTTAATTGAACTTTCAGCGCTAAGAATCGATGAAATCATTTTAAGGACACTCGTCTCAAACGAGAGCTCTGCTTTACTGTATGTAAGCTCCGTACTGTATTTTGTAGAGGCATATTTCAAATCCTCAGAATGCTTACTAGAATATCCTGAAAAATCAAAAGTATGAGAAACCCCGACCTCGCCACTTATTGAAGTAGAGCCATCTTCATATCTTGTTGAAATCCTCGCGCCTCCACTGATTGTAGTATTCCCATCATTAGGAAACGTTATTTGGGCTGTAGGCGTGGCTGTAAGCCCTTTACTACTTGTATCAGTAAGTGAAGATGGTGTAGTGCTACCGCCAGAGTAGACCTCGCTCAACGGGTCAACCGTCACAGAAAGTGCAACCCCGATTTCATCATCTTTTCCAAGTTCAGCGACTGTAAGAAGCCCGTTTTGATAGTTCAATAAAATATTTTGATATGACGGACTTGTCTTCTTCGCGCTCTCAAGTATTTCATCGACAGTTGCTGCGTTGATTGTAATAAGCACAGCTATTGCCAATAAAATGGTAATTAGCAATTTCTTTTTCATTGTTTAAAAATATCCCTATTTTAAATTCAAGGTAAATAACAAATGAAAAGAAAACCAGAAACTTCAAGTAATGTTCACATTTTCTCTACTTTTCATAACTCCGCTTACATCACGCCAGTCTTTCATTACATTCTTGAGCTTCTCCATATAACCGCCTTTAAAGAAAAGACATTTTGATATATCGCTACCCTTTTTGTCGCCACTGAATAGAAGAGCTAGAGCCCTGCAGCCTCCGACGCAATACTTAAACCATTCGCACCGGCGGCATTTTTCATTACTGTCCTTGAGATCCTTTACCGTAGTACATACTTCTTCAAGGTAATCTCCATGCTGAAGATATCTCTTGAGGCCGTTCTCTTTCACATTGCCCAGTTTCCAATTGTGCGTTTCGTAGTATCCTGACATCTGAAGGCATGGAAATAAGTTCCCGTTAGCAGCCACAGCGACCATACCCCTGTTTCCGCGACACACAGGAAGAGAGTCCCTATACTCTTCCTCGATGCACTCTACGGCACGTGGCCTATAGGATTTACTTTCTGGGTAAAGATGTAAGAGCTGCCATATGTCGATCTCCATTTTGTCTCTCGAGGCTGAATATTCTTCTATAAAAGAGAGCATTCTGTCGAAATACTCAGAAAGGGTGAGTGTATTTGATCCTCCGTTCTTTATCCAGCGTGGTGCTTCCGTTGTGCGAATAAGGCGCATCTCGCTGACACCAATTTTGTTAAGAAGGTGTGCAGAGGTAATCATACTTTCGACATTATTGCGATGAACATTACTCTGAACTTTGACCCGAAAGCCGTTTTCAACAGATAGTTTTATTGCCCTGAGGGCATCCTCCTCTGCGCCAGGGCGGTTTCTCAGCCAATCATGGTGGGCAACTCCATCAAACGATATCTTTATGAGAGGATGGCATCCTATAGCTTTGAATGAATCGAGAGCATCCTGGGTTATATAATAGCCATTCGTATTAAGCTCTTCGACGAACATTCCTCTCTTATATATCCCCTCGATTATATCAAAGAAAGATTTATGACACATGGGCTCACCACCTGTTATTGTAAAGGCGTTGATTCCACATTCCTCGGCTTCATCCATCAGGCGCTCTGCTTCTTTAAGCGTGAACTCACTCATGAGAGGCGCATTATCTGACGCATTGAAACAATGAAGACAATTGTAGTTGCATTTACCGGTAATCATCCAATTCATGGCAGGAAAATATCGATTGTCACAGATCTTTCTCTGCCATGAGGAGAGAGACATTTCTCCCTTCTTACAAGGTATAATCATGGCTCGATTGAGCATTCTATTCGAAAGGCTTCCTTCCTCAAGATTTGTAATACCATCACACTTATAAAGGAATTCAAATTCTTCTTGAGTAAGTCTAAACGCATTCCTCACACCTTTCATGTAATAAGAGTACGGAGAGCGCCACCAACTCCTTATTCCTATATTCGGATTAATTACGTAATACATTATTCTTTCTCGGCAAGAGTGGCTCTTGAAAAGAGGATAACCCTATTAAATAGCAGTTATATTGTCTCTTAAAGCATTATAGGTCCACTTACATTTGGTACATTCCATTAGATAATAATCAGTGCCGCTTATTTTTCTCAAAATATAAAACGTGTTGCTTCCACAATTCGGGTTACTACAAATTGTCGAAGCAGCAGAAGAGGAGAACGTATGTCCGTTGTTTTTAAGAGTGACGACTGTACCGAGGCGTAAATCGCTCTTTGATGAGGATACGGAACTTCTACTGCTACTACAACCGCCTCCTGAGACAGATGATATCTCATCATCTGTTAGTTCGCCTTGTTTCATATTGTTAAAATAGAACTGTGCCTGCTCTCTTCTAATTTCAATTCCATTCTCGTGTGCAATATTTATGATATCATCAACACTTCTCGCATTCTTTACTTTTTCAATAAAATCATTTTCTAAATTATTCATTCTTTCATCCTTTTAATTATTATTACGCATAATTTCCCGTATTGTAAGAGAATTATCCGTCAAGTCGCTGTCTTGAAACAAGAGATGCAAAATATCCATTTTTAGCAATCAGCTCATCATATTTTCCATCTTCAACTATTTTACCTTTGTCCAATACTATAATTCTGTCACATTCCTTTATTGTTGAGAGACGGTGTGCAATTACAATGCGTGTACACTTGAGCTTTGAAAGTGAATCAGAAACTATCTTCTGTGTAATATTGTCGAGTGCACTTGTCGCTTCATCAAACATGAGAATCCTCGGCTTGGGTGCTATTGCACGGGCTATCATAATCCTCTGTCTTTGTCCACCGGAAATACCTCCCGTTCCTTCGCTGATGATTGTATGCATCCCCATCGGCATTCTCTCTATATCTTCCTTAATCCCTGCTTTCTCTGCAGCTATCCATGCCTCCTCCAGGCCGAGAGATGGAGCTGTTATTACTATGTTTGAGTAGATATCGCCTTGAAAGAGCTTCCCATTCTGCATTACAGATCCGATTTTCCGTCTTAATGACTTGAGATCAAGAGAAGCAAGATCCATCCCATCGTAGTAGATGGCACCCTTCTGCGGAGTCTCAAAGCCAAGCATGAGACGCATAAGAGTCGACTTACCACATCCTGTTGCACCTACTATCGCAGTATACTGTCCCGGCCTTATCTTAAGTGAAAGATCGTCAAGAATAAGTGGCCCATCGGGGGTGTAACGGAAAGAGACATTGTTAAGTTCTATCGCACCAGAAAGTCTTGTAACCACCCTTTTTGACTGTGCTGTCTCAGGTACAGTCTCGATTATAGGCTTCACCATATTTAACAGTGGTCTGATTCTTGCAGCCGTTGTTGACAATGATACAAGGGATGTAAATGCCCCCATCACCGCGCCATAAGCACTGTTAAATGCATAATAATCCGCAAGACTTACATTAGTCTTTATGGTAAAGAAATATATTACAATCGTTCCTACAAGTGATATGCATGATGAAAATACTCCGCTAAGCTTTAAGAAAAACGGTGGATCATACTCCTCTCTCGCTTCTGCCGTGTAAGCCTCGGCCCATTTAGCAAAAGCTCTCTTCTCTGCCCCGCTGAGTTTTATCTTCTGCACTCCCGTAATTAGTGAATACTCAAGCCCAGACTCCGAAGCAGAGAGGAGAAGCTGCTTTTCACTCACCCTAAGTTGAACCAACGTAGTAATAAGCGAGAAAATTACAGTTACAAGAATGACAATTAGTCCCGGAATGACCAAATGCGGCCCGTATTGGACCATCTGGGTTATATAAATAAGTGAAAAGAGACTTGAGAGCCCTGTCGTAAAAATCGTACTTACAAGCACTGAGCACAAAGAGTTGAGTGCATTCATACGAGACGAGAGCTCTCCGGCAGAGTAGTCCTTAAAGAACTGCGCAGGAAGGGAGAGTAACCTTATCATCCCAGCTGCTTGCACACTTGTATTCATTTTAGTCGATAGCCTTCCCATGATAAGAGAGCGCGTAGAAGAGATAAGAAGCTGAGAAACACTGATTGAAATGAGGAAGCCGAATACGGCAAATAGAAGCTCAGCGCTACCGCCTTCTATCACAGGTCCGTAAATAAGCCTTTGGATTTTCGGAGTAAAAAGACCGACTAAGGAAACAGCAAGTGTTATGAGACACAAAGCCACATAATCTGAAATATTCATCAATCCCACTATGTATAAGAGGAGATCCTTGACGCCGAGTTTTTTCATTGGAAAAGGTTTGTAAAAGCATATAGCTTCACTATCTATCTCCTTGGCGCTTTCCTTATTAACACGCACCCACTTCTTTTTTCTGCTGTCGAAATACCTATATCCATTTGTTCCATGGGGAAGAAGCGCAATAGGAGTGCCGTCAGATTTAAGAGAGCCCAGCATCGCGCCTATAGCGTCTTTATACCACCCGTCGCTGAGGCTCACCGTCCGTCTCATAATGCCGCTCGGACGCAATAAATACTCAAGCTGATCGTTTACATCCTTCACACAATCGGGAAGTTCAACTGCCTTTATATGGTAATATTTCAATATTTCCTCGATTGCGGACTTCGTCTGAAACTTAGCCTCATTCAAGGCCCTTGTTATACGCTTTCCCATAACAAGAGAAGCAAGAGAAGCAAATGCATCTGCGAAGTTATCATCATCTTTTTGTATACGTTCTCTTATCTGTTCATCAAACCAACCCATAGTATCCTTCCTTACTCGTTGGAAACGAGCGAAGTATAAACTCCGCCCTTCTTATAGAGAGCATCATGAGTTCCCCTCTCCACAACTAATCCGTTGTCGAGAACGATGATTTCATCAGCATCCCTGATTGTGCTGAGTCTATGAGCGATAACAATGGTCGTTATACCTCTATTTCTAATTGACGAGACAACACAATACTCCGTCTTTGCATCTAAGGCACTTGTTGCCTCATCCATGATGATAATTGTTGGATCTTCTGCTAGTACTCGTGCTATCTCAAGCCTCTGTCTCTGTCCGCCCGATAGATCCTTTCCTCCCTCCATTAGTTTATATGAGTATCCTCCATCTCTAAGCATTATATCGCTGTGGATCTGGGCGTCCCTTGCAGCAAGTATCATTTCAAAGTCCTCTATCGAGTCGTCCCACATCTTTATATTATTGGCGATTGTATCCTCAAAGAGCGTAATATCTTGATCCACAACGCTAACTGAGCCGGTGAATACCGAATGGTTTATTTCACTTATAGGCTTTCCATCGAAGAGAATCTCTCCACTCCAAGGTTTATATAGCCCAGATATCAACTTACCCAATGTCGATTTTCCCGAGCCAGATGGCCCAACAAAGGCCACAGTCTGACCTCTCTCAAGCGTCATAGAGAAATCTTTAATAAGAGGTTCTCCAAGACGTGAGTAGCCGAATGTAACATTCCTAAGCTCTATTTTGCCGCTGAGTTTATCGTATTCTACATCGTCCTTTACACCTTCTAGTGCGTACGGGATATCGGTCTTATATTCCATAACATCCTCAATCCTCTCCATACTCGTACGCATCTCCAAAAGAGATTGCGATGCCGAGACAAAGAGCATTGCTGGAGAGAGAAAGGAGGAAAGAAAGCCGGAGAACGCACTTATCATACCGACTGTCCATGCGCCATTCTGACAGAGATAGACACCCCCCAATAGGACTATATTATTGGTAAGCATGCTTATTAGAGAAGGTATGAGACCAAAGAGTGCATTAAGACGTGTGCATTTCACCTGTCCGGAGTTTACACTCGCCTGATAACCCGACCACTTCTCGAAGAAACCGTTCTCTCCTCCAGTGGACTTAATCGACTCTATCATCTCGATTCCCGCAACCGTCGCACCATATAACTTGCCGTTATCTCTACTTGCAACACGAGTGGAATTGACTCTCTTTTTCGATATATATGAGCTCACCGCCATATTTAAAAATACCGAAAGAATCCCAACAAACGACAATACTATACTATACCTCAGCATTACAAATAGGTAGAAGAAAAGCATGAAAGCCTCAATTGAAAGAGGGGCAAAAGTATTAATTATAGTCCCAGCGATCGACTCGTTCTGGCTCCGACGCGCCTGTATATCCCCGGCCATACGAACAGAGAAAAACTCCATAGGAAGACGCAGAACATGCCACATGTACTCGCTGTTTGCGACTATCGCTATCTTTCCGTTAACCTTGAGAGTATACACCGACTGTATTATCCCAACTATTATCTGTATGATCGATATTGCAGTTATACCGTACATGAAAGGCATGAACCATTCCATATTCTTTCCAGAGAGGAGATAATCTGCAAAGACATTCGAAAATCCGGGCGTTATGATGCCGATAAGAAATGAGATGAAAGTCGTAATGACAACGAGAGAGAATGAACTACCAGTACCCTTGAGTTTTTTCTTTATAAATGAAGCTACACTCTTCTTTTTTCCCTCAGGGACAAAATCCTCTCCAGGCTCCATCATGAGACATATTCCGGTAAATGATTTATCGAATGTCTCAAACGAAACAGAGTATGTTCCCTTTGCAGGATCATTTATAACGGCCTTATTTCCCTTAAAACCACATAAAACCACGAAATGATTAAAGTTCCAGTGTATTATACACGGAAAGACGCCATCCTCCTTTAGCTTTTCCGGCTCATATCTATAGCCTTTCGCTTTTAAGCCATAGGAGCGTGCCGCCTTGAGAATATTCTTTGCATTCGAACCGTCTCTAGAGACACCACAGTCTGCACGAACCTTCTCAAGAGGAATCCACTTACCGTAATACTCAAGAATCATCGTAAGAGCGGCAGCTCCACATTCCAATGCCTCCAACTGTATAACTACAGGAACTTTGGCAACGCCACCCTTTATAGGAGGAGCAGACCTCTTCTTCTTTTCCATAATCTCCCCCTAATGGATGATAAAGTAGATTGGATTGATTCTCTCTTTCACAATCTCCGAGCTGTATACTCCGTCTTCAAGCCCACTTATTTCAACGGTGACTGGATAGGCAAATGATCCCGACGAGTACGATGAGATATAAAGAAAATACGGGTCATAGTCATCTGTGATCTCAACCGGCGTTCGCTTTATACTCTTTATACTGCCAATTTTTCCGTCAATACGAACGTCCAGGGCCTCCTCAAGAGATGAAACATCATCTACGTAGCAAGTCACTACACCATCCTTTACTACTACAGGGGCCTTTACTGTCACCTCTATATTTCCCCATATTCCCCAGATTACAACTCCAACGAGGAATGCAACTATAGCAGAAAGAATAAGCCATACGCTTGGAGAAGCGACACGGATGTAGTCATTGAGCTCTTCGGGGGAATTTACCCTGTCAACACTTGATTTACGAAACAGATTTTCATTCATCTTTTACCAGCCCTTCTTGATTGATAGGATGTTCTTATTTTCCTTATACATGTATGTTATATCGTCCATTATCTTTTTAACCATTAATATACCCAATCCTCCAAGCTTCCTCTCTTCCACCGATAGTGAGGTATCAGGATCGGGAGAAGAAGTCGGATCATATGGTTTACCATCATCTGAAAACTCAATCTTTATCTCACTGAGAGAAGAAGCACATTTGACAGTCACTTTTTCAGCCCCGCTGTAAGAGATTATATTCGATAATATTTCGTCTATTGCAACATTCACCTGTGCTATCGTCTTAAATGGCGCCCCGCTATCAGATAGGATATCCTCAATAAATGATGTGACACTCTCTACACACTTTGGTGTCGGAGTAACGGTAATCTCCTTTATAAGAGGACAATCTTTTATCTCAAGCATCATCATTGTTATATCATCAAATTGATCCACATGGCCAACAAAATTGTTTACGTCACTCTGAATATACTCAAGGCTCTCACGACTAGATAGGCCCTCTGTTCTATCGAGAGCGTCTATCATTCTCTTTGTCCCGTAGAGGACGAGGTTACCATCAGTTGCCTCGGGAACACCGTCGGTATAGACAAAGAGCTTATCGCCTTTATCGAATTTAAGTTCATACTCTACGTATTTCGATGCCTCCATGCCCGCAAGAACAAAGCCGTGTTTATCCTTATAGAGCTCCCATTTTCCGTTATTGCGCTTAACTACGGGGAACTCGTGTCCTGCGTTGGCACATTTCATAACGCCACTTTTTATATCGAGTATACCGAGCCATACAGTAACAAACATCCCTGCATCATTGTTCTCACAAAGCTGGTTATTAACCTTCTCTAATACCTCTTTTGGACTTAAGGTGCTCTGTAGAGCAGATTTAATAAGACTCTTACTTATCGCCATAAAGAGAGCAGCCGGTACTCCTTTACCCGAAACATCGGCCATAACTAGGGCAAGGTGATCATCATCGATGAGAAAATAGTCATAGAAGTCGCCGCCGACCTCCTTTGCACTCGTCATTGTGGCATATATATCGATTTTATTGAGGCAAGGTAATGTAGGGATCGCGTGCGGAAGCATGCTCCTCTGTATATGACGTGCAACATCAAGTTCCGTTCCTATCCTCTCCTTCTCTCGTGTAACTATCGAAAGGTTCTTTATATATTCTTCAAGCTCTAAAAGCATGAAATTAAACGAAGAAGAGAGCGCCTCTATTTCATCCCCCGTATTAATCTCTATTTTCTGATTCTCGAAATCTTTCGTCTTTGTTATTTCCTCTGTAAAACTCGTCAGCTTTCCAATAGGGAAAGTTACCATCTTTCTTACAAAGAAAATGTATGCAGCCATTGTTACGGCGCTTATTATAAATGAGATCAAAATCATGTTATTGAGGAATGAGAAGAGGTATGATCTCACCTCGCTCATGTCCAGAATATATTGAACCTCAGCAATGGCCTTTCCATTTTCATCGAGCACAACGGAAATGCCGGTGTAGTTATAACCATACTTATTGTCCGTCACAAGTGGCTTATCGAGACCTTTATTTAATTTATATGCATTCCATATCTCATAGTATTTCTCGAGGTCGTTAGGATCATCTGGATTGGCAGCATCTCTATAGAAAATCTCAGCCCCATAAGGAAGAAAAGCCGATTCTTTATCTCCCATCTCGGGAACGAATGCATCTATGTAAAATGTAACACTGTCCTTGCCGGGAACAACAAGAGATAGATATGTAATATCACCATCCTTTTTAAGGGCTTGGAAAAGATTGTACATAGTCTTGTACTCTTGTGTATTCTCCCCGCCTTCACTAATGATAGTCTTTACAGCCTCTTTATCGAGAAGAGAAGCAATCGTATTACTGTTCGTCATTACACGCTCTGCATAAAGTTCCTCAAGATATCTTTTAGATGTAAGATAACCGAAAAGAGAGACACTCACTATAAAAACGAGACCTACAACACATAGTGAAATTATGAATTTGGGTAAGAGCTTGAGTTTCATCTACACTCCTCCTTCAATATTTTATAATAAACTTCAGCGTTGCAGTGACAGCGACCAGAGCAATACGGGCAGACAAGGCTCTCTTCTTCAGCCCAGTAGTCTCTGATTTTCATGAGATGGGAAAATCCCGATTGATAGAGAGGGAAAGCAAGCGGAACCTCTCCATTTGGCGCCCAGCATACACAATATACAGCCTCCACACCACGCATTTTGTTGTCAAGAAGAGCCTCTTTGATCATCCTCGTTCCAAGACCAAACCCACTATACTCTTTTCTCACTCCAACGGATTGAATACGTGCGCACTTATTGCCTTTATAGACACTGTCTAACTGCTTACGTGGTATTTTACCTGAAGAAGAGAGCATCTCCTTATCGGTAAGAAAGTAATATATGTATCCGCCTATGACACCCTCTTCAGTCTTATAAAGCATAAAGAACTCATCGCAAGATTTAATTGCCTTAGATAGATCATCTTTATTGTAAAGGTTCTTACCGACACATTCATCCATAAGAAGAAGAGTTGAGTTTATTTCACTTTCCTCAAGAGGAACAGAATGGAAAATCGTCTTACGACAAGTAAGTATCTTCATCCCCATGGAAATTGAGGACGAAGGACTCTCTATAAGCTCTTTGAGTGACAAATAATTCGAATCTATCCACTTCTTCCATTCTCTGTATTCACTGTTTTTTTCATCTTCACTCAAAAGAATATCAACATCCTCCGGTAGATATGAAAAGAATGTTTTATAGATATCTTTTTTCTTCTCCTCCTCCCCAGGAAAAGCCGAAACGCCATCACAGTGGATAGTTATATCCCCATATCCCGCACTTTTCACAATATTTTCAATATCGTGTCCGAGACGTCGGTTACCAGAATACTTGTCCTTATCGAGAATCGAAAGAAATGTCTCAAGAAGTCCATTTTCATCGGGAGTAAGATGCGACGAGAGGTCATCAGCTTCCGTAATAACGATAGTTCCTCCACAATTGAGAAATTCCTTAAGAGAGATGAGAAGCGCTTCGCTTTCCTTAAGATGCATTAGAACAAATGATATGTATATGATATCAAAACCTTTTAGAGAAGACTCTTTCATCACTCTCTTCAATAAGCTCTTATAATCAGCCTTCTCCACATCTACTGTATAGAAGGAAAAACGGTCATCCTTTTTCTGTCTCTCGGCTTTCTCCACAAGAAGTGCATTGTATTCAAGTGCAATGACTCTTCCTACTCTGCTATCTGAAAAAAGAGAGGACGTTTTACTGCCGTCATTAGCACCTATATCCAATACGGAGAGATTGCTCCTCCCTAAGAAAAGTTTGTCCATAACCTTCTTTTCATATGGAAAGAGAAGCTTGTTCTGTACAGAAAGCCTTTCTATCTCATCATTGTTCTGAAAAATGAACAGATTTTCCATCTCGACCTCAAATTATCGTGTAGAAGTAATTGAAGATCATCTTTCTCTGATACTCCAAATACTTCGTCTTCTTCTTTATTAATTTTAAGACACCACTGTCAATCTCATCGCCGCCACAATCGAAGGGATTGTACTCTTTGACGTTATCGCGTATACGGAGACATAAATCCTCATCTTTTGCTATAATCTTTATCGAGATGTAGTATTCTTTTTTGCTATTTTCCGACAATGCAAACTTAATAATGTTGAGAAGTATTTCTTCCAATATAAAATTGATCATAAATGATCTCTTATAGTCTATATCCCAGTCTCTACTTATCCTTTCAATGTCCGAAGAAATATCACCCATACTCTCCTTCTTTATTAGATAAGTCTTTTCAAACGAACTCTCTATAGTACCGAACTTCTTCTTCATATATTCTCTCGATGGACTTTTCCAAAGAACAATAAGAGCAATTAAGAGAGATGACGCCTCTGATGCTATATATGTTAATCCGAGTCCGTCAACAAGATACCCAGGAACAAGAATAAAGCCAAATAGAAGAATAAGGAGGCAGTTTCTAATAAGGGACATAAGAGATGCGAGTCTCGTTCTCCCTATACTGAGCCAGAATGAAGTAAGTGTAGTATTCAGAGAAGTAAAGATCGCACTTATGAGAAAGATCCTCAATGCGCGAGAAGACGCATATACATCATCGTTTCCCGTAATGCCAAAGAGGGCGATTAAGCAAGACGAAAAAGAAGAAAAAAGAATGACCATCACAACACTTAATACAATCATTGTGATAATAGCTCTTTTCAATACAGCAATAATTCCCTCGCTGTCCGCCTCCCCCGTAAGAAACGAAATGACACTCTGCATTGCCATTCCATTACCGTCATAAACAGCAGCCACAGTCGTGTTCATTGTATATATTATGCCATATATAGCAACATAGAGAGCACCATTTGTACCTCCGTATGAAAGAAGCATCGTATTAAAAAACAGCATTACAAGTGCAGAGAAGATATATGCAGAGCCGACGCTGCATCCATTCAAGAAAAGCGTTCTGATAAAGGTAAAATGAGGTAGCTTTAACGAAAGAGTGAGGAGACCTCTTTTTCTGAAAAAATGCGAGAGAAGTGTAAAAACGCCAAGAGTCTCTCCTATACACAACGCTATCGCGGCTCCTTTTATACCCATTTTCATTACCTTCATGAATACGATATCGAGTGTAATGTTCGTTAAACACACAACAAGAGAACTCCAGAAGCATAGACGGGGATTGCCATCCGAGCGTACAGAGGCCGATAGTATGTGATACATTACAAATGCAGGAGAAGCTAGAAGCGCCGTACTAAGATACCCTACGGAGAGAGGATACAAACTACCAGTCAAGCCAAGAAATGATGCATACTTTCTTTTAAAGAGTAAGGGGAAAAGCAGTAGAGTCGATACGATTAAACCGAGTGTAAGGGCACTGTGAAATACTTCATCAGCCTCTTCTTTCTTGTCTTCTCCGATAAGTTTAACCACCCTGACATTCGCGCCGACTCCTATCGTAACGCCTAGTAGCGCATATAAGAGAAATACAGGAGTTATAAGATTATATGCTGCAAGGCCGTCGCTCCCTGTTAGCCTTCCCACAAGTGTAGCGTCTACAAAGCATGAAAGAGTCAGAACAAGAGAAGAGAATATACCCCAGAGGAGAAAGTATCTGTATGCATTGTATTGAAAACGTGAATCCACATTTCCTCCTCTCTATAGCATTAATCAGAGCTCACTCTATTGTAAGGATGTCGACAAAACCTGTAACTTCGAAGATCTCGCTGATTGTCTCGTTGACATTTCTCACAATCATCTCACCCTGCCTATTCATAACCTTCTGGGCCGCAAGGATTACCCTTAGTCCTGCCGATGAAAGATATTCAAGTAACGAAAAATCCAGAATGAGTTTCTCAACTCCACTTATACTCTCCTTTAATTCCCTTTCAAGAAGTGGAGAAGTAGTAGTATCAAGTCTTCCTTTGATAAAAAGGGTAAGCTCTTTTCCATTATTTTCTTTCTTTATTTCCATATCAAATCTCCTTAAAGATGTTTTTATGAGTCTATCACATCCCATATCTTCACAACCACCCTTTTTTCAAGAACGCTTGTCATATAATACTGAGACACTAATCAATTTAGATTACACGGCCATATCTAGATCTAAAATGAGAAGGAATACTTAACTATAGTTCATTCTTTCTTTAAACTATCCTCATGATAAAGAAGAAAATTGAAGACAATATACTTTTAGAGCATCTCGAGAAAATAGAGGATGACAGAAGAGAAATCTTTCTTGTAGGAGACGGTTCAGTAAGATTAAGTGCTGTCAACACGACAAGAATGATTAACGAGATGAGAGCAAATCACCAAACAGGACTTTTAGAAACATATGTTCTCTCCCAAGGCTATACGGCAGGATCTCTTCTTTCCAGTGAAGTAAAAGGAAATGACAGAATACTTCTTACCATCAATTGTGCTGGCCCAATCAAGGGTATGAATATAGAAGCATGGGCGTGTGGTGCCGTCAGAGGATATCTTGTTAATAATCCCATACCACTAGAGAAGCCTCTCTCCTCTCTTGACACTTCCCCACTATACGGCCCGGGTTTTCTTCGCATAACAAAAATCCTTGAAGGATCAAAATCACCATTTTCGGGAGAAGTAATGCTTTCTACCGGACACCTTGCACAGGATCTTGCAGCCTACTACAGAGAGTCGGAGCAAACCTCCTCTCTCTTTGCCCTTTCCATCGACTATGATAAATACGGCCGCGTATGGGGCTCCGGAGGCATAATGATGCAAGCCCTACCGCTATGCAAAGAGAACATATTGAATAAACTCGCTGAACTCTCGCCTCAATTGGATGATATGGCGAAAAAAATCGGAAGTGGCATGAGCGTCCGAGAATATGTCGATTCAACTTTCTCATCTCTTGGAGTCGACTATCTTGGCCGTTCTCCTATAGGTTTTTCATGCCCATGCAATGAAAAAAACTTCACAAGATATCTTGTAAATCTTCCACAAAAAGAAAAAGATGAGATACTCAAGGGAGAATTTCCCCTTGTACTTCAGTGTTTCAATTGCGGCACTGAATATAAATTCTCTGAAGAACAATTGAAAGAGCTCTTCACGGAGGGAAAAGAATGATATTTTTTGCAACGAGCGCAGCAAACCAAGGTGACTTGATCGCAGATGAAGCGAGAAAGTGTGGATGTGACCGTGTAAGGGTAACATCGAGTGGAGTCGAAATAGAAGGCAATCTAGAATTCGGCTATCGTTTCACATTTAACACACGTATCTCCTCACGTCTTCTATGGGGACTATATGAAGATGATGATGTAAGAGATGACAAAGAGCTTGAGCAAGCGACTCTCTCACTTCCTTGGGAGGAATATCTTACGCCACAAAAGACACTCAAGGTTACTTGTACGACACAGGATTGCCCTTATATAACAAACAGCCACTATGCAGCATTGAAGGTCAAAGACGGAATAGTGGAGAGGATAAGAGAGAAGTTCGATAGAGAGAGACCAAATATCGAAATACTCAATCCAGATGTGACAGTACATGTCCATATAGAACGATACACAGTAAAATGGTATATAGACTTCTCAGGAGAGAATCTTTCCATGAGAGGATACAGAAGCGAGCAGACCGATGCCGTTTTAAAAGAGCATCTTGCTTCTTCCCTTATATGTCGTAGCGAATGGAAGAAAAGCCGAGACAATAATGCTCCACTTCCTTTTTTCGATCCATTCTGTGGTTCAGGAACCATTGCAATTGAGGCTGCCCTGATGGCAACAGAGACAGCACCAGGATTACTTAGAAAGACTTTCTATCAATTCCAGAAACTTCCGTCCTACGATGAGGAGCTCTTTAATAAGATAGTCGCTGAAGCAAAAGAAAAACGGGAAAGAGCAATAAAGGAAAGAGATATCCAAATCTATGCTCAAGATATCTCTCGCACTGCCGTCGAGATAAGCAAGGCAGCAGCCCTTAAGGCCGGCGTATATGATTTTATCACCTTCTCTGTTCAGGATTTTACAAAGATGGAAAAAGCCCCAGCTGAAACAGGATGTATCGTAACAGATCCTCCATATGGCGAGAGAATGGCCGTAAACGACATCGAAGGTCTATATAAGAGAATCGGAGATACTCTACAGAGCACATTCAAAGGCTGGAAGGCTACGATTCTTACAGGTAACAGCGATCTTTTGAGTAACATAGATATGAAACCCGAAAGAACAAACAAGCTCTTTAACGGTGGCATAGAGTGTCAGGCTGCACACTACTCTGTATTTACAGACGAAGAGAGAGAAGAGCTCATAAGAAAAAGTGAAGAGAAGAAAAAATTGCGGCTCTCCACAGCGCTCTCTCAAGGCGCTCAATTCGTCTACAACAGACTCATAAAGAATCTTAAAGAATTGAAACCTCTTATGGAAAAGGAAGGCGTTGAGTGCTACCGCATCTATGATGCAGATATGCCGGAATACGCGGCATCAATTGATTTCTACATGGGAAAATGGATAGTGGTAAGTGAATATAAAGCCCCTAAGGAAATCCCGGAGGAAGATACAAGACGAAGACTTGATGAACTTATTCTTGCAACAGAGAGAGCAACAGGAATAGATGTAGAGAACATCTATGTAAAAGAAAGAAGCAGACAGAAAGGAAACGAACAATATAGAAAGCTGGCCTCAAACAACAGAATGTTTCTTGCCCGCGAGAATGGTGTTACATTCCTTGTCAACTTCACCGACTATCTCGACACTGGAGTATTCCTCGATCATAGAAAGGTTAGAGAACTCATTCAGAAGATGAGCTCAAACAAGAGATTTCTCAATCTATTTGCATACACAGGAACAGCAACTCTCAATGCCATAAAGGGAGGAGCACTCAGCACAGTCAGTGTCGATACATCATCTACATACCTGAGATGGCTAGAGGAGAATATTAAAATTAACGGATGGTCTACAACGATGGGAAACTATCTCTATGAAGCAGATGTAATGGACTACCTATGGGATACATATGACCGCTTTGATCTCATCTTCTGTGATCCTCCGACCTTCTCCAATAGTAAGAGCCGAAGAAATACATTCGATGTACAGCGTGACCACGTTAAGCTTATAAAGAGTGCTGCCATGCACCTCTCTCCGGGAGGCACGCTAATCTTCTCAAATAACTATAGACGCTTCAAAATGGATGATGAGATTTATGCATCCTACTATGTTGAAGATATAACTGAGAAGACGATCGGCGACGACTTTAAGAGAGACATGAACATACACCACTGTTATATTATAAAGAACAAGGTGAAGATCAAGCTTAAGAGAAAATAGGCTTATCTACAAATTAAAAACTGCCTCTAATTTCTTAATAGAAACTTGAGGCAGTTCAATATTGTTCGCTTATATCAACAAAACTTATCTGTACTTAAATGTGAGACCCAATGCAATATTTGCAGAGTACTCATTTATAGTTTTAGAAGAATTGAATATTCCTCTACCATACGAAGTAATAGAGAAAGCCGACCAATCATTTAAGAGGAAATCACATCCCAAGAGAGCTGTAGCTACTACTACCTTATTCATATCATAAAGCTGAGTCTCTGATGAATGCTCATTAGCAAAGCCAGGGGAGGCAAGCGAGTATCCTACACCGCCACCGAGATAAATATTGAGTTTATCAAAGTTAAAATATCCCATAAGCTTTATATCAGCTGTCAAATCAAATCCCCATTTTCCGTTTATACTTTTCAATGTTCCAGATTCAGGAACAAAAACAGATGATAGGTCACTTCTTAGACCAAGACCGAATAGTCCGAAGTGGATAAGATTCTGTGCCTCAAGAGAAACAGCAAAGCGTGGGAAACAAGTAGCATATCTTCTTCCCTCTAGATAACCGAACTCAAAAGAGCCGTTGAAGCCGAGATTAAATGAGCACTTAGCATTGGTTTCTTTACTCTTTTTAACCTCTACAACAGGGGCAATCGGCTGAACTACAGGTACCTCTTCAACAACTTCCTCACTCTTAACTATCTCACTATACTTAGCTCTTTCAAGAAGTGAACTTACATAAAGGAAGATCTCGTTCTTGTATTCAGATATATAGAGATCATAGTCCAGACCTTCTGGTACAGAGAGAACAAGCTTTCCGTCCTCAATCGAGTCTACATAAACAACATCTTTAAGGAATGAGTACTTCGCATTCTCATAATCAATGAATGAAAGAATATCGCCAGAAAGAATTGCACTTTCATCATTTACTGTGCTTTCAAATGTTGTTCCTTTATATGTGTTATGGAAAGTATAACCGAAGAGAGAGAAATCACTGCTCTTCTCTTTCTCTTTTGAAAGAAGTGATAAGATATATGCATTCAAATCTTCTTCATACACATCAAGGATAGTTTCTATATCAAGATCAAATCGGCTGTAGTCAAGAACAAAACCGTCAGAAGCGAGGCTCACTACATCATCATCAAGCAAGTACTTTTCCTTCTCCACACAGAGGAATGCCTCTATATCTTCTGCCTTGACAATACCCTCATCCATCGTTCTAGATATAAGTGTTCCGTCTTTCCACTCATTCATAACCCCATAACCGAAGACAAAGAATACTCTCTCACCCACTTGAGATTTTTTCTCTTCTACAAGTGCTCCTTCTCCTGTGGATACATCTATCTCAGGAAGAGAAGCTTCTTCTGTCTCCAGAGAAAGAATTGCATAAGCTGTACTACTAGCACTGAGAGACCAATATACACCGTCATAAGAGCATTGAAGATATAATGTGTAATCCTTGTATGGATCCAATCCAGAAGCAGTATAGGAATCTGTTCTTCCATCAACAACTATCCATTCCCCATCCTTCTCACCATCTATCTGATAGCGGTATGCTGTCACGTCCGGATCGGAAAGCGCCCACTGCCATGTAACAACCATCGCTTTCTCTGCAGCAAGAGGCAACACCACTATTAACAGTAAAATCAAAACAAAGGTAATTCTGGTAATTTTCTTCATAGAAATCTCCTCAAAATACATTAACTAGAATATTACAAAAGATTTAATAAAACAATTGCTAAGCTCGATTATTTATAATTTGTCTTAAAATGCTGTTATCATAATAACATTTATTGAGATTTTTCCTTCAATATGGTAATAACTATCCTATGGCTACTAATTTTACAGTTACAGTTTTCTGTGGTTCTACCCTAGGCAATAAGGCTATTTATAAAGAAAAGACGATTCAGCTTGCATCAAGAATTGCTGCAAGAGGAATATCTCTTGTATACGGAGGAGGCAATAGAGGCCTCATGGGAGTTCTGGCGCATAGTGTAAGAGAGAGTGGTGGATATGTTACAGGAGTACTGCCAAAAGCGATGAACATTCCATCTGTCACAAACGGTTCTAGCGCAAATGAAACTATAATTACAGAGAATATGCACGAAAGAAAACAGACGATGTATGACAAGGCCGACGGTTTTATTGCCCTTCCTGGAGGTATCGGAACATTTGAAGAACTCTGTGAGATATATACATGGAGGCAGCTTGGCTACACGAAAGCTAATATCGCACTATTTAATATAGATGGTTATTTTGATTCGTTTCTATCCCTTCTCGATAACGCTGTAAAAGAAGGTTTCGTTAACGAGGCAGTCCGAAACGTATTGATTGTCAGTGATGATCCAGATGTACTACTCGACCATTTAAGATTAGATCACAGGGAGCTTCCAAGTAAGTTATGAGAAACAGAATCAAAAACCTTGTCCAGGACTATTCATATATAGTTATCGGAACAGCTTTGACTGCTTTTGGTATATCAATCTTCATGAATAGGGCTAAACTCGCCCCCGGTGGGGTTTCAGGACTCGGCACCCTCATATATCACATAGTACTGGAAAGAAGCGGAAAAGCATGGGACCTTGGTATTATAATGCTCTGTCTTTCAATTCCGATCTATTTAATCGGCCTCCTTCTTTTTGGGAAGGAATACGGTTTAAAGACACTCCTAGGAACTACTCTCCTCTCTCTCTTTACTTCACTTTTTAACATACTTCTCCCGAACGGACTTATAGACTACTCAAAAGAGTCTTCTTTGTGGCTATGCACTCTCTTTACAGGTATTACTAACGGACTGGGAATGGGCCTTGTGATGAGAGCGGGCTCCAACACGGGAGGGACAGATATAATTGCGCAAATAATTGCTTCTTATACTCCGATTGCTCTTGGAAATGCACTATTTATTGTAGATGGGATAATCATCTTCGTATCTGCTTTCTTTTTTGGTATCGAACATGCCCTATATTCATGCATAGTATCGATGATAATATCACTCATAATAGACAAGGTAGTCGTGCCTTTCGGAACGAACTATGCAAAGAATGTATTTATCATCTCTCCCAAAATAAATGAAATAGGAAATTACATACTAAAGGAATTGAATAGAAGTGGAACTATAATCAATGCGAAAGGCCTTTTCTCGAAGGAAGAGAAGGATATGCTCATGACAACGATTCCCAAAAAGGATCTCACAAGACTTACGCGCTGCGTTCAAGAAACAGATCCCGACGCATTCATGGTTGTGCAGGATACATACCATGTACTCGGGGAGGGTTACTCCCCGCTTGAAATACTGGCATCTAATAAAGACGTCACCCAGAAATAGGTGACTCTATCTTTATTTCTCCCAAAGCTTATCTGGGTAATAACCGCTCGATATCTTCTTTCTTAAAGCCTCCATGACAGACGCTTTGTCCTCTGGGTATGTCATTCCGAACCACTTGTCGTTTGACGAGAGAACCTTTACAGTACCCTCTCCCTTTTCAATCATTTCGCTTACCCCAGAAGGAAGCAGACACTCGGCTTTCATCTCCCTTATGGATTGAGCTTTAAACTCCTCCCAATAGGTATTGAAGCTCTCAAAAGCCTTAGGAGTAAAACCGAAGAAGTTCATGCTCACAAGTTCCTTGCCAGTAAGTTCCTCTTCTCCCTCTGGAAGTGCCGAAATAACCTTCCCGTCTCTCCAGAAAATCTTAAATGTCTCATTGAGTGATGTAAGTAGGCCGTCCCTACTCTCGCAGATAGCTCTTGTAACAGAGCCCGATGGACTCATGGTATTTTCAAGAACAAAGCCTACCATTGCATGTGTAGTATCGTCATTTTCAAGTGTCGATAGATACTTTCCCATTGTTATATATGCACTGCGGCCGTAATAGTCATCGGCGTTGACGACTGTAAATGGAGTCTTCACAGCCTTCTCTGCACATAGCACCGCGTGTATCGTCCCCCAGGGTTTAGTTCTTCCCTCACTGAGCTTTTTCTCCTCAGGAGTAATAAGAGAGTCTAGATTCTGAAAGACATACTCTGCATTCATGTTTCTCGCAATCCTATCAAAAAGACGCTCTCTAAAATCCTTCTCTATATCTTTTCTTATGATGAATACAACCTTACCATACCCTTGGTGGTAAGCATCATACACACCATAGTCAAGAAGAGTCTCTCCATGCATTCCAACAGCATCGATTTGCTTGACGCCCCCATATCTAGAGCCCATACCGGCAGCCATTACAACAAGTGTTGGTTTCATATATTTTCCTCCATGCCCGTTTTTGAATTTTATAACAAAAAAATAAGGCATACAATTATATTCACTTCATTGAAGAAAAAAATAAAGAACTCCCACACATTGAAGAAGGGAAGCTGAATTTTAGTTTAGAAGTTCTTTCAAATCTTCATCCACTCCCTTTATAGGCTTTATTCCAGAATTCTCTACACACATTCGGCGAGACGAAACGATGGAATGAGTCTATGAAGCTTCTCTTTGTGGTCGTATGCGCGTGAAATATATACATATACAAAATCTCTCCCGTTAAGATATTCTGCATACTTTCTCAGTTCTCTCGGAATGAATTCTCCAATGCGCATCTTTCGTACAACATAATCATAGGGATTCAATCTATGCGACAAGAGAAACTTGACACTGGCCGTAACTAAAAACTCATATTTTTAATATTGAAGTTTATCCTGACTTTCGAAGCCAGAAACCAAGCAAAAAGCTTGTAACTTATTAAATTACAAGCCTTTATCGAAGCAGCAAATTAAGATTTTTCTGATTGACCAAAAATCTATTCTTCAACTTTTTTTTGTAGACGAAAATATACTCCTTAACTTCTCCTGTCGTATGTTTCTTCCTGGTATTTCGATTCCGAGTTTTCTGTAAGCCTCAAGTGCGACTACATTTTCTCCTGTCACCTGCCATATGTTTGACTTATAAATGTTTAATGCATTAAAGGCCCTCAGACTCTTCTGTATCGTACTTGATGAATATTTCCAGTCCAGTTTCTTCTCCAAAAGTCTTTCTATGACAAGAGCAATGAAGCAAATAAGAAAATGGGCCTTGATGCGATCTTGTAGCGAGTGAAAGACCGGACGGAGATTAATCATCCCAGTCTTTGTTACCTTGAATGTCTCTTCTATTTTCTCCAGTCCTCCATAAATACTACGGATGTCTTCGCTTGTAACCTTCCTATTGAATACCAGAAAACCGTCGTTACGGTAATATGCATGGTCAGACGGATAGTTAGGATTAGGCTTCTCTCCCTCCTCAAGCCCTACAACATTGGTAACTATGATGTAGTAACCATCATATTTCTCATCTTCCTTTATAGCCTCTTCATCCAGAACAACTTCGTTGTAATCAGCATCTATTGTCTCACCATTCTTAACAGCCTTCTTCTTTACATATTTCAGCTTGCCGTAATTGGAATCTTTGTAATTCTTAGACTTAGTTCCCACATATTCCTTTGCGTCTTCAATGACCTTTTTCCTATTTTCCTTAGCTCTTTCATCGTATTTCTTACTCCAGATGAAGATTTGCCTCTCATTGTAGTGACCTGTATGCTGCTTATCATCAACTTCACCATAGCTTTTAGCTGTCCTTAGAGTAGTACGTTCCTTTATCTTATAGAGAATCTCGCCTGTCTCTTCATCTGTCTGATAGGTATAGCCACTTTCATCGAGTGCGAACTTCACAGTATCTGCATCGCTTTTACGTATGGACTGGCTCATGACATAGCCGTTCTTATCATTACGTATCTTAAGTATGTTGTGGTAGCTGAGCATTCCTTTATCTGCAACCAATATCTTCCTCTTGTCAGTAAAGTCAATAACGCTGTCATCAAGTGCATCCTTAAATGTCAGACTGTCGGCGGTGTTCCCTCTATATAGTCCATAGGTAATAGGAATCTGCATTTCATCCATGAAAAGCCCCATCTGAATAATAGGTTCAGGTCTATGTTCCTTGCTAACACCTCTTGCTCTCAAACCTTTTTCGTCGTCTTCAATATCGCGTTCGAAGTAATAATTGGTGACGTCGTAATAGAGAATTGTGTTCTTTCTTCCGTATTTCTTCTTAATCATTTTGTTCATGTGATTAAGAATGTCATTTCTCCAAGAAAGAATATCATCCATGCAATAATAAACGCTATCTTTTTGGCAATCCTTCGGCTTTTCACCTGTACTGTCAGTAATCTGATCATAAAATCTACCTCTGTCCCACCATGAGGAAATCTTGGATGACGGATCGAGACACCTCGAATAAACAAGATGCTGAAGTATTTGATTGGCATTGTATTCTCTTTCTGTATGTTGACGACGCATATTAATAAGCTTATCGAGTTCAAGGTTATGATAAATACTGGAATATGCAGCATAGCCTAGATTGACAAACTTATCTTCCTGCCCTTTCAATGGCGCATTTAGTGGAATATTCAAAATGGCAATTTCTTCTTCTTTCTTCTCCTTAAGCTGTTTCTTTAGACTTTCAATATATTCATTAACATATGCATCAGAGTCTTCAATCCCTTCATTCTTGAGGGCTTTCTTACTGAACTTCTTAACTTTTGTTGATTTGTAGCTGTTCTTCGTTCCTGGAATACGGTTTGTGTCGAAGATGGTATAAGTAATATCTCCATTCTTGCATGTTCTAGTTTTGAGTATATATGCCATAAATGTAATCCTTAATAATTATTTTACTATAAAAGAATTATATTGTAAATAGTAAATCGTGAGAAATCAGAAAAATATTTTTCCAAACCGGCAATAGAAATCCAGCATTTTCTGCTGGTATAGATAATTAACTTAACTTGGAATTGTTAACTGGCTTCGAAAGTATGGAGAAAATATAAGAACTGTTATTTTATTGACATTTCTTGTCTGCATTATGATAATTTAGATAGAAAGAAGGCACTGCCGTGAAAAGCTTAAGGCGTGCTGACTTCAAGTTTTAAGTTTGAAATGTCAATCGCCACAAAGCTTGATACTTCGCTAGTGGCGGTTGTTTTTTATGTTTATCCCGACTACGATTGCAGTCAACACAATACCAATTATACCTACTACCAGATTGATTATCTCGTAATCCGACATATTAGTACCTCCTTACCTAGATAGATTTGGAGGACATATGCCTCCATGCCGAAGCGACATGAAGTCAACATACCACCGCTATATCACAAACAGTGCCACAAATAATTCTATAATAAAACAAGTCATTACGCTATCTCATTTTCTTATCCAGAGGTTTTATATCATCCGTCTCATCTTTTTCTTTAAACATACAGACTAAGAAAGGTTTCCACCTATAACTGGACAGACAAGGAAATCTAAAAACAGGAAAGTGGAAGAATACCTGAAAAGTTAACCCTTATGATAACCTGCAACCGATTACCTTCGATTTAAGAGGTTACGCCTAATATATCAAGGCTAACAGTTTAAAAGAAACAGACATAACGAGCGAGATAATAGAAAAGTTTACTCAAGAAAGGTAGTTCCGGCAAAAAGAAAAGAGTCGCGCTCTGATTCTACGGCGAACTCTCAAACTGTACCAATAATACCCGCCAATATGCCCAGAATGATAATGATACATAAAGCATGATTATTCATTGTTTTTATTCTTACTTGCCGCAGGCGCATATCTCTTCATACTCTTAAACCTTCTATTCCATTTGTAATATACAGAGTCAAAGACAACACCCATCAGATTGGAAACAAAACTGATGATCTCCTTTTGGTTTTCTTGTCCAGAAATTCCTCTTTAAATACTTTATAAGCCTCTTCTTCTCTACCACCAAACATGTTTAGGCAGTCCATTACTATTTTCTATTATATTTCGGTGTCACCAGCACCTCTTTCAACAGTGAATTATTTCACAACATGTAAAGAGAAATGAGATAAATCAATTTAAGCTGTTTTTTAAAAAACCTTACATAACTAAAATTAACGTTAACTTATATTACGTTATCTATTTGTTTGTTTTACAAGAAATTATTTCTATTTTACCGGTTGACCACTTTCCTTCTTTGGATTATATTCCTTCTCGTTATGAGAAAAGAGACAAGATCAGCATATCTTTTTTTACTTCCCTCTATTATCATCAGTCTTGTCTTTTATATTTATCCGTCATTATCGGCGGTGATAAAATCTTTTCTTATCGTTAATTCAAAGAATGAAATAACAGGTTTTGCATTCCTCGAAAACTATAGAGCGCTTTTCTCCGACCCAGCATTTCTCAACAGCGCTGTAAACACATTAGTGTTCACTCTACTCTTTGTGAGCGCAAATACATTCTTCACGCTTCTTTCCTCTTCGCTCACACGGCGAAAAAATAGGTTCTCCTTTATCCCAGAGTTCATATTCTTCATGCCCATTGCAGTATCATTATCGGCATATAGCCTTGTTTTCAAGGAGCTCTTCAGAGGAAAAGATAGTGTTATAAACAATCTTCTTTCTCTGTCGTTTGCAGGTATTACTTCGCCTCTGGGTGCCATGATAACTCTAGTCCTTCTAGGAGTGGTACTGGACTTTGGGCTCGATTACATTCTTCTACTCTGTTCATTTCGTTCAATCGACAAAAGCATCATTGAGGCTGCACGAATAGATGGAGCGGGAGGGAGAAGACTCTTCTTCTCGATAGAGCTTCCACAGGTCAGGCATACACTACTTGTGACTATATTTTTAGCCGTGAAGGATGCTCTTTTAATATCGGCCCCGGTGATAATACTTACAGAAGGCGGTCCTTACAGAAGTACGGAGACAATTATGTTCTACTACTACACAGAGGCTTTCAGAAGTGGAAACACGGCCGTACAGAACACTCTGGTCTCCATCATTGTCTATGGGGTTGCCGTTTTCATGGTCTTCTACCATAGGAGGCTGAAAGATGAGAACTAAGGATAAAATACGGAAAATCATCAGATTGATTCTTCTTATAGCCCTCTCCATAATCATCCTCTTTCCGATATTTTATATATTCTCCTCGTCCCTCTTTTCGCAAAAAGACTTCAACGAACTTAGACTTTTTCCAAATAAACCTATATGGGAAAACTATCATAAGGCATTAAGTGAACGTCACTTCGCCGTTTATTTGATGAACTCAATAATAACAAGCCTTCTTGAGGCCTCAATAAGAGCAATAAGCGCCATTCTTGCGGCATTCACATTCACGCATCTCCATTTCAAAGGGAAAGGGTTAATTTTCTCAATTCTTGTGCTAACAATCTTTATTCCATCGGATGCTCTTCTCTATCAAAATTATGTGACGATAGCAAATCTCAATCTTCTCGATACACACCTGGGGATTATTCTTCCTTCCCTCTTTAGCTGCTCTCAAATGCTTCTTCTCATGGGATACTTCAAAGCACTCGGCAGGGAGTATTATGAGGCGTCTTCAATCGATGGGGCCAGCGATATAAAATATATGGTATATATTCTTGTCCCGATATCACAACCAGTGATACTCACAGTTTTCATACAGTCTCTCATCACTTCGTTCAACAGCTATCTATGGCCGCTTATTGTTACAAATAAGCCATCTTCAAGGACGATACAAGTCGCCCTGACGATGCTCGGTTTTGCTGAGAGCGGAGAGAGAGGCGCATTGATGGCAACAATCGCAATTATTACACTGCCATCAATAATCATAATAGGACTCACAAAAAACAAGATAGAAGAAACCCTGATAAAAAAATAAGGAGATTCCCCGTGAAGAAAATAACCACATTATTCATTCTAATCTTTACTCTTTCAATTTTATCTGCAATGGGAAGAAAAGAAGACAACAGCACTAAAATTACCATATGGCACTCCAGCCAGGGAGAAGCATTATCTCTATTTGAAGAGATAATCGAAGACTTCAACGACACAATCGGAAAGGAGAAGAAAATAGTCGTAGAGGCAATATATCAAGGGAAAGCCAATGATGTACTAAGCAAGGTCAACGCTTCAATCGTGGCAGACACTCTTCCCGATATCGCAATGATGGATGCAACGGCCGCACTTGAAATGAATAATTCGGGACGTATCGTAACTTTAGAAGAACTCGGTTTCGATTCTTCAAATATTCTACCACTGGCACTAAAAAGCTACACATCCGAAAAAGGTACAATCGCTCTTCCTTTCAATGCATCAGCTCTACTCTACTATTACAACAAAACCGCCTTTGATGAGTACGGTATTGCCGTTCCCCAAACCCTTGATGATATGATATCTATTTCATCATCTCTCAAGGAAAACCTCATACTTTTTGAGGGAGTTCCCGCAACATATGAACTAAGCTATTTTATATGTGCCCAGAATGGTGGAACATACATGGTCGACAATGAAAACGGACATATGGGACCGCCAAATGAAGTTCTCTTTGGCAAAGAGGGTACATACAAGGCCTTTCTTGAAAAATGGAAAGCTCTCTATGATACTGGGCACTGCAGCTCCTCTTCCACCGGAGTTAGTGATGATTTTGTAAGCGGCCGCACTCTCAGCATGCTCGCGTCATCCTCCAATCTCTCAAAAATACTTTTGCAAAGTGAAGGCTCATTCGTCGTCGCTACTGCCCCAGTTCCTGTTGTAGACTCATCTTCTACTGGAGGCGCAATCGTATCGGGAGGAGCTTTATACAGCTTCACATCCTCGGAGGAAGTTAAAACAGTTCTTGAATATCTTACTTCTCCTTCCGTACAGGCCCTCTGGAGCGAAAAAACAGGATACGTCCCTGTAAATACAAAAACATACACAGACGCAGCCTACACCTCCTTCCTCCAGGATAATCCTCTCTATAAAGTAGCCTTGGATTATCTAATGTCCTCCGATGAGAAGATGGTCAACGTATGGCTTCCATCTGCATATACCATCTACTATTCATTCCAGAAGAATGTCATGGATGTAATTAATGGTAAGAATATAGATTTAGCCGTAAGCGAGATGGAAAAGACAGTTATGGACGCCATCTCAAGCTACAAAGCGCAAAATAGTTAGCTTCCTTCAGAGAAGAATATGCACTTATTCCTGTAGGAACACGTTATACAGCTTGAGCCGGGGCACTCTTTGAAGGCCCCGCCTTCAGCTTCCTCAAGTTGTTTTATATGCCATTCAAGTGCCTCGATATGGCTCTCTAGCTCATTTATTTTAGCCTTATCCTGACTGAGTTTGCTTCTGTACTGTCTCAATAGCTCCGTACGCCTTAAAGAGCCCGAATCATCTTCCTTCTTCATGCTTATTATTTTCGCTATCTCTTCAAGAGAGAAGCCGAGAGCCTTGAGTTCCTTTATCCTTTTCAGATAGACAAGATCATTTTGAGTGAAACATCTCTGTCCACCTTCACTTCTCTCTTCAGGAAGCAAGCCAAGCTCCATATAATAACGAATCGTACGTGGCGTTAAACCCGAAAGAGAAGCCATCTCACCTATTCTGAAAATTCTCTTATGCATGAGATTATTATACACCAATTGAATGTAATTTTGACAAAAAAGAGCACTTATAGTGTTTATAATACATGGAAACAGTTAAATATAAATTTAAAAGGGGCGAAGAGCCGAGGCTTAGGCTAGAAAAAAATGGTGTACGCGCACTATCTGATGAGGAATTATTGATGATCCTCATAGGCCAAGGCAATTCAATGAGAAGCGTAGAGGACATAAGCGCAGATGTTTTATCACTTATAGACAAAGGTATCCCATTTCCACTTTCGGCATTAATGAATATTCCCGGAGTCGGAAGGGCAAAGGGTGCAACAATACTTGCTTCTTTGGAGTTCGGACGACGTAAAACGAATCGTAAGCCGAAGCAATACAATCACCACTTGGATATCTACCAGGAGATAAGGCACTATGCCCAGAGAGATCAAGAGCAGCTGATTGTAATCAGCATGAATGCAGCATTTGAAATACTCGCTATCCACACGGCAAGCATAGGCTATGTAGATAAGGCCTTCTTCCATCCTCGAGAGATATTCTCCGAAGCTATTAAAGAGAGGGCGACTCAAATAGTTATCGCCCATAACCACCCGTCTGGAAGTCTACTTCCAAGTAAAGAAGATATCCTCGGCACAAAAAGAATCATCCGCTCCGGTCAAATACTCGGAATCCCGGTGCTAGATCACTTAATCATCACCAGAGATTCCTACTACTCCTTCTATGACAGTGGAACACTAAAGAACATCCTAGAGGAAATTGAGAAAGAAACCTAGAGCTTATATCTCAAGGTATCCCTTCAATAGAAGAAGAGTATTTTTCACTGCGTCCTTATGACTGCGTTCATTGCAATGAGAGGCAAAGACTCCCGGTCCTATTAGAGCATGTCGTATATCTGCCCCGCCGGAAAGGGAAGCCTCTACATCAGACGAATAATGAGGATAAGCATCAATACAATATGAAGCGCCCTCTTTCTTTGCAGCTAATATTAGTTTACCGACCATTTTGTAGTTATAGGGCCCTCGGGCATCCTTACAACATATCGAGACTTCCCTCTCTGTACATTTTATGCCTTCCCCTACGCATCCCATATCGACAGAGAGTCCTTCTGTGACACCCTCCGGGAGAGAAGCGGACGCTCCGTGTCCGACCTCCTCATAGACCGTAATGTGCATATAAGTATGCCTACTAAGTGTAATATTCTTATCTGAAATATATTTTGCTAATCCGAGTAATATTCCAAGAGAGAGCTTATCATCTAAAAACCTACTCTTTATATATCCCGACTTCGTAACATGGGCGCCTGTGAAGAGACAAACGGGATCTCCCACTTCAATTCCAAGCGCTCTCGTCTCCTCTTCACTTTTGGTATTCTCATCTATGAAACACTCAAGCGTCCTCCAATCCCTCTTATATCCATCGTAGTCATCGTTCACATGAACCGATGGATTTGGAATCTGGATTGTCCCTTCATATACACGGCCGTCCCTAGTATGTATTCTGACATTCTCCCCCTCGACGCTGCTTGGATGAAGGCCTCCCAATTTATCCATTCTCAGCCTTCCTGAGGGTTTAATCTCACTTACAATAGCCCCGATAGTATCCATATGAGCCATAATACATAAACCATCGTCATCTCTCTCTCCGCCCATATCGACAATAAGCCCACCCTTATTTGTTGTTCGGGTTTTATATCCAAGGCTCTCAAATTCCCCCGATAAATAATTCTTCACATCTTCTGTGTAACCGGTGGGGCTGTCGATAGAGAGAAGAGCAAGCGTCTTCTCTATTGCGTATTCAATATATTTTTCTTCCATATTTGGAGTTTAAAAGAAATCCCCTACTCTTTAAAGTAGAGGACTCAATATAGATTAGATATATCTTAGAAAAGATTAGCCAAAACAGAAACAGCAATCTTGCCTTCTTGGAATGACTTAAGATCACTATAATCTTTGTTTTCAACATAGGTCTTGATCGTGTTGAAAGGAATCTTGTAGTCGATGCTTAATCCTAAAACGCCGATATTTGCACCAATGGCTGCTCTAAGAAGAAGCTGCGAGTTCTTAAGAACATCAAGAGCTTCGTTTATAGGCTTATCATTAATCAAAATTCCATCCTTTCCAAATTCAATTGGTAGAGAATATCCAAGACCAAAAGCAAGATCTACAACCTTCATGTCGAAGCGAACATTTGCTGTAACAATTGAATTAAGAACAGTATTATCATTATTCTTTCCGAAGAGAACATTTGCAGCAACTCCGAAGAATCCTAAATTCAATCTTGCATCAGCTCCAAAATCATAATTGGAAATTTCCTTATAATCATCAAAGCTATTCAATTTTCCACCATAGCGTGCTGTTCCTCCAATTTGGAAAACACTTGCGAAAGCAGATGTTGCGACAAGAGCGAGAATTAGCAAAACAACAGTAAATTTTTTCATTTCATTACCTCATCTAGCGGCTTAATATACCGTTTTTTACAATATAAACACATTTTTTCTTAAAAGGCTACAAATTTTTTATCTGGAATGTCTATCTTTTAAAACATCCACCACTTCAGAAAGCGTTGTATCCTTCTCCCTTAAGAGCACAAGAAAGTGATACATCAAATCAGCTGCCTCACCAAGAAAGAGCTCTTTATTATTATCCTTACTTGCGATAATTAGCTCCACAGCCTCCTCTCCCGTCTTTTGTGCAATTCTATTAAGACCGCGAGAAAAGAGATGGTTTGTATAGCTTCCGTCCACAGGATTGAGACGCCTATCCTCAATTACAGACTCAAGATAGAATAAAAATTCGGAAGACGAAAAATCCCCCGGCTCATTATCTTCACCAAAACATGTGTCGGAGCCTGTATGGCATACAGGACCAGACGGCATTGCTTTTATAAGGAGTGTATCACCATCACAGTCGACGAGAATCTCCCTGACTTTGATGTAGTTGCCACTGTTCTCACCCATTACCCTCAAGCGGCCCTTACTTCGTGAATAGAAAGTAACCAGTCCCCTCTCAAGTGTTAAAGTATAAGCTTCCTCATTCATGAAGCCGACAGTAAGAACATTGCGTGTAACAGCATCCTGCACAACAGACGGAACAAGCCCGTCCTTATATTTGGAAAAGTCTATCGTCATACAACCCTCATTTATACTTCTTTTTTTTAGTATTATTTGTTTAGAATTTACTTGTCAACATTTTTGAGAAGAAAATGAGGGATATTTATATTTAAAACTCTTTAAGTGTGAAAGAATTATTTGACTTCTCTAAATTCAACTGTCTTTGCCTTGTGACGTGAGACGGAGAAAATTCTTATTCCCCATACAAAGAGGGAAACGCCCAATATGATGAGTATTATTCCGAATATGTTCATCACAGTCGCTCCGATGAAGAACGGGAATGCAAAGAGAAGAACAGAAGCAATAATAAAGACAAGTGAATTGGAACGGAATGAAGACGAAAGAAGAGGATAAGGCTTAAGTTTATGGCTCTCCAGAAGAGCAACACATCCGGTATAGAGGAAGCCTGCAGCAACAAGATAAACAAGCCACTTCATCGTCTCTGCCCCGCCCTTTGACATACTTCTCAGAACAAGGCCAAGTGTTACGGATCCTATAACCAATGCACCCACACCATCCCAGATCATCGTCAGTCTTATGTTTTTCTGTATGCCAAGGTCTATCTCGGCTCCATTAACGGAGACTTTTACTGCTTTCTTCTTAAATCGAACAGCATCGAATAATCTCTTGAGTCCTCGAATAATTAGAATGGCAGAGAAAACTATACATGCAATATTCAAAACCGCAGCTGGTTCAACAATAGCAAAAACACCAAAAATAAGAGCCAGAATCCCAGCTATCCAAAATAAAAGTGCACTTTTCATTTCTTTTAATCCTTACCATTAATATGATACCAAAAATTAAAATCGTATAGAGCATAAAATACGATTATGATAAACTCCGGCTATGCGCTACTTACTTTTTGATGCAGATGAGACAATATGGAACTTCAAAGCAACAGAAGAGATAGGACTGAGACAACTCTTCTCCTTCTACAATATTCCATATGATGACGAAAATATAAACTCATACATGGAAGGTAATGTGCTCTGCTGGCGCGAGTATGAAAAGGGAGAACTCGATCTCGATACACTCGAGGTAAAACGATGGAAGCTTTTCTTCGATAAAACCCAAAGAGACTATTCCCCCGTGGAAGCATCACTTTTCTTCAAAGATGCACTTGCGCATAACGGAATCCTTCTTGACGGCGCCGGAGAGTTTCTTGAAAGAATCAAGGAATACCCGAAATCTCTCGTAACAAATGGTATATCATCAATACAAAGACAGAGAATAAAGGATACAGGAATAGGAGAGTACTTTGATCATATCTTCATAAGTAGTGAGATAGGCTACCATAAGCCACAAAAAGAGCTCTTCGAAAAGATACTTGAAGTAATAAAAAAAGACAGAAGCGAATGCATAATGATAGGCGACAGCATTTCTAGCGATATCCTAGGAGCGTCGAATGTCAAGATGGAGAGCATCTATATCAATTTCCTTGGACATAAGGCAGAAGAAGCCACTTACTCTGTCTCTTCATATGAAGAACTTGAGAATCTAATCAGGATAATATAAATCTCCCTGATGAAATCCATTCTCCTTCATATACTCATCCAGAGTCTTCAAAAACAATGATTTATCCATAAAATGCCTAGGCTCAACAAGGCGATGCATCGGCGTATCACACACAAGACGCTGTATGATAATATCCGGATTGAGAAGACGGAGTACATATGCACTATCCTCCTTATGTCGAAGAGTCGAAGAAGAGACAACTTCCCCCGAGTAGAAATCATCCAGAATTCTCGTTCCGCCGCATATATGAAGATTATGTATTTTAACAGCATCAGATGAAGCATTATTGATGCACAGAGCTGTTCTTCTATAATCATCTCTGTTCTCTCCGGGAAGGCCGAGTATTATATGAGTCGAAACCTTAAGACCATAGCTCTTTGCTCTCAAAGATGCTTTAGTATAACAAGAAGCATCGTGGCCGCGGTTTATTCTTTCCAGCGTCTCGTCATTAGCACTTTGAAGTCCAAGCTCAACCCACACTTCACGCTCTGGTGTTATATAAGAAGAAAGAAGCGAGCACACATCATCATCCATGCAATCGGGACGTGTCGACACTATAAGCTCACTGAAGGGAAAATACCCAAGAGCCTTATCATATATTTTCTTCAAATTGTCGATTGTATCGTAAGTATTGGTCCAGCTTTGAAAATAAAGAGCGGCTTTATCGGCCTTGTACCTTCTCTTTATAAACTCCAGCCCCTTCAAAATTTGTCTCTCGATCGAAGCATAACGGGTCGTAATTCTTGATGCCACTCCTTCTGAATAATCAGAAGAGCGTGTAAAAGCACTCTCTGAACTCCTTTGATATACCGCAACGGATCCCGTTCCATCACAAAACGCACATCCGCCACTGTGGTCAGAACTACGGTTGGGACAATTAAATCCCCCGTCTACTCCTACACGGTAGAACGGTCCTCCGTACTTCTTCTCTAGATAATCTCTGTAGTTGTTCCAACTTGAGTACATACCATCATTCTACTCAAGTAGAAAATCCAATACAACCTTATCAAACTCATCACTTTTGTTCCGGGCTATGAAATGGTCTCCTTGTGAACTACTCGGTAATAAATTACCAGAGTGAACTGACCCCATAAATTTGGACACTCAAAGGAGTCCAAAAATGGGTATCATATCCCTCCAAACTAAGAAACAAGTTCTTAGTATGTTTAAGCAAGGATACAGGAGTCGCAAGATCTCTGAATCCTTACACCTAGATAGATCCACTGTAAAAGAATGGCAATACCTTTACGATGGTGGTGACACTAGGTGGGTCACCAATCAACCAATTTCTAGGGTCTATCGTTTACCTAGCAATCAGAGGAATCTCATTGTTACAGCTTACATAAACAAAGCTTTAACCATGGCAGACCTCTGTCGTACTTTCTTGATTTTTCTTTCTCAAAATGTTAGAAAAAACCAGACACGATACAAGAAGAGAATCTTCCGATACGATACATAATCTCGTGGATTTTGCACGAAAAGGAAGATAAATATGGAAGAAAAAACCAACTCTTTTCTTGAAACGGAGAGAATACAGAAGCTCCTAAGAAAATTCTCGCTCCCATGCATCGTTTCACTCCTTGTTGGAGCCCTCTATAACATTGTTGACCAAATTTACATCGCCAACGCAGACTACCTAGGATCAAATGGTAATGCTGCAAACACAGTAGCCTTTCCTCTTACTGTAGTAGCTCTAGCCATTGCCGTTATGATAGGAGATGGTTCTTGTAGTTATATCAGTCTCTCTCTTGGTGAAGGGAGAAGGGATAAAGCTGAAAAGTGCGTAGGTAATGCCATTGTTCTAACAGTCATTTCAAGCATAATTCTTACTCTCATCTATCTCATTTTCTCCGAGCCTCTCCTTACATTTTTTGGAGGTAAAGTCAATAAAGAGACATATGCGTTCAGCGAAGAATATTTCTTCTTTATCACGCTCGGAATTCCATTTTATATGTTTGGCCAAGCCCTCAATCCAATAATCCGTAGTGACTCATCTCCCCGCTTTGCAATGCTTGCAACCCTTTCTGGAGCCATCACGAATATCATACTCGACCCAATCTTCATATATACTTTTCATTGGGGGATGATGGGAGCTAGTGTGGCTACAGTAATCGGACAAATTATTTCGGCAGGGCTTTCACTATGGTATGTCTTTAACATGAAGGCTCTCTCCCTCAAAAGAGAGCACTTTAAGCTTGAATGGAAAGTGGAAAAGAATTTCCTTTCCCTCGGGCTGACAAGCCTACTTTCTCAGATATCTCTTGTAATTAGCATGGCGGCAGTACAAAAGAGTACAACAAAATACTCTGCCCTCGACCCCCTCTTTAGTGCTCCCGAATACTCACAAATTCCACTAGCAGTACTCGGCATCGTAATGAAGTTTTTCCAGATAGCAATATCTATTGCGATTGGATTATCCGCGGGAGCAATTCCTCTTGTCGGGTACAATATGGGAAGTGGCAGAAAAGATAGGGTAAAGAAGCTCTTTTCATACGTACTTTTATGGGAAGCTCTAATCGGAACAATTGCACTTCTCATTGTTGAGATCTTTCCGCTCGAAATAGCATCCCTCTTTGGCGCTTCTAACGAGAGTATCTACTATACGGAATTTGTAGTCAAATGTTTCAGAATATATCTATGTATGCTCCCACTTAGTACTATTAACAAGGGAACCTTCATATTTCTCCAGGCATTGGGAAAAGCAAAAGAATCAACTTTGATTTCATTAACAAGAGAGATTATATTCGGTGTCTTTCTCCCGATAATCCTGCCCATTTTTATGGGACTAGACGGTATTCTCTTTTCATTCCCGCTATCGGACGGGCTGACAACGATTCTTGCTTTCTATTACATAGCAAAAACATTTAAGGAACTCTAGGAGAGCTTTGCTTTAATTATTCCTCTGTTACCATTTACATATGAGGCAGCATCCATCTCCTTTCTTTGAGGAGGAAGAACTCGCGAAATGTATAAGTATCCCTTTCCTGTTGCAACCTTGAGGCCTTTTCCTTTTTCGAGAGCAACAACAGTTCCGGGGGCCTCATAAGATTCCTCAAACGGAAGAAATACAGATGAGTAGACACCTGTTATAAATAGTGGCTCTCCATCATAGAGGCAATAGGCCTTTGGCCATGGATAACATGCTCTTATGAGAGAATGAATGTGAAAAGCGCTATCAAACCAATCTATGCGACCATCTTCTTTCTTTATAAATCCTGTGTAGGATGGTTCCCCGCGCTGCGGATAAGGAATAATGTTGTCTACAGCCTCGAGTGTGGAGAGAACAAAAGATGGCGTCTCTCTCCCGATAACATCCTCCAAGCTCTCACTTGTTTCGCTGCCGTCAAGAGAAAGAGGAAAACTGGAATATATATCGCCTTCATCAATTCCTAGCGATATCTTCTGTAGTGTTATTGCGCTCTCCCTTTCTCCGTTTTTTATAACGTTGAAGATCGGGCTGCAGCCACGATACTTCGGAAGAAGCGAAGGATGAACATTAAATGTGTATTTGAAGAGAGCTAAAAACTTCGGACCGAAGATCCTTCCGTAAGAGAAGGAAAGAAGTGTGTCGGGAGAGTATGATTCGACTATCTCACGCTCAGGTTTATTAATGTGCTCAGGAGTAAATACAGGGAGGCCCAGCTCAAGTGCTTTTTCTTTGATAGGAGTTGGAACGAATCCCTTTCCTCTCTTTTTGGGAGCATCGGGAGAAGTAAAGACAAGCGTACATAAGCCTTTTTTATGAAGAGCTTCCAGAAGCGGTACAGCGATTTTATCGGTTGCGGCGAATAATATTCTCAATTTCTCTTCCTCTTAGCTTTTCTATTTCCATTTTTCTTTTCGTACAAAGAGAGTAGCTTCTCCTTCTCCTCTTCGGTGAGGCGATCAATAAAGAGATGCCCATTCAAATGGTCGTTCTCATGTTGTATTACACGAGCAAGAAGGCCGTCTGCATCAATTGTGAACGGCTTACCGTATTCATTATAAGCCGTAACCTTAACTCTGATAGGTCTCATCACATTATGATATACTCCCGGAATCGATAAGCAACCTTCCTCATAAGGCCCCATCTCCTCACTTGTTTCAATTATCTCGGGATTGACAAATACATATTGTTTTCCATCTCTTATATCTACGACAAAGAAACGTCCGTCAACCCCAATCTGCGGAGCGGCAAGACCCACGCCATCTGCTTCCTCGAGAGTTGAGAGCATCGCTTGTGTAAGCATACGAAATGAGTCATCGTACTTCGTAACTTCCTTACAGTTCTTTCGTAATATATCATCACCAATCTTTACAATATCGAGAGTTGTTTCCATTTTTTTCCTCACCTACACACTATAATATTTTTTTCTTTCCATAGAAAGAGTGGGCTTAGTCAGCCCAATCAATGATTTATAAGATATATGTTGCACGCTCACTTACAGCGTAGGCGGAGAAATATTCATTCTCGAGTGGAATCCAACGAGATATAAACATATCTAGTTTATCGGGAGAGCGTATCTCGAGTCTTCTTATCTGCTCTGGGCTATCTACAGTTAGAAAAACCGACATATCCCAATATTTAGAAAAGGAAGGATGAAGGGCGTAGCTTCCTTCAACCACTATTAAACCATCAGACGGAATATAGACAGAGCCCGAATATGAGAACGAGGCACATGAGTAACGGCGATATATAAACTCTTCTTTCTTTGATAAAGGCTTAATAACCTCTTCTATAAAGCGCTCATAATGAATGTTTCCGCCTTTTTCCTTAAAGCGCAGAGGAGTCCTCATCTCTAAAGGAAGAAAGAAATCATCCATACAAATTAAGGAAAAATCCGTTCTTTTTTTAAGATCCATGGCGAGTGTTGTCTTACCGGATGCACACGGCCCATCGATTGCAATTACACGGGGTTTCTTCTTTTCTATCATTTCACAAAGAAACTTCACCCTTTCTTCCCTTGTTCTCATCATTCCTCAACTCTAGCAGAAAAGGAAATTATAGTGTAGAAAAAAGCACAATACGACAATAAAATAAGAGAATGAGCAAAGACAACTTAAGAATGCATAAATTGATTACATATCTCTATCTTCCCCTTTCAACTGCATTGAATATATATCTAGCCCTCGGGAATGTGTACGATATCGGGAGGATTGATTTCACATCAATTTTCTCTATTTTTGAAGCTGTAGACCTCTTTCTTCCATTTGTCACCGTTCTTTTATATACCGTTTCACTTATAGGTCTACTAGGGAAAACTCACGCAGGATGGAAAATGATCCTTCTTTCAACCACGATCCGTATATACATAATGCTTATACTTATCATCGGGAATATCTTATTAACTAAATATCTCTTTGCTCTTCATTTCGTTGCACTCTCCTTGGTTGCTTATTTCATACACAGCTATTACAAGAAGAGAGAAAGCTTTTTTCCCTAAGCTATAATATCCCGACTGGATCGACGTCTATCTCAAGATATACAGATGACGGTACTCTAAAATCAGAGAGGATCTCCTTTGTAAAGGAAAGAAGATGAGCTATGCTTTTAGATCTTAGAAGAACATGAAAACGCCATTGTTGAGCAAGTTTTTCTATTAAACACGGAGACGGAGAAAATGCTTCAATATCGTCATCTTGAGTTAGCCTGGAGGAGACAATGGCATAGAGATTCTCTGACGCTTCCTCTGCCTTATCTTTATTTTTACTTCGTAGCGTTAAGTTCACTAGGCGAGAAAACGGTGGAAACCCCGTCTCGCGTCTTTCCGTAAGCTCCCTATCGAAGAAATCTTCGACATTATTCAATGCAACAGAAACAATTGAATGCGCTCCCGGATGCCTTGTCTGTATTATAACTCTCCCGTCATCTCTATAGCGGCCAGCCCTTCCCGTAACTTGATAGAGCATATCGAATGTCCTCTCTCCGGCCCGGAAATCTGGAAGAGAGAGGGAGCTGTCTGCATTTATAATCCCGACAAGGGAGACAAGAGGAAAATTAAGTCCTTTTGCAATCATCTGTGTTCCAAGAAGTATATCAATCTTACCATCACGGAAATCTGAAAGGATTTTCTTGGTTTTCTCTTTATCACCCTTGGTTGTGTCTGTATCGAGTCTCTCTATTTTAGCAAAAGGAAAGAGCTGCCTTATCTCATCTTCGGCCTTTTCAGTTCCAAAGCCGGAAGGAACTAAATCTCTATTCCTACAAACCGGGCATGCTTTAATTATTCCACTCTTATAACCACAGGTGTGACATATTAGCTTATTTTCCCTCTTATGATAAGTCAAGGAAACCGAACAATTGGGGCACTCAATGACATGACCGCAGCTCTGGCAGACATAGCCGTACGAAAAACCGCGCCTATTTAGAAAAAGGATAACTTGTCTCTTTTCTGAGAGAGCATCTCTAATCTCCTTTTCAAGAATTGGACTTATGTGGCGGTATTCTTTATTCATATCGATGATGGAGACAGAGGGGAAACGCCCCTCTCCTATCCTATGTCGCATTACAATAGTTTTTATCTTCCCGCTTCTTATCAGTCTCCACGCTTCAAGAGAGGGAGTTGCAGACCCCATGATAAGTTCAGACTTATTTTTCTCTGCTCTATATTGCGCAACTTGCCGCGCAGAATACCTAGGAGATGAGCCCGATTTATATGCCCCCTCATGCTCCTCATCGAGGATTATAAGACCTAGGTTCTTAAACGGAGCAAAGACACTGCTTCTAGCTCCTATTATTATATCGACCTCGCCGTTCTTTATCCTAAGCCATTCCCTCAGACGCTGGGAGGGAGTTAGCTGAGAATGTAGAATTGCAACACGGGCGTTAAACCTTGAATAGACTTCGTCGCTTAATTGATGAGTGAGAGTTATCTCCGGAACAAGATATAAAACCTGTTTTCCCTCTCCTATTATATCCTCGGCACGTCTGAGATAGACTTCGCTCTTACCTGACCCTGTTATACCAAAGATATAATAAAGCTTTGCGTCTCTTTTTCTGAGCACAGAAAGAGCATTCTCCTGTTCTTCAGTTAGATTTTCCACACGTTTAAAATTCACTTCAGAAGGAAGAACGGACCATTCACTTTCGCGCCTTCCGGATGGAATCATCGATGATAGATTAATCCCCACAGGGGAGAGATACATATCACGCATCCAAAAAGCACAGTCAACAAGGTCCTTATTGAAGACCGCTTCTTTATCTATGACTCTTTTAATGGGCTTTATCTCATAAGAGACATCCTCGGCCTTATCTTTTTCCTCTATAACAAATCCGGTCTTCTCACTCAAACCAAAAGGGACAACCACCCTCTTACCAAAAAGTGACTCACAGTCAAGCTCTTCTGGAATTGAATATGTGAAACTCATGTCCAAAGGTACATTGAGTACGACCTCAACACTCTTCACGCATTATCTCCTTGATTCAAAATATAAGAGATATATTTCAAATCCTCCCATATTTTTCCCCTGAGAGAACGGTCTCTAACAAGATCAGAGGGTGAATACGTTGTAAATGTCTTAATACCATTTACTTTATATGTATGAAGACGAATCTCATCATATTCTTGATTTCTCCTGAGCATATATTGCGCACTTGACGCGCCTAAAAGCACAATAGATTTTGGTGATACGATCTTCATCTCATTTTTCAAATATTCGCGGCAGGAATCTGCTGAAACATTATCGAATGATACAACAGGGCACTTAATCAAAGAAGTAAGCGCCACTTGATCAAGCGTCAGATTTATAGCCTTAAGCCATTTCGAAAAATACGAGAATGATTCAGGAGAGAGTATCGTATCTCCATCGGGAGAAGGAAGAATAAATAGAATAAGAGGGTTCTTTCTCAATATGGGCTCAGCATATAAGCGTCGATTGAAACAAGATGTACATTTATGGCATTGTGAAATCTCTTCAGACACTTCTACATTCGATTGAGAAGAAGACTGTATAGTATATTCATAGTGTTCATGTGTCTCAGAGAGCTTATCCCCAGAGACTACTTGAGAAGCCTCATCAAGAAGCTTGAGAAAATACTCTTTTGTCAGATTATCGCCCATATTTCTCCTCAAACCATCTATACTCTTCTTCGTCGTAGCTCACTCTTTTGAGATACAAACCCTCAGATGGGTATGTCTTTAATGCCATCTCTCGATTTTTTTTATCAAGACGCTCTTTAAACGAATTAACGCTTTCCTCTTTGAGTGCAGCTTCAACCATTGTTCCAACCATACTTCTTACTTGATGGTACAGAAAAGCGTTACCAACTACAATGTATCTATAAAACGGAAGACCATATGAATCATTTTGCAAATCCCATTTCGATATGTAGATATCACGAACTTTGGATGGGCATATATCCTTACTAGAACAAAATGAAGTAAAATCATGCGTTCCAACAATTACGGCTGCATATTCGTTAAGCAGGTCCAGAGAGGGAAGTTTTTTCAGCGCGGCATATCTATTACTATCAAATGGGAGCATATCCTTCCACTCTTTGATGTAATACCAATATTCGCGTGCATAGGAAGTATAGCGCGCATGGAATAATTGCTTTACTTCTTCCGATTGAATAATCCTTATGGAAAGGGGAAGACGAGAATTTAGAATAATGGCAAATTTCTCTGCCGGAAGAGTTGATTTAGTATCAAAATGGGCAACCTGCCCAAGAGCATGAACTCCACTATCGGTGCGTCCGGATCCCGGAAGCTCTATTTCCTCTTCAAGGAAATCCTCAAGCTCACACCTTATCACCTCTTGAACCGTAACTTCATCACGCTGTTCCTGCCAGCCATGAAAAGCAGAGCCATCATAGCTGATGACCAATTTAATGCGTCTCTTATCAATAGGCATTACAACCTTAGGCCTCTTCCAATCTTCTCTGCTCATTCTTCTATCAACACAAACGCAATCGCATAATCACCATCATGGGAAATTGAGAGTTGCGTCTTCTCGGCAATTTTCCCTTTGTAAAGAATAAATGGAGCACCCGAATCATCGTTATGTATCTCGATATCTATAGGAGAGAGGGAACTAAAACCACTCCCCCGGGCCTTTGAATAGGCTTCCTTCGAGGCAAAGCGAGAGGCAAGATACTCGCTTTTGTTTCCTCTCTTTTGAGCCTCTTCGAGTTCATATGGAGTGAAAATCCTCTCCTGGGTATGCTCTGAGAGAGATGAAAAGCGACTAATTAATGCTATATCTGTTCCTATTCTTATCATTCGTTCTTTGCTTCAAAAAGAATTCTGACTGTTAAAGGAGATGATGAGACCGAGAGGTAATTGTCGCTGAATATATCTCTGTCATACTCGAGAGAGACTGTGCGTCTACTGATCCCCTCCTCGCTTACATCTGAAAAGTCGACTGTTGCACTAATGAGAGAAGGATCCACAAGATAAATTATACTCTCATCTCCTGTAATGACTACCTTGATGGACTCGGGAACAAGAGATGCAGTCTCGTATGGGCTATTCTCATCAAGTATTACGGTAAGAGGTATCGTGACAACTCTATCTGTCGCATTAAGAAATCTAATTGAAATCACAATAGCAAGAGCACAGACGAAACAGATTATCTTAACTACCCAGTTCCCGAATAATGTGGAGGAAAATTTATTCTGTGACTGCATTGTTATCATCCTCCCTCTCAATCTTTATATCTTTAGGCACAACGTCCTTACCTGAGAGAAGCATAAGAAGCATCTCTTTTACACAATCAACATCAAGATTATAATAAATGTTGGCATTATAAGCGAGTGAAATCGCCCCTGTTTCCTCTGAGACAATCAATATTACAGCATCACTCTCTTCACTCAAGCCAAGAGCTGCACGGTGTCTTGTTCCGAATGTGTCCTTAATCGAGGTTTGTTTAGAAAGCGGTAAATAGCATGCTGCATATGTACACTTACCACCCCATATTACGCATGCTCCGTCATGTAGCGGAGTGTCATGATCAAAGATTGTAAGAATGAGGTTTGCAGATAGATCGGCATTAAGCTTCGTACCCGATTCATATATATTCTTCAAATCCGTATGACGAGGAAATACAATCAATGCACCCCTCTTCTTGCTTACAAGCGTTGTACATGCATTTAGGACACTGTCAAGCTGACTTAAAGATGTCTGGGAAAGACGCAAAATAGAGCGTCTTGAAGTTCCCGTAAAAGCACGCCTGAGCTCCGGTGTATAGAAAACCACAAGACCCATGAGAATCGGAATGAAAAGTCTCTTCATCAAAGTTAGGATAACTTTCAACGAAAGAATATAGGCAAACCCGTACAGAATTATCAGAATGACGAGGATTGATGCAAGTTCTCTTGCCCGTGTTTCAGATACGGCCATATAAAACTTGTAGATTACATAAGTCAATATAATTGTTTCTACTAACAACCTAAGGTAATCAACTAGCTCAAGGTTATTGAACAAATCAAGCATTTTCTTCCTCTTCTTTCTGAACCCAGTTCAGTGTTCTACTGACTGCCTTCTTCCAGAATCCTACCTTTTTTTGCCTCTCTTTGTCATCCATTGTAGGGGTCCATCTTGTTTGTTCCTTCCAATATGAACGAAGAGAATCGATATCTTTCCACACATGAGACGTAAGTCCTGCGGCATATGCAGCTCCGAGTGCTGTAGTTTCTGCGATGACCGGCCTTATTACGGGCTTTGATAGTATATCGCTCTGGAATGCCATAAGAGGCCATGAATTAGTCATTCCTCCATCGACTTTTAAAGAAGATATCCTGACCCCGCTATCCTTTTCCATTGCAGTAAAAATATCGTAAGCCTGAAATGCTGTAGCCTCGAGAACTGCGCGACATATATGTTCGCGGGAGGCATAACCCGTAAGACCGGCGATGACACCACGTGCATCACTTCTCCAATATGGAGCAAAAAGTCCGGCAAAAGCAGGTACTATATATACTCCACCACAATCCTGAACATTGAGTGCAAGCTCATCAAGCTCCTTGGCAGAAGAGACCATCTTGAGATTATCTCTCACCCATTGTACAAGAGAGCCCGCAACAGCCACCGACCCTTCGAGAGCATAAATCGGCTTCTCACCTTCTATACGATAGCCTACAGTTGTCAGGAGACCACTAGAGGAGTAACAAATTTCCTCTCCGACATTAGCAAGCATAAAGCATCCCGTTCCATATGTACATTTGCTGCTTCCCTTATCAAAACATGCCTGACCGAAGAGAGCTGCCATCTGATCTCCAAGAATACCACATACAGGAATTGACGCCTTAAATGGCCCATCTGGATCTGTATAGCCGTAAATAACTCCAGAGGAGGATACTATTTCAGGCAGACACTCTTTTTTTACTCCAAAGAGGGAGAGCATCTCATCGTCCCATTTGAGAGAAGCTATATTCATAAGCATATAGCGCGATGCATTCGTTACATCTGTCACAAGAGCCTTCCCACCGGTAAGACGATATGTCATATATGTATCGATAGTTCCAAAGACAAGACGCCCCGTTTTTTCATTATTCTTCACAGAAGATACATTATCTAGGAGCCATCTTATCTTACTAGCAGAAAAGTACGGGGAATATAAAAGCCCGGTTTTTTGTCTTATGTACTCTTCACTTACCTTCTTCGAGAGTACATTATCGATGAAATCAGCTCCCCTCAAGTCTTGCCATACAATTGCATTGTGGTAACTCTTGCCGGTTTCCCTATCAAAAGCAATTATGGTCTCACGTTGATTGGTTATACCTACACAAGCTATATCCTCGCCCTCTAAGCCAGACTGCTCGAGCGCAGACTGAATTACAAGGCATGTATTTTTCCATATTTCTTCAGGATTATGCTCCACCCAACCCGGCTTGGGGTAAATCTGTTTATGTTCCAATTGGCTTGATGCCACAATATTATTTCGTTCATCAAAAATGATAAACCTTGTACTTGTTGTTCCTTGATCGAGAGCTCCTACATACTTCATAAGACTCCTCCTTTTTCAATTGTACAACGCTTTTTTTTATTTTGGTGCAAAAGGTAGTTTTATTTCTTTGAAATCGAACTTGCTTTTTTTGAGGAGTCTATGGCTTGTTATGACGGTAATCGAATTTTTCTCTTTCATTAGTTGAAGGCAGATATCTCTCGCTTTATAGAGGTCGTCGAGAGAAACTTGAAGCATTTCATCTCTAAGGCGCCATCTTAGGTCATCATCAACGCCATAGAGATAGCGTCTCAAGTCAATAATTCCCCTACTTTGTGGACCGGTAGGTTTAACCTCCCTGGAAAGCACTCTAAGCTTTGCATCTTCAAGTAGACTCTCACTCATATCACCAGACTCTACAGCAGAAAGAAAATCACTAATCGATCCATCGAGCCTCGGGTCACGATAAGTGTAGAAGTAGCATATACATTCGTTTATATCGAGTGAAGCGCCACTTCCATATGCCCCGCCCTTTTCTCTTTCAAGCGTCCAAAGGGAAGAATGTGACAAAATTGAGAGAAATACTCTTAACGGTCCTATCGACTTATCAAGAAGAGAAGGAGAAGCGAAAACGCGCGATATATACGAAACGGAGGACGGAAGAACGTAGGCAATATTTACGCCACAATCATCGATTCTCCTCTCTCTATTCTCTCCCTTTTCTAGGGAAGGAAGACGAGAAAGAAAACCCTTAGTTATCAATGCAATATTCTCTTTGCCTTTATTTTCTGTAACTACATGAAAGGTAATTCTATCTCGTACGAATATTTTCTTTCTAAGAGTGTCTAAGTGACTCCCAACATCTTCTACTTTTTCCTTGAGGAGCTCTATTATTCTAAACCAAAATGAAAGCCCCTGAGTTCTTTCTTGAGTATAAAGAGAAGGAGAAAATGTACGAGAGGCACTCGATAAGGCAAAAAGATGTGCTTCTCTTATCACACTTGATTCGTAGTCGCTTTGGATATCTCTTAATACCGCATTTATCCTTTCTGGAGATGAATAATCCCCTTCAAGAAGGAGCCTTAAAATCAAATCAAGGCTCTCTCTATAATGATTCTCCAAGCTCTTAAAACGTATGAGGATATAATCTTTCTCTTTATTTTGGCAGGTTGTCCCTATATCAAGATTTACAGAGAATGCACCAGTGGCTAAACGCAAAGATGTGAGGAACTCTGAATATGAGAGTTCGCCCACATTCGTCATTGTCATCATTCTCGAAAGAAGTGAAGCATACTCCATTTCCTCTATAGTAAGATCAGAGCAATCGATTACAAAATCGGCATATACTACTCCGTTTGTTATCATCGGGGAGACTAAAACCCCCTCGATATTCTCACGTTCTATAGTTGTATTTTTTACAGGAATATCAGAAAGAGACAATCTCGGTAGAGTAGAGAGAGCCTCTTTCGAATCTTTAGAGCCTTCATATATAGCATATGCTTCCTCTTCTTCTTTAGATAGAGAGCCTAGTTTTATACGGAATTTCTCCTCAATTATCTTCTCTCTCCTCTCTTCATTTGATTTCTCTGGTCTTATAACGGAATACAAACGATGAGTATTGTTTACTATATTCTTTAGAATCCAGTCCTCAAAGAATCTTTTGTTCTTATCTAATTGAGAACGTATATATTCAAGCTCTTTACGAGGGAAAAGCATACTAGACGGGTTCTTACCACTTATCCACCCCTTGTCGATACGGGAGAAGAACATCCTATATCCATTAGGAACTCCCTCTTTGATTTCTCCAAGTCTGAATTCCATGCGTCTTAAACTCGACTCTACAAGAAGTGGATCTAATCCCTTATCACATATATCCTTCAAGGCAGAAAGTAAAAACTCTTTACATTCATCACTTCTTCCTTCTTCTACCCCATCAAATCCAGTTGAAAAGACAAGATTAGAATATTGGTCATTCATTCCGCCTTCACTCGATATATCTCTTGCAAGTGAGGAGTCAATAATCGCCTTATAAAGCGGGCAGCCGGGATTGCCAAGAAGCATATCAACAACAAGAGAGAGTATCGTATTCTCCAAAGAATCAGAGGATGAAGAAAGCAGCCATGACAGCATTACACTTAATCCTCTAGTATCATCATCAGAATCACATACTGCAGTCACCTTTTTCTCTTCGGTGAGTCTAAAAGGCTTCTCCGCCCGCTCTTTCTTTTTTCCCTTTTCCCGAGACGAGAGGTACTCCTTATCCAAAAATTCAAGCTTTTCAAGAATATCCATTCTGCCGTAAAGGAAAAGAGACATATTAGCAGGAACATAGTATTCTTTATATGTATCAATGAACTTATCATAAGTGAGATCTACAATATCAATAGGATCTCCTCCGGACTCGTAAACATATGGAGACGGGCTCTCGAAAAGGCATCTATTTGCAGTATTGAAAACAACACTTGAACGTGAAGATACATCTCCCTTCATTTCAGAGAAAACCACACCCGAGAACCCATTTCGGGTCACTCTTATTCCCTCCTGCATAAAAGATTCTTTCTTCAAAAGGGGAGAAAAGAGAGCATCTGTATATACTTTAAATATATTATCGAAATCCTTCTTTACGGGACTCGAGGCAGGATAGTACGTTCTATCAGCTCCAGTCATGGCATTCAAAAATGTATTAACGCTGTTACGATCAATCTCCATAAATGGATCTCTTAGAGGATAACGACGACTTCCCGTAAGAATGGTATGCTCAAGAATATGAAAGACTCCGCTGTTGTCAAATGCAGGGGTATAGACATTATATGAAAAGAAGCATTCCTCATCTTCTCGAGAGAAGAAAAACACTTCAAAGTCCGTCTTCAAATGTTTAAAAAGATATCCTGTCCCGTTGTAATCAGGACACTCTGTTACATTGACTAGCTTAAATGATGAATAGACTGTGCCTTCTTTTAGTTTCATTTCCATTTCTCAATTATAGAAAAAAAAGATGACTTCTCCAATAAATGGAAATATATTATCCTTCACGTATGCTATATATAGGTCCTCATGTTTCTATTTCCGAATCAATCGCACTAGCTCCGGAGAGAGCACATAACTATGGAGCAACAGGATTCGCACTCTTTTCAAAAAACCAAAGAATGTGGAAAAGCCAAAGTCTCAAAGATGATGAAATAAAAGACTTCAAAAAAAAGCTGGAAGAGTACGGCTATACAAAAAAAGCAATACTCCCTCATGCCGGCTACCTGATAAACCCTGCTTCTCCCGACGAAGAAATAAAAACAAAATCTCTTTCTCTCTTCCTTCTTGAGATGGAAAGACTACAGTCTCTTGGACTCGATATAATCAATATACACCCCGGAGCATATAAGGAAGGAGATAGAAAAGAAGGCATAAAGCGTTCTGCTGAGATGATAGACAGAGTTCTCGGTACTTTTCCCAATATGCGCGTGGCAATAGAAAATACTGCTGGAGCGGGCACTATAATAGGCTCAACATTTGAAGAACTAGAGGAATTGCTGTCACTTTTAAAATACAAAGACAGAGCAGGCTTCACACTCGATACTGCCCATCTCTACGGTGCGGGATACGATGTTAAGAATAATATAAATAAAATACTCGATTCATTCTTTTCCATCTTCGGAAATGACAAACTGTACGGTATGCACCTGAATGACTCGAAAGTAGCTCTCTCATCCAATAAAGACCGACATGACAATATTGGATACGGTCTAATCGGAAGAGAAGCTTTTCATGAAATAGTAAAACGTAAAGAAGTCCAACTCATTCCACTTATCCTTGAAACTCCAGATGAAACCCTATGGAAAGAGGAAATTAAGGAACTTATAAATGTTCAACAACAATAAAAAATTCCTTGTCCTGGGACATAGAGGAGTACCTCTAAGAGAAATAGAAAATACATTGCCGTCATTTAGAAAGGCCCTACTAGAAGGCGCCGACGGCATTGAACTCGATATTCGTGTCACAAGAGACCATGTTCTTGTTGCGTCACATGACAACTCTCTCAAACGAGTATACGGCTCTGATCTTCTCATAGAGTCATCCACCTATCATGAGATAATAAATGCCGCACCACAAATAGTGAAATTAAGTGAAGTGTTCGACGCACTCGGAGAAATCTATTACGACATAGAGATAAAAGCTGACCAGCCTATAGATTACAAAAGAGAAGTTGTCACTCTGCTTGTAGAAGAATTAGAGAAGAGAAAAGAGCTTTGGGGCAAAATCATGGTTTCATCATTTAACCCCATAGCAATGAAGCAATTCGCAAAGTTAACTGATAACAAATTCGAAATGGCAGTGATATACGACGGCCCTCCAACTACTCTACCTTTCTTCATGAGACACGGCGAAGGTCGATTCTTCTTCAAATGTTCATTCCTCAAACCAAAATGGGATATAGCAACAAGAGAGAAGACAAAAAGAAGAAAATACGAAGTTGTTCCATGGACAGTAGACACGAAAGAGTCTCTATTTGAAATGATTAAACTCGATCCTCCTTTCATCATAACAAATGACAGTGAAAAAATCGTCAGAATTCTCCGAGAACAAAACCTACGGTAAGACGGATTTGATTTTCCAATGCTTTCTCATCATCTGGTGCCTCTGTACTGCTTACAGATGAATATTGCATGGTTTTGTAACCATCCCTTACTATCCTTGACGGCGTAATTTTAACAATATTACCTTCCGTTTTGGTATACCATAATCCCAATGTATGAATTCTATCGACAACTCCAATTCTTACCATATAGATGACAAATCTATCGCCATATTTATCCTTAAGAAACTGCAGGGTCTCCTCTTCGTCTTCGCCTTCCGCTTCTACAACTGTAACATCATCAAGATAAAGCGCAGCGCACATCGAAGATATTATTTTTCTCCCCATCTCGATATCGATACGTCCACCGTCATAGCCGTATAGAGCGAGCGCTATAACAGCTTCCCCCTCTGAATATGTCTCATCTTCACTATATTCTGCAGAAAAAGTAATGGACTCAATTAACGATTTCACGCCTCTAAGTAGCTCTTCTCCAGCAACCCTATCAATATTCTCTATGATATCCTCATCGACATCTATTGTAATTGAAACAACACCTTTTTTTAAAGAATAGGCATTCGTTTCATTAACAGTTACTATCCCTTTTTCATTCGATTTCACTGAATAAGGAAGCCTTAGTATGTTGCCGTCCGGATCTAGGGATGGATAAATCACCTTACATGAGGCTCCCTCCACAGCACTCTTTAGAATTCCTTTGTTTCTTTGAATTTTGAAAGCGCAAAGATTTGATCCTCTTTCTCGTTCATCAACCGAGAACTCTATCTGTGATATATACTTCTCAATTCTTTGAACAAGAACTTCGGTAGAATATTCTTCCTTTGTTATCTCCCCTTCCATAGTCACGAGAACTGCTTCAAGAAGAGTATTTACAGCATCTACATCCCTATTGTCCTTATAGTATTCAAGAGCCTTATCAACAAGAAAAGTAAGTCTCGTCTCTCTGTCTACTCTTTCATTGTAAGAGATACTTCTTGCTTCAATAAGCCTCTGAGTATTTGAAACAGTTAGAACATAGTAGTGCCATATTCCATCCGTTTCCTCTGAATATGAATCATAAATAATAGTCGAAAACTCCTGGATACGAGATGTGTTATAGAGTTCGGAAAAATATACATTCTTATAATCTAGCTGTACTTCTTCCCCCATCTTTTCTATCGCATCTAGATAAGCATTGATCTTTGCGTCTTCCTCGCTCTCTCCTTCCCCCTCTCCGACAAACGCTGTCGAGAGGGCGAAATATGGAGGAGTATCTATCCACTGAGGCCTATTTGAAATGCTCGTAACAATACTTCTACACGAAGAAAACAACATTAAAGTCCCCAATAAGAAAACCATTTTCTTCATAGTTTTCCTCCAAGAGTCAATGAATAATAATAGTCGCCATCGTAATTAACTACACCAAGAGAAATACTCATTACTCGGCTGAATGTATATACTAATTCAAGAGATGCCTCTGCAGATAACGCGAGATTAGAGTTATATCGTCCCCCGATTGACGCTTCTCCCCTTAGGGCAAGATTCTTAATAACAGGCACTTGAGGAAAATAAGTCGAGAAATTAAATCTTCCACTAATTCCTATAAGCATAAATATTGCCTGGCTACTACTATCTTTGATTATTGCTCCACCTATAAAAGGCGAAAGAGGATATAAAATGGAGGAAGAAGAAAAAGAAAATGAGACGCCTACTTTATTGAATTTTAAAGTCGAAAAAAATCTAAGATAAACGGAAAAATCGTTTATTTTATCCAGTCTCATACCAGGAAGTACGGAAGAAGAAAGAAAATAAGGTTTAAGAAGTACGGCTTCGCTATATATCTCATCAACTTGAAAGAGACCTTCAGTTCTTCCAGAGTGGCCGATGAGACGGTAGTTATCTCCTCTTTTAGCATTTTCAAGAGTAATGGAAGAGAATGATTTTTTATAAACATAGTCTAGTCTCTCTCCACTCTCGAAAAGACTTTCCTCATAGAAGAAAAGAGAATCTATTTCCTCTTCTAGATATTCAAGAGGAGAGACAAACGCTACACTCTTTCCATCATATGAAATGGAACAGCTCAGAATTTTGTTATCGACATTGGCATCACTTATGGTTATATCTAAATCCCTTCTGTCTCCACGTGCCTTCTCATAAGCAGAGTCAATCCTTGTTTTAAGCTCCTCTGGAACAGTTCTGTCATAAGTAATTGATGAAAAAACGGGGAAGGAAAGTATAAATACGACCAGAAGTAGAATAATCTTTTTCACAAGTTTATCTTTCACTCCAGTATTCAACTATGCCCAAAACAAGATTTGCACTCCTATTCATTGCATCCACGCTTACCCATTCGCTGTTTGAATGGAGATTATGTCCACCTGTAAAAAGATTCGGTGCAGCCGTACCATTTTCTGCTAGTCTAGCGCCATCCGTACCACCGCGGATAAGTTCATCCTCAATCGTTATACCCAGTCTCTTTGCACTCTCATACACTGCATCAATAGATGAGGGATTACTCATATTGACGCTCTTCATATTCCTATAGCTGATCTTTGTATTTATCTCACAGCGACCATGGTATAAAGAGCAAATTGTACGAGCGATATTCTCGGTATTCTTAATCTTTTCGTCAAACTTATTAGCGTCAAAGTCTCTTATGTATACCTTTAACTCAGCCTCACTTCCGCTTCCATTGAAAACAAGAGGACAGTAGTATCCATAGCGACAATCCGTTGCCTCAGGACTCTCACTTTGAGGGAGAGCTGAAATTATTTTTGCTCCTATTGTTACTGCATTGACGAGCCGCCCTCTTGCATCTCCGAGATGGATCGAAACACCATGAATCTTTATTGTGATGGTTGCAGCATTAAAGCATTCAGTCTCAACTTCTCCCTCTCTTCCACCATCAACAGTGTAGACACAAGAGCTCTTCATCCTATCATATGGAAATCTATCCATACCACATCCTGTCTCTTCATCAGGAGTAAAATAGACTTCAATATCGGGTCTCTTTACTTCTGGATGATTAACAAGATACTCGATACTCTCCATTATGATGGCAACTCCAGCCTTATCATCAGAGCCTAGAAGAGTCGTCCCATCACTTGTAATAATCTCCCCACCTCGATAAAGAAGAAGATCCTTGTCATTTTCAGGATCAAGTACGGTTCCACCATCAAGAATAATCTTTCCTCCGTCATAGTCCTTCCATACACGAGCCTTCACTCCGTTTCCCATAGTATCTTGAGCTGTATCAACATGGGCCATAAAACCAATTGTACCGGTACCACTATTTCCTTTAAGACGACCCATTAATACTTTCTCTTCGCCGTAATATGTTTCAAGAGAAAGCTTTTCTAGTTCCTTCTTTAACTCTAGTAGGAGTTCTTCCTGTCCCTTGGTAGACGGGCGAATGCTCTCTGCCTTATCTGCATCAGACATTGTGTCATAGGTTGTATACCTTATAAAACGTTCTTTAATCGATTCATTGAAAGACAACATAATTTATTCCCTATCGGGTAGAATGAATTCTACCTTATAGAATCATTATACCCAAATAGCAGCCTGAGTGAGAATAAAAGAATTATGCTTTCCAGTTGTAATTTTTAAGAATAACCTTAACGCTATCAATTATCTGGTATGCAGCAAATACAGCAAGAATCAATGCAGCAACAACAGGACTCTGTCCAGCTGCAGTCTGTGTTGTTATTACCCCTTGTGCCAATGCCCAAGCAGCCACAGGTTCACTTGAAACATTATCAAGCCACTCCTTAAAAGCATTCTCATCGTGCTCGATATCTTTATCGGACCATTCGATTATTGTTATAACAGTAGATGCCACCACACCGGCTGCAACAGATACGGCAGTTGCCGCAGCGACCTTTCCCCAGAACATAACATGCGGGATGATTGCATATACAACAGCTGCAGTAAGTAATACAACAGACTTTACTGTCAATGTTCTTAAATCTTTATAAAATTGTTCCTTCTCAGCAGGGTTAAGGGCTCTAGACACACTTTCCCCTAAATCTTCAAAGTTAGCTTCTATCTCGTCTGCACGTTTTCTCAAATCATCCATGTCGCTCGAGTCAAGAAAGGCACCTGCAGCATCAATAATCTCGTCACAATTTTCTGCATAATTTGCCATATAGAGGAAATTTAGATAATCTTCGCCACCATTGCCATTCATTAAATTACGGGTAATCTCTTCTCCCGTAAGCGTTCCGTAAGAGGCTATCTCATCTTCTGAGTACACTTCATTTTCAACAAGTATGCTTCTCACTTCCTCATAGTATTCATTGATCATTCTTGCACTTTCACTCATAAGAATGGTTTTCTTGATTTTCTTATCTGAAACAAGCACAGGTGAACATGATGCAAATAGCATCAAGAAAACTAACGCCCAACCGAAAATTGTGTTGAATAAAACTCTTTGTTTCATTTTTTACCTCCAAATAAAACTCCTATAAATAAGCTGATTCTTGATTCTTCAAACTGTTTTATTGACTTGACGATCTCCTCCTTTGCGTTATCAGAAGAAAGTGTCGATCTATATGTGTATTTAGGTTTTACATAGAAATTGCCGAAGATGAACTCCCAGCCAATAGAACCTTCAAGAGAGAAGAAAATCTTCTCCTTGGGGGTAAAAATCCCCCACATAAAACCAGCCTTTACAATTGAGGTTTCAACGAAAAGGCCTAACCCATCCCAGGGATACAAAGAGACTAAAAGTCCTGTTTCTATAAGCGATAGGTCATAAGAATTACTTTTTCCATACCTAAGTGGGATTGTTATTTTGATATCTTTATTTTCAAAACCTACTTCAGCATCGATTCTCGTATCTGAAAGGATCAAAGAATCAAAAGAGCGTAAATCGCATCCTAAGCTAACTCGTAGTGCAAAAAGTGAATATGTCGTAATCAATAATAAAAAAATAGTCATGCTCTTTCTCATGACTAAATTTTCTAAAATCCAAACTATGAAAAATGGTCAGAAAAGTGACACTTTTAAAGTTTTCACCATCCTATAGAAGATTGGAACTCCTTCTCTTTCTTTTTTAAAGAAGAAGAGGCGACTTTAACTTTGTTATCATCTCCTTTAATAACGAAAACAACTCCACTGTGCCTGTCGGCAATCTTTTCCAATGAATAAGACTCCAAATTCGAGACAAAACACGACCATATAGGTTGAATCCCTCCCATGTATCCTTTTCTTTTGTAGAATACAATTTCGCTTCGTGTGGCGCAAAGTGCACCATTTATGAGTTCTGTCTCATTATTACTTACTAGAGAAGCACGAACAAAGAAGAACTCTTCACCGTTTCTTCTTTTCTTAATCATGTTTCTTGTTACTACGGAGGTACATATATACCATAAAGCAGTTATAAGAACGAGAATAGGTATCATCCAAATATGCACCTCTCCTTTAAAAGCTGCAAAATAAGAGAAAATACCTACACAAACGGCCAATACAATTAAAAGAGGATCTTTTTTCATTTTCTTTTTCCAGAAGAATGATATCAAATCAAATGCAATAGAGCAATTTCATCTCCTGACTTAAAACCTTATAACCTCACTTTCTAGCAAAGTTTCCAATCAGCGTTTCTCTAGAATCGTTTGGAAAAATATTATTTATTCCTCCTATAGCCATTCTCATCCCAGTATTCTGGATGCTCCTTAAGAAACGGGTCTTTGTCTCCACAGATGGTGTAATCACATTTAGAACCGAAACCGCAGGTAGAGGTACGCACAAGACGAGCGTGGAGCAGAGACAAAGCATCATAGTCTCCACGCGCCTCTTTGAAGTATAAAGCACATCGAAAATGCAAATTGAACTAACTGACACTAGAAGAAGAAATGATCTTGTTTCTTGCTTCTAAAGTTTCCACTTAACATACATACCCCAGAAGAGGAAACTACACAAACTTGTCGATAAGTAGACGCCCTAGATAGATTGGTCCTTAGATAAAAAACAAGATTTTGACAAAAAGAACCACATTTTTGCTTAGAAATATAAATTCAGAAAAATGGAGGACTTATGAAAAGGTTATTTATCATTTTATCGATTATGCTTTCATTGTTTGTAATTGTTTCATGTAAACCGGAGACAGAAAGAGCCAATCTAAGAATTGAACTGAAGAACACGCGACGGACAATAGCGCCTGAGAAGGAAAATCTTGAAATATATGGATATAAAATAATAGCAGTCTCTCCAAGTGGAAATGAGAGTGAACCATATTACACCTACTATTCCTACCTTAATCTAGATGGCCTGAGCATAGGAAAATGGAAAATCAAAGTATACGGCTTCAATTTTGAAAAACAAGATATCGCATATGGAGAAGGAGAAATAGGACTTATATCTGGGAAGAACAACATCAGCATATCTCTCGACACTCTCCTGGGGAATGGAGATCTCTCCCTAACACTAGACTGGAGTGACTCAGGGCTAGAAGACGTAAAGACTATACATACTGTGTTTAAATCACATAGCGGAAAGGAAATAATACTTGCGCCCTCCACGCCTGTCAATTCAAAGAGCTCTATCACGTATACAAATCTGCCATCAGGCTCATATACACTACAAGTAGAACTAAGAGACTCCGAGGGGAAGAAACTTCAGGGGCTTCTTGAAGCTATTAGGATATCGAACGGAGAGGTGACAAAGGGTACAATTACTTTCTTGAGCAAAGTCGAAGAAAGCAGTGCCGAAATCATAATATCGGATGAGACATCACTACCGGTTGAAGTAAATATCACAGGAGTGGAATCTCTTGTTGAAGCTGACACGGCCTTTACTGTCGCCGTTTCAATTTCAGATAACTCAGTTGTCAAAGAGAAGGATCTCAATGTTGTTTGGTATCTTGATGGTGTAGAGGTAGGACATGGAATCAATTTCACATTTCCAAATGGAGTGAGTGAGGGTATGCACCGAATAGATGTCACCTCGAGCACGGGAGAAGAGGGTTCGATTGGGTCTAAATCGATTTCCTTCCAAGCTGCAATATCGACAAAGAACGGAGACCCATACCAGAAAATAACACTTACTAGTGGAAGCAAGTTTATTATCGGAAAGGAAGCTGTATTACATTTTCTACCGAACAATTATCTTCTTGTAGCAAGTAATCAATATAAGACGGTACAACTTATCAGCATTCTGCAGAATACTGCCTCTGTTCAGGCTGAGTACAGATATGATGAGCTCAACATTGGCGGCTACAGCGTAGCTGATTTCGCTTCATCCGGTGCAGAAAGCGATCCTTACTACTCTGTAATTGTTCTATGTAACAGCTCTTCTAGCTGCAAGGCTGTTAACTTAATAGTTTCAAAGACACAGATTACATACAGCGACGAAGCGAAGGACTTCGACAAAGCGACCGGGGCCAACAGAGCATGCCGTTTTGTTAACATCGTCAAAGGAAACAATGTCCTAATATCGACAATCGAGAATATAGGCAAAACAAGGATGGGCTACATAGTATTCAACATACGACCGGATGCAGGAAAAATGATTAATAGGGAAGAATATGTCACAAACCCTGCAATTGATTTCGGCTACTCTGGATTCAAAGCTATGGCTTCTCTTCCTGATAAAGGATATGTTGTCGCAATATCGGGTCAGAGAGGAAAGGTCAACGAGAGTCTCTACAGACTCGATATGTCTCTAGCATCCTTTACAGAATACCACCTCTGGGTCAACTGGTCTGATTTCTTGAAATACTATAACCAAGGTTTGACCAAAGACGAGTACCAGTCAGCATACAGTTGTGGTTTTTTAAGTAACGACGGCCGGTACGTATTTGTACTCTCTCGCGAAGGAATCTATTACTACAAGCTTGCTGACAATATTTCAAACGAGTATGAACAATATCATTTTGAGGAACTTACATCTGGAAAGATAGGGACGATAAAGATGTGTCAGGATGTTCGTTTCGGCTATATGATTGACAATGAGAACAAAAAGCTCATCACACTTACTCCGGGAATAGAAGATGATGTATATCATCTAATAAGAGGATCTTCCATTTCTCTCGACACAACGACAAATGACACCCTCGATATATCCCCAGACGGCAAATATCTTGTTGTATACAACTCTCTTGAAGGTAACAGTGCAACTGTGATAAAAGCAAGTAGATAATATAGCACATCGTGTTTAATATCTTATATGACAATGATTTATTTATTTTTATCCTTCATTCTCATATAAGAAAATAAGTATTGCTGACAAAGTGCCTTGTGAGGTGCAAAATATTCCGTATCAACATCGCGGTAGAACATCTCCAGGCACTTTTTAATCCAAGTATCTATCGGGAAGCCTTCTTTTCTCCCGTAGCCGAAGATAAGAATACATGACGCGACCTTGACGCCTATACCCTTTATAGTTTCAAGCTTTAACAAAGCAGAATCAAAATCAAGACTCTTCACCTCTTCAAAGATATCCTTATGCTCAATGGCACTTAATATAAACGGAGCACGAAAGCCAACCCCAAGCATCCTGAGTTCCTCTTCCGTTGCATTTCTCATATCATCCGGACTCGGGAATGAATAGAAGCCTTCCTCTATTTTTTTCCCATACTTCTCTGAGATCTTATTATAAAGAGATGTGATGCGTTTTATGTTGTTGTTTTGTGAAAGTATGAATGATATGGCGCTTGTCCATTCATCTTGTTTAAGGATCCTTATCTTTCCAACTTGCTCGACAGCTTTCCTTAATATGTCATCCTTATCCATAATCTCTTTTCTAGCCGTATCATAGTCGAAATCAAGATCAAAATAACGGCGTAGAAAATTGTCACTCCTGCAATCATCAATGCTCTTTATTCTATACACTCTTCCATTGAGGGCTGCCTGAAATGTACCGTCTTCTGCTTTTCTCCAGGAGAATGTCTGCCCTCCAAGAAGTATTTCATCAAGGTTCTCTTCCATATTAGACTAATAATAACGACATGTGAGTTTTATGGCAAAGTGGTCAGAATAACCACTCTCGGTACTTTTATCATACTTAAGAGGAATCCCGGATGTTGTCTTTGCTTCAGCAGAAGAGATAATACTGAAATCTAAATATTCCAGTCCTTCTCCATCAAAGAAGGAACTTGTAAGAAGTGCATTATCATATGTGTACCATGTTCCGTCGTAGTAATATGAGCCGCCTTGAAGAGGAGATCCGTAATCAATATATGGGGAAAACAGTATTCCAGAATGGGCCTTCGAACCGTCGCCGGTAAGCTTTAGGATAAAGCTGTTACCTTTTCTTACATCTCCCATTTCGTCCCCCAGGATACAATCGGAGTTAAAATCCCCGATTACTATTACATTCTCGCCTTCTTTCTCCTCTATGAGGGAGAGCAGTAGCCTCATCTCCTCCTCTCTCATGCTCTTGTCATTCAGCTGACTTTTAAGATGGACAGCAAGAAGAGTGACCATCTCTCCTTTAAAAAGGAGCTTTATCTCTAGAATAGGACGAGAAGACTCTGTCATATGAAGAGAAAAAGACGAGGGCTTTATTTTCGATATGAAGCCGACAGCAAGCTCTCCGTCTTTTCTTTGAGCAAGTCCGTAATAAGTAAAACCGACTCTCTTCAATCCCCCTTCTAATAAGTCACTCAGGACATCCTCCGACTCTATCTCCTCCAATATTATTATGTCACTATCACGCATAAGATTAGTCATGTATCTTACGCTCGATATTATACGTGCCCTGTATTTCTCTCTTGTATAACCGTTAGAAGATGTAAACTCTGTATATTCAGTTGAATTGTCCACACCATCAAAAAAACAATAGGCATTCCAACTTGTAATTGTAAAGACATTGCTCTCCGTCTCAGGAGAACAGGATGTGAAAAAGAGAAGAAAAAGAAAAAATACTATCCACATGCTTATATAGCATTTTTTCTCTTCTTTTTGTCAAAATGTTTATTAAGAGCTTTTATTTAGATCTCTTCTTTTTTTCTAATAATTTTGCCCACGAGGCCATACTCCAGAGCTTCTTCTGCTGTTAGCCAATGGTCTCTTTCCGTATCAGATGAGACTTCTTCGACACTCTTACCAGTTGCCCTAGCTATAACACCGTCAAGCTTATATCTCAACGCTTCAAGCTTCTCAGCATATATATCCAAATCGATTGCAGTTCCCTTGAGTTGGGAGAGTGGTTGATGAATAAGATATGTCGAATTCTCGAAAGCAAGACGCTTATTCTTATCTACAGAAAGAAAGATGAGAGCAGCAGCAGATGCAACAAGGCCCATTCCCACAACAGTTACAGGAGAAGAGACGAAACGAATCGTATCATAAATGGCAAAACCAGAATCAACATCTCCGCCGGGAGAGTTTATATATACGGTAATCGGGTCATTGCTCTCGCTGTCAAGAACAAGCATGCGGACGGCAAAATCGTTTGCCGTATCCTTATTAATTTCGCCGCTGAGCATGACAGAGCGGGTTTTCATAAGTTTGTCGAGTAAACTCGGATCTATGTTCTGTTTATTTTCGTTCATATAAAGATAATAGCTTATTTAGATAACTTTGGGAAATGCATGTAGAATTTTTCTTCTTTCTCATCAATAATAATTATCATGAAAAGCGCAACAGTATCTGTAATAGGAAGACCCAGCAGTGGTAAATCAACCCTAGTCAATACAATATGTGAAATGAAAGTTTCAATAACAAGTCCGACGCCGCAGACAACAAGAAACAGAATAAGAGGAATCTATACAGACAGTCGCGGACAAATTGTCTTCACAGATACACCGGGCTATCACTTATCGGACAAAACGATAAATAAGAGAATGCAGGAAATAACAATCTCCTCACTTAAAGACAGTGATCTCATCCTTTATGTGCTCGACGGAAAAAGACTAGCCGGCGTGGAGGAAGAGGCAATCTCGAAGATGATTCTTTCATCCCGTGTTAAGACAATCGCAGTAATAAATAAGAAGGATATATTGAGCAAAGAAAACATTGAAGACGCAGAATTCTTTCTGGGCAAAAATCTTCCGGGAGTTGAAACCTTTGTAGCCTCTGCTCTCAATGACGAAGGCATAGATGAGATATTGATTGCACTCTTTAAAAACGCTCCGGAAGGAGAACTCATGTATGATGAAAATCAATATACCGACCAAGACCTAGAATTCAGAATAAGCGAAATCATCAGAGAAAAGACCATATCAAATTTAACAGATGAACTTCCACACGTTATATATGTCGAAGTGTCGGATCTCGAGTACGACGAAGAGAAAAAAGATGTCTGGATAAGAGCGTTCATATCTGTCGAACGTGACGGCCAGAAAGGCTTCATAGTCGGTAAAGGCGGAAGTAACATCAAGAGAATAAGAACAGAGTCAATGCGCGAGATAAAAAATATCTTTCCTTCATGCACTGTAAGCCTTAATCTGCAGGTAAAGACCGCTGAAAAATGGAGACAGAACTCGATCATCCTCGATAAAGTCTTCAAAAATTAACTCAGCAATTTATTTACCCTCGTTTCCAGTCAAAGGAAGTGTCACTAAAAGTGAAGACCCCGGATTTTCTCCGGGGTAGTTGTCAATACCTATTAAGGATAGGAAGAATCGTCTCGCTGCCACAGGCTTTAACAAATCCTGCAAGCTTCGGCCCCTTCTCCTTTCCGATGAGAACTGTATAGATTACTCTAAAGAAATCTGCATTCTCGAGTCCATTATCAGATGCCGATTGATAGATATAATTGGAAAACTCTTTTTCATCCATTTCATCAAGATATTTCTCGACATAAGAGGCAAAATCTCTTATAGCCTTTCTCTCGTTATCTGATGCTTGATAGAGTTCGTCCCCCTCTTTCTGAAGAGAGAACTTAAACTCCTCCGGCGCATAGTCTCTGAGCCAGTTTTTCGCACATTCTATTCTAACCTTGAGTCTCTCTTTTTGGCTCTCTGTTGCATCAGAAAGTCTTGAGAGAACCTTTTCTGTATCGCCTGAGTAAATCTGAACATAATTGCATAGATGCCTAAATGGAATCTGGTATCCAGGCTCTGTAGGAATAGCCTTATCGCTGACTTGGCTGAGCTCATAGATTCTCTTTTCCTTTTCCAGTCTCTGTTCTTTTACAGGAAGAAGACCGAAATATATACGCTCACAGTTATCATAGTCCTCGTAAATCTTGAGCACATCAAGATCAAATGATATTGCAAACTCACTTTGTGGCTTTGTACCTACAAAGAGGTAACGGACAACCTCTGGAGGATATATTGCAAGAACATCATATAAATCTGCAACATCTCCACCAGAAGAGGAGATCTTTCCTCCCATTCCCTTAAGTCGTACAAAATCATATCTCATCGATACAGGTGCGGTGCCTCCAAAAGCTAGAACGACCTTCTTTGCAGTATCATAGCTTCCGCCTTCAGTTAGGTGATCCTTTCCACCCGGCTCAAAATCAACACCCTCTTTTGTCCAGCGCATCGGCCAATCAACACGCCATGGGAGCTTCGTATTAGGTGTCTTTCTTATATCGATTGTCTCGGTCTTCCCCAATTCATCATCACGATAAGTAAGAGCATACTCACCATCCCAATCGAGAACAGTAGTGTTATCTCTATCAGTGAATGAAGAAAAGACTGAAACAGGCCACCACGACTGGCTAAGCGGCTCTGTTCGATATTCGTTTAGAGCCTCTCTTATTTCTTCTCTATGCTCTAGAGCAGTTTTTATGTCTTCAGCGTAGACATTTGTTCTATATCTTTCAGCTTGATACAAGAACTCCGGGAAGACGCCTACTGTCGGGAGAATATTCTCGACATCGACTTCATTGCCACGTGCATAGTTGTCTGCACGATGTTTAGTATCTGGAACTAATGTAATAGGCTTACGAAGATATTTCTCAAGAAGCTCCTTATCAGGCATATTCTTCGGGACTTTTCTGAAAACATCATAGTCATCCCAAGAGTAAATAAACCTAACATTCTTGCCGCGTTCCCTAAGACAACGTACAACAAGTTCGACAGTAATGATTTCTCTGAAATTTCCGATATGAACAGTGCCGGAAGGCGTAATGCCACTAGCACATGTATAGAGATCCTTCTCTCCCTTCTCTCTTATAATCTTTTCAGCCATTATATCTGCCCAGTGGGCAGATTGATTATTATTTTCACTCATGATTTGATTATGACAAAGAGACTCTCTTTGTTCAACAGCATTCAATCTCCTCTTGTTGCCTTTTATCTATTGCTCTTCTATAATTTTATTCGTGAAAAAATTAATCATTTTTATATTGTTTCTAACTATGGTGTTCTCTCTTCATGCAGATATTGCATTCTACTCAGGAGAACGAGATGACGAGAATGTTGCCTTCTCAGACAACTACTCAAAAGATTCGATCATCGAAATAACTTATAACTCCCTCACTGTCCGAGTAAAGGTTGTAGGAGCACTTCCAACGACTCTTACTAACAGAGACCTTGCACTCAGTCGAAAAACACTAACGGAACTCGGCATCTACGGAAACGGCGACACAAATGTAAACGTTAAGCTACTAAAAGGAAGTCGAATCGAAGAGACTGCCACAGATAACGACGGAAGTGGGTGGTATTCAATAATACTCGAGATGGAAGAAAATACGTCGGCCACAGAGAAGTACAACGCACTTATATTTAATGGCTTTAAACCAAGAGCTAGAATATCTGAAGAAGGAACTGTGTTCACAATTCCATATGTTGAGGAATATGAATTAGAAGAGAAGAAAACAAAAATCGAGAAAATCGGACTCACTATTCACTCTATTCTTGCTTCCCCCAACCCTTACGATGAGAAATAACGTGTGGAGAGCAATCTCACTCTGAATGAATAACGCAGAATAAAGAAGGGAAGAGAATTTACTTCATATATCATAACGAATGCTATCACTGAGATAGTGATAATCAAAAGCTTAACAATGTAATTATGAGAGGCCCACCGGGGGCCTCTTATCAGAAATCAAGGAAGAATGTGAAATTAGTTGTAATCTTCTTTCCGCTTTGAGTGTACTTATCCTTATCAACGAGAAGATAGTTAACTTCATATCCGAGATCGATGAAGTCAAAGAAACACATCGTAACTTGTACACCAACAGAAGCGAGAAAATTCTTTTCAGAAATATTGGTGTTAAAAACCTTGCCCCAACCATAACCACAATCAAGAAAGAGGTTAATTCTAGGAGCGATACCATTTATTCCAAGATCCGGGCCAGCAAAACGAAGGTCCAGATTATTCACTACGCTGAATTGGGTTCCATAGGTATATGTATTGAATCCTCTGACCTTACGTCCGAGAGATACCGGGCCCTGTATAAATGAAGGTACGGCGTCTCCAGATGTATAAGATGCATTCACTCTATCAACAAGTGCAATACTGAAAAGTGATTTGCCAGTGTCTGAGGTGTAACTATAGAGAGTCTTCGCCCCAACAGTATTAGAAACGATCGAATAATATTGAGCGTGCCCCGCCCCACTCTTATTTAGAAGAGCCGGTGCAAACTTGACATCAATTCTCGACCAGAGCCCATCATTTGTATGGATGGTATCCTTCATGATATCGAACTTCAATGAGGCAGCAAATTCCAGTCCTAGGAAATCTTTTCGTCCATTAAGTTCAGGATAAATTCCTCCGTTGTAGTCCTCTTCAATGACCTCATCCAATGTACCCTTGAAATTCATGAAGAGAAATGATGACGATGAATAGTAGCGTTCATATCTTCCATTGAGATATAGCGTGAGGGTGAAGAGATCCTTATCGTCTACACTGCTTTTAAGAAATCCCTGTACAAACCTAAGCGACATCTCATTTTGCCACACGTTGAATCTGAGCGCTGTATCATTATTCCACGTTCCGTACATATTCGCGCCCGTATCCTCATTGCGCCACATAAGACGCTGAGAATATCCCTCTCCGACAAGAAGACGAATATCTGTTGTATTTCCTTCAATGAGCTCGGGTAAATTGTAGCCAACACCAAGAAGTACATAGGAAGGTGCAAAACCATATAGAATATCGGGATGCTGACTCAAATCTCCGAAGACAAAGTGTAAATTAGATGCAAATAGGGAAAATCCTAAAACAAGAACAAGTAAAAGAACTAACAGTTTCTTCATTTTTTTTCCTCACCAATTTGAGTTTACGATATTTTCCTCTCATTTGACACACTTTTAAAGAAAAA